>NZ_JBEAES010000016.1:0-154580 GCF_050477165.1 Brevibacillus sp. FIR094 | reverse complement strand
ACAAAATTAAAAGGCTTGAGTCCAGTACAATACCGAACTCAAACCCTTCAGATTGCTTAAATATAATACGTGTCCAACTTTATGGGGTCACTTCACAGCTGCAGACTGGTTTTTTGTGATTACGCGTCGATTGTATTACTCAGCAGCCATGCTGCTTTCTTTCAAGATAACGTCATGTGCGCCGCCTTCTACCAAGCTAGTAGCAGAGATGACGGTGATTCGCGCTTTTTGCTGAAGCTCTGAGATGGAGAGCGACCCGCAATTGCACATGGTCGATTTGATTTTGCTTAAGGTACGGTCTATGTTTTCGCGCAGGGTTCCCGCGTATGGAACATAGGAGTCTACGCCTTCTTCAAAGACGAGACTGCTTTTGCCGCCAGTGTCATAGCGCTGCCAGTTGCGAGCGCGGTTGGAGCCTTCTCCCCAGTATTCTTTCACGAAGTTATTGCCGATCTTCACTTTTTTGGTCGGGCTTTCGTCGAAGCGAGCGAAGTAACGTCCCAGCATGACAAAGTCTGCACCCATAGCCAAAGCCAGTGTCACGTGGTAGTCATGTACGATACCGCCGTCGGAGCAGAGCGGAACGTAAATGCCTGTTTCCTTGAAGTACTCGTCGCGAGCTGCTGCCACTTCAATGAGGGAAGAGGCTTGACCGCGTCCGATTCCTTTTTGTTCGCGGGTAATGCAGATGGAGCCGCCGCCAATCCCTACTTTTATGAAATCTGCGCCCGATTCCACGAGGTAGCGGAAGCCTTCCTTATCGACGACGTTACCTGCACCGATAGGAACATTGAAGTTTTCTTTTACAAATTGAACTGTCTCGCGCTGCCATTCGCTGAAGCCGTCGGAGGAGTCGATGACCAGAATATCAACGCCTGCTTCCACCAACGCAGGGACGCGCTCCTTGTAGTCCTTTGTATTGATACCGGCACCTACGATATAGCTTTTGTTCGCGTCCAAGAGGGACAGCGGATTGTTTTTGCGGGAATCGTAGTCCTTGCGGAAAACGAGGAAGTCGAGCTTTTGATTTTCGTCTACGATTGGCAAGCAGTTGAGCTTGTGCTCCCAGATCAGGTCGTTGGCTTCGGAGAGCGTGATGCCGGATTTTCCATAGATCAGCTTCGAAAATGGTGTCATGATATCGCTGACAAGTTTGTCCTGGGAGTCGCGGCTGATGCGATAATCGCGACCCGTTACGATTCCGAGCAGCTTGCCTTTTGCCGTACCATCTTCCGTAATGGCAACGGTGGAGTGGCCTGATGCTTCTTTCAATTCCAAAATGTCTTTCAGCGTATGGCTTGGTGTCAGGTTGGAGCGGCTCACGACGAAACCAGCCTTGTAGCCTTTTGCTTTGCGAACCATGGTTGCCTGGCTCTCGATGGACTGGGAGCCAAAAATAAACGAAATACCGCCACATCTAGCCAATGCGACCGCCATATGATGGTCGGAAACTGCTTGCATGACTGCGGATGAGAACGGTATGTTTAGTGAGATGGCAGGCTTTTCACCTTTTTTATACTTGGTAATCGGAGTGGATAAGTCCACATTGTTCGGAGTGCATTCTTTTGTGGTGAGATTTGGCAACAACAAAAACTCATTAAACGTCCGAGATGGTTCTGTGTAATAAAAAGCCACGATTCTCTCCTCCTAGGTGAAGTTTGTCTTTTTTTGAACTGCCTCTTTAATAGAGAAATTTTTACCATGTTAACCGTGAAGTACGACAACGTCAATAGGGAATCGTTAGAAGGAGTGATTTCTTTGCTAAAATTGCGAACAGGTCATGAACAACGCCAGCTTTTGGAACAGATTTCGTTAGAAGATTCGTATATTTTATACGGGAATATGTACTTGCGAACGGATAGGAGCGTCGTCGTAACGGACAGCGACCAAGGAGAAGTAACCGCCATCGGGTCTTACTTAAAAGGGATGCCGTTTCACGCATTTTCTCTCCATGTGGTAGAGGGGGAGGAAAATTACGAGGTGGGACCAATGCTCTCCTATATGAAAGAAGTGCTGGACGGCAGCCTGCCAGATGGACAAAAGGGTGTGATTGCACTCGCAGAGCCTTGTCTGACGCGCGTGCAGATTCCGAATATACTCGCCACACGTACCATGCATCTGATGAAGCTAAAATATCCCGAGCGTCTTTTACCTGTGGGACAATCGCGAATATTGGAGTTATCCGAAGCACAGATCGTGGAGAATATGGCGGCAGAGCTCGGCATGATTAGTTTTCGAGCAGAGGAAGTAGCGGAAATGCCACATATCGCGCTCTTTTCGGAGGGAGGAGAGCCAGTGGCCGTAGCTGGCTTTCATGTCTATAACGAAGCCTTTGTAGAAATCGGGAACATTGGAACGTCTGTCCATCAACGGCAAAAAGGGTTGGGTACGCAAATCAGCTCAGATATTTCCCGGATTGGCTTGGAGAAGTCTGCGAATGTTTATTTGATGGTCTTTGCAGATAATCCCACGGCGGTACACGTGTATGAGAAGCTCGGTTTTGTCACGGTTTCTTCCTACGCTTTTATCGAATTTCTCCTTTAGAATAGAAAAAGAGAGGACAAGTGTCCCCTCCCAGTGCGTGTTCTTTTGAACAACTCGTATCAGCTCAATCGGCCTTTAAACTCAATGGGTACAATCATTGTAAAGCAAGGTCCATCTGGATCGTTGCGAGCATCGATCGTTCCTTTATGTGCTTCCAAGACGGCACGGGCAATCGCGAGTCCAAGCCCATGCTTGCCCGACTTTCCTTTGCGGAATCGCTGGAACAAATTCGGCAGCAGCGCCTCCTCAATGGGTGGTCCATCATTGGAAATCGCGACAACGACGCTTTTTCCGGCGTGTCTTCCTGTGATGGTAAGTCGGCTTTTGGCGTAGCGCAGTTGATTTTCCATGATATTCACGAACGCGGTGCTCAATTGCTCACCGTCTCCCTCTACGATCAAGTCGGCTGCCAGATTTAACTCCCACTCGATTTGTGGGTTGAGCACGGAGAGTCGCTGCTTCAACAGGTGCATCATCTCAGACAGGTCGACGCGGTCGACTTGCATCATTTGGGAGACAGACTCGATCTTCGTGATATACAAGAGCTGTCCGACGACCTTTTCGAGGCGCTTGCTCTCTTCCATGATGATGGAAAGCCCTTTTTCAGCCTGAGGCCCCTGAAAGACGCCTTCTATGAGTCCTTGCGTGTATCCTTGAATCGCCATGATCGGTGTTTTGAGCTCATGGGAAATATTTTGGACAAAATGTTGCTGTGACTCATCGTATTCCTTCAGTTGGTTTTTCATCATATCGAATGAGCGAGCGAGCTGTCCGATCTCATCTCCGCGATCCATCGTAAGCGGGATATCGAACTGACGACGAGCGATTTTTTTACATAGCTCTTCCAGTGTGCGCAGCGGCCTGCTCAAATACCCGCTAAACCAGACGGCCAGTAGCCAGCTTACGAGAAGCAGCAGACCAAACACGAACAAAAACTGACGTGTCAAAATCGAGTTGATCTGGTTGAGCTCCTTTTCCTTGGAGAAGAGCACCATGTAGTAAGGGAAGCCGTGGTAATCCATTTTTTTGCTGACGAACAAATAACTCTCGTCTCCACGGTCCAGCGAACCATGCTGGAGCTTGTTGCTTGGATACGAGGCGGCTTGTTGGAACAGCTCCTTGGCATCCTCGTATGGAATACGGCCATTGCTTCGGCTGCCCAGCTCTCGTCCGTTTTCAGCATAGACGATCATATCAAATGAGTACTCATAGCGTTGGAGCAAGAGCTGTAAAAAGTAAGGGGCCGCAGCCGGAACAGGCAGCAGCTCATTATGCTCATTGAAAGAGATATGCTGAGATAATGTGTTAAACTCTTCTTCCAAGAGCGTGTAAGTGTTGGATACCAGATACTGTTTGACAGCCAGTGGGTACCCGATACCAAGGCCAACTCCGAGAACGCTTGTCAGGATCATGAACAAAATGAGGATTTGCCTAGATATCGGCAGGTTTTTCAGCCGGAATTTGCTCATATACGTGTCATTCGGTAGCCGAAGCCATAGACCGTCTCCAATGGAAACTTGGGCATTTTCTTGCGGATGCGCTTCACCAAGTCATCGACAGCCCTGTCTGAGCCGATGTAGTCTTCTCCCCAGATGGAGGTCAGAATCTGCTCGCGATTTAAGGCCAGGCCTTGATTGTGCAAAAGGTAGACGATGAGCTCGAATTCTTTTGTGGTTAAATCAATAAGTTCGTCGCCTTCTTTTACTTGTCTGCCTTTTTCTGAGATCATATAAGGATCAACCGTTACCCAATCTTGGAAAGTTTGGGTAGAGGAAGCAGTGGCACCGGGCTTTTCATAGGTGCGTTGTAGCAGCTTTTTCGCACGGATGACTAGTTCGCGAGGGAGAAATGGCTTCGCCAAGTAGTCGTCGCTGCCCAGTTCCAGTCCGATGATTTTATCGACATCTTGATCGCGAGCGGAGATGAAGATGATCGGGACATTTGATTTTTCACGGATGAGACGCAAGAGCTCATAGCCGTCGATGTCGGGCATCATGATGTCCAATATCCACAAATGTGGCTGTGTTTCTTCATCAAGTAACGGCAAGACGTCCTTGCCACTAGAAAACGCTTTCACCTGCAATCCGGCACTTTGCAAATACGATTGCAGCAACTCCAACAGGTTCGTTTCATCGTCCACCAGATAGACGAGGTAGGGGGTATTCATAGATTGTAGCCTCGCTTTGCATCTGTTTTTCATTATTGTAGCATAGCCAAAAACAAGATGTGTGGCACGGGCGTATGAGAATCGTGGAAAACGTGTGGAAGCAGGATTCCCTTGTATCCTTCTGGAAAAAGAAACAGGGAAAAAAAGACAACGAGAGATGGAAAGGAGCGATTCATATGAAACGAACAGTCAAATCGTCTCTCATGGTACTAGCCTTCATGCTCTTAACGACGGCCTGCGCTCAAAAGCCGGTGGACACCCAACCAAGTCCGCAAATACCTGATCCGCTTGTGCAAACGCCACCGGAAACGAATCAGCCCATCGAGTATGCGTATAAGGCACCGATGACAGGCCTTGGTAGTCATGAAAACCTGGCAAGCAAACGCCCGATCATGGTAATGATCAACAACGCTCCGCCCGCCCGTCCACAAACAGGCGTCAACAAAGCGGACATGATTTATGAGGTATTGTCAGAAGGGGAAATGACCCGTTTTCTTGCGATATTCCAAAGCCAAAAACCAGAAGTAATTGGACCTGTCCGCAGTATCCGCCCTTATTTTATCCAGATCGGGAACGGCTTTGATGCGGTCCTCGTTCACGCGGGAGGCAGTCCGGATGCGCTAGAAACCTTGGCGAGAAAAGACTACAGCCATCTGGATGAAATTCCGAACGGCAAATACTTTTGGCGAGAAAAGTTCCGGAAAATGCCACATAACCTGTACACCAAGCCAGAGCTCTTGGAAAAAGCGATGCAGGATAAAGGGATGAGACAAACGGCAGAGGTGCCTCACTTCACCTTCCTGAAGGAGGACGCCGAGATCAAGGAAGGCGAGCCTGCAACACAGGTAGATCTGACTTTCCACTCATTGAATAAAGCTGCTTTTACCTATGATGCCGAACAAAAGAAATACATGCGCTTTACGGCAGGCAAGCCACATTTGGACTTGAGCGACAAGAAACAGTTGTCTACGACCAATCTGTTGGTCATCTCTGCCAAACACCGCGTGCTGGATAAAGAAGGGCGTCTATCGGTCGATGTAATCGGGCCGGGGGACGGTTATTTATTCCAGCAGGGAAAAGCACGCAAGGTCAAATGGAAGCGCAGCAATGGTGTCATCCGTGCCTATGAGGACGCGGCTTTGACGCAAGAGGCACCGCTTTTGCCAGGAAATACATGGGTGGCGATATTGTCGACCTCACCGGGTCTGCCGAAGTCGCTCAAGTTCCAGTAAGGATTAGGGCTTGCGGATGTAGGCGGTTTCTTCTAAGATAATTGTTGAAGCTTTAGTGCTTAAAAATTGTACAGTGAGAAACCGTTCGAAAGACGGACTATATAACAGAGGTGACAGACATGCAATTGGAAAAATTAAAAGGAAAAGGGCTCGAACAGTTGTTTGAAGCTGTTCTTTCCCTGGAAACGATGGAAGAATGCTATCAGTTTTTTGATGATCTGTGCACGGTGAACGAAATGCAGTCGCTCGCACAGCGCCTGGAAGTAGCGAGAATGCTCCGCAAAGGCTTTACTTACAATCAGATTGAAGCAGAGACTGGCGCAAGTACGGCGACCATTTCCCGCGTCAAACGCTGTTTGAACTATGGAAATGACGGATACCAGATGGCGCTTGAGCGGATCGGAAAATAGCTAGGAGGCAGGCAACGTTGATTGACTATCGTGGCTGGCGCCATACATTTAAACTAGACCCGGATAAAACAATCGATGACGAGGCCTTGGAGGCGATTTGCGAGTCCGGAACAGATGCGATCATTGTAGGCGGCACGTACGGTGTGACCTATGACAATACGCTCGAATTGATGTCGCGATTGCGTCGTTACGCAGTACCGGCTGTCTTGGAGATTTCCTCACTGGATGCAGTTGTGCCAGGATTTGATTCGTACTTGATCCCGCTCGTACTGAACGCTGGCGATCCAGACTGGATTTTTGCTCCGCATGTCTCGGGGCTTCAAGCGTTTGGCGCTTATATTCATTGGGATGAGATCATTACAGAAGGTTATATCATCGCCAATCCAGACGCGGGCGTAGCACAGCTGACGAAAGCACGTCCGATTACGGATGCCTCGCAGGCCAAAGCGTACGCACAGGTAGCGACGAACATTTGTCGTTTGCCGATTATCTACATGGAGTACAGCGGTACATATGGTGATCCGGCAATTGTAAAGGCTGCCAAAGCAGGCGCGGGAGAAGCCCACCTCTTTTATGGCGGCGGGATTCGTAACCCGGAGCAAGCGGCAGAAATGGCTGCGATTGCAGATACGGTTGTCGTAGGGAATGTTATTTATGATGATCTAGCTGCTGCATTGGCTACTGTGAAGGCCGTTAAGAGAAATAGCAACTAAGAAACCACCTCCCCAACTTATGATTGGGCGAGGTGGTTTTTCATGTCTAATGGAAGGCCCCAAAATCAGGGGTATTTTCCGAAAAGAATGAAAAGTATTTCCCTGAAAGAAGGAATTCTGAGAATATTCATAGAAAATGGAAGGAAAATCCTATTGCTTACGAAATAAATAGTCGAATATTACCAGAATATATAATTTTTTGCTAATATTTGTAGATTTCTGTAAATTTATGAAATATAATGAACTTGTCTTAATTTTCGATCTTAGGGAGGAGGAACTATCCATGAAAATCCAAGCGAAAAAAGTTGAAAGCGTTCGCACTACTGCAGTAGCAGCTTAATTCTCTTAAGAAGAGGGGGAATAGCACACGAGCTATTCCCTTTTTTCATCTAAAATGAGCCGGGTTAGCGAACCCCATTATTGGGAGGTGTTTTGTATGGAACGTCGTCCTTTATTTAAACCAGTGCATCCTGTTTATGAAGTGACAGAGCAAATGATCCGCTTGGGAGAGGCTCCTGGCTATACCTTCGAATTGGAAGACGAGAATGGGTCCATCCGCAAGATGATCAAACTGATGGATGGCACTCGTACTATCGGTGAAATACATACATTATTGGTTGAGGATTACCCCGAAATTACGTATGAAGAAATATCGGAAGCAGTGGAATCACTGAGTGGATTGGGCTTCCTGATGGATCAGGCGAAGGAAGAGGCTTCCGTTCTGACTTCAGAACAAAAGGAAAGATATAAAGCGAATATCCGCTACTTCTCCTTGTTTACCGATCTCAATCAAAGTCCAAGCGGGCTACAAGAACAGGTAAGTAGTAAAAAAGTGACGATCCTGGGAATGGGTGCCTTTGGTTCCACACTACTAGTCAATCTGGTAGGAGCGGGAATCCAGCATATCAAGCTCGTGGATTTTGATAGAGTAGAGCTCAGTAATTTGAACAGACAAATGGTCTTTAACGAGCATGATATTGGTCGCCTGAAGGTGGAAGCGGCGCGTGATTTCATCGGAAGGCTTCATTCTGAGGTATTGATTGAAACGGAGACGCTGCAAATCAAGTCCAGCGAAGACGTGGAGCGGGTTATTGCCGGAAGTGACCTTGTGATGCTCGCAGCCGATCAGCCCTTTTTCTTTTTGCAGAGATGGGTGAATCATGCCTGCACGAAGCTGCAAATCCCGTTCATTGCCGGGGGATTCAACCTGATCGAAGGACAGTTCTTTATGGTAGAACCGGGCAAGACAGGCTGTATCGACTGCATGCATTTGCATCGTTCCGGACAGATAGAAGACTATCCGCAGTTGATCCAAAGGCTGCTCGATACCAACTTTATTCTACCTACCGCTACGATTGCACCCAACACCATGATGATTACGGGAATGATGGCTTCCGATGCTATCAGGTATTTGACAGGAATCGCTCCGGTACAATCGGCGGGCAAATTTATCATTTTCGATTTCAACACGTTGGAAAAGAGCGTGTTTTTTGAGTGGGAGCGAAATGAAGCCGAATGCCCGACTTGCGGAGGCGGCAGTGGAACGGAGCCGATTTTTCATATCAAGAGAAATGAAGTGCTCGCAAAGTAAGGAGTCGTTCCTGTAAGAGAGGAAGGTGTCTGTCAATTGAACATCTCAGGAGATAGCATTCTCAAGATGCACCCGCTTGCGCGTCGGGCGGAAAACGAGGAAGAGATCCTCATTGGACGAACGGATATCAGCAACTTTATTGTGCTTCCGGCCATTGGTGTTGAGATCATCGATATGCTGGATGAAGGGAAGAGCATCAATGAAGTCGCGACGATCATGGAAGAACAGTTGGGCGAACCAGTGGATGTGCTTGACTTTGCGCAGGATTTAATTGGTTCCTATCAATTTGTGTACAGGGTAGATGGGAAAGTTGTCGACGAGCCAGTTCCAGTTGAGGATCATTTCTCTTGGATTAAGCAGGGTACAGGTCAGTTTTTCTTTAATCGTGTTGCCTTTGGATTATACGGTCTCTTATTTTTCACAGGTCTTTTGATTTGTATGTTTACAGGCAAGTATATCCCGGTCTATTCCGATATTTTTGTTTCTTCTTCCGTGACGATTTCGGTTGTGGTTTCTTTCGTGGCCACTTGGGTTTTTCTCTTTTTCCACGAGATGGCCCACTTAATGGCGGCCCGATCATTGGGGATCGGCAGTCGTATCGGTCTGGGGCATCGACTTGTTTTTGCTGTAGCAGAGACGAATATGTCCAATATTGTTCTCGTTGAGCCACAGCGCAGATACAGGGCGTTTTTGGCGGGAATGTCCTGGGATGCGATGTTTATGGGAATCGGTGTCATTCTGTTGTTTGCCAATGATCAAGGCTGGCTGACGCTTGTGCCCTTCATGGAAGCATTCATTCGTATGCTGAATGTGATCCTGCTCATGGCTTTGGCCTTTCAGTTCATGGTTTTCATGCAGACCGACTTGTATTACGTGTTGGCAACCAAGTTCCAATGCTCCAATTTGATGGTGAATACACGCCTGTTTCTAAAAGGGAAATTCCGTTCCTTGAGGCAGGATGAGCAAGAGGAATGGGAGTACGTAGCCGACCATGAGAAAAGAGTCATCCGCTGGTATAGCTGGGTCTACTTGATTGGATCGGTGTGGGGAATCTGGTTCTTTGTCCAGTATCAGCTGCGCATGGCGGTCGATTTTATCTGGATCATCGCCGACGACATGAAAAATGCTCCGCTTCACTCGTGGGAGTTTTGGGACGGCATTCTGTTGATCCTGTTGGTTCTGGTTCCGTTTCTCATTTTGGGCTGGTCGTGGATGAGAGCGTACCGACAAAGGAGAAGCGAAAGAGAGCGGGCAAAATCCTTGCAGGGCACATAAGTTGTGTCTTCACCTTGCCTAGTTGCCCTGTTACGCTAGGGGAAAGAGAGATACTCAGGCAAAGGAAGTGCTCACATGAATCCGATGATCCAAACGATCATTCATCTGCGAAAAGAAGGGCGTCTGGACGAAGCGATCCAGCTTGCCCTTCAGCTCGTCAGCCAATCCCCGACTGATCCTGTCGCCCACTATCAATGTGCGTGGTGCCACGACGCAGCTGGATTGGAGAAAGAAGCCGTTCCATTTTACGAAAAAGCGATTGAGCTTGGGTTGTCTGTCGATGACGACTTGCAAGGGGCATTACTGGGTCTGGGCAGTACGTATCGCACGCTGGGACAATACGAACAGGCAGCAGATACGCTCGCAAAGGGGATGCAACAGTTCCCCGAGGACCGTTCCTTTCCGATTTTTCTTTCCATGGCGTATTACAATCTCGGGAACCACCACGAAGCCATGACTCTCCTCCTGAAAAACCTCGCAGAAACCTCAAGCGATCCTACGATTTTGGCCTATCAAAATGCGATTTTATTCTATGCAGATGATCTGAACAAGACGTGGTAGCACCATACCATTTTCCATTGGCAGGAAAACAATCGCCTCCCGTTGTACAAGTACAACAGCGGGAGGTGCCTATGTATAAGCTGATATTGGTAGATGACGAAGAAGATGTAAGAGAAGGGGTTAGCCAAGAAATTGACTGGCATAGCCACGGATACGAGGTGGTTGCCAAAGCAGAGAACGGCAGAGAGGCATTGGAACTGGTCGAGAGACTGCGACCGGATGTCGTCGTAACCGACATCAAGATGCCCTTTATGAACGGACTTCAGCTGGCGGAGTCCATCGGGCGCGAGTATCCTGCCATTCGCATCATTATCCTGACTGGGTTTGATGAGTTCGAGTACGCGCAAAAGGCCGTGAAGCTGCAAATTGATGAATATGTGCTCAAGCCGTTTTCCGCGAGTGAGCTGATGGAAGCGCTGGACAAGGTCAAGCGACGGATGGACGAAGAGGCGGCCCATCGGGAAAACGTTCAGCTGCTGCGCGATAGCTATCGAAAAAGCTTGCCGGTTTTGCGGGAGGTTTTTTTATCATCCTTGTTGAGTCGTCAACTCGTACAGAACGATGTTTTTTCAACAGCCTGCGAATACGGAATAGAGCTCAGGAGTCCTGAATATCTCGTGGCGGTCATCTGTGTGGACCAGCCCAAGCAGGAGGAGCAGCAGCTGTTTCTTTTTGCTGTGAAAAATATTGCAGAAGAGCAGCTGAACGCAGGCAAACAGACGGGAATTGTTTTTCTCCATGAAGATCAGGTCGTGCTGCTCATGCAAACAATGGCAGACGACACGCAGCGAATCGGAGTGCGAGCACAAAACATCGCAGAAGAAATCAGGCGCACGATTGAAAAATATATGAGCATCACGGTAACAATCGGAATTGGCAACGTCGTGACAGATGTAGCAGCACTCCCTTACTCGTATGAGGACGCCAGGCAGGCACTCGACTACAAAAGTATCCTTGGCTGCAACAGGATGATTGTGATCAATGACGTGGAAAAGCAAGCGAGTGAGCAGATACGACTCGATGAGAGAAGGGAGCATAAATTTGTTCGGTGCATCAAAATGGGGACGAGTACGGAGCTTCGGACCGTAATCGATGAAATGTTTGATCAAATGGCGGGTGTACCTATATCAATTGAGGATTATCGAATTTTTTTGTTGGAGATTATGACGACGATTTTGAAGACGGCCCATCGAGCAGAGGTCGACATGGATCAGTTGTTTGGTGGGCAATGCCACCTGTTGCAGGTCATGACGACTTTTACCGGTATGGAGGATGCCCGCGGACAGATCACAGAAATCTGTGAGCGTATCATGGGAAGTATCGCAAGCGGACGGCAAACGACGTACAGGAGATTGATCACCCAGGCATTGGACTACACTCACACGCATTATCATTCTCCCGACATATCCATCCACAAGGTGTGCGATCATCTGCACATCAGCCTCGGTTATTTTAGCAGTATTTTCAAGAAAGAGACGAAAACCACCTTTGTGTCCTATCTCCTGTCATTGCGCATGGAAAAGGCCAAGGAGCTTTTACGAACGACCGATTTGAAGTCCTTTGAAATCGCGGAGAAAGTAGGATATACCGATCCCAATTACTTTAGTTTCAGCTTTCGCAAGTATGCAGGCATGTCCGCTAAAGAGTACCGAAGTCAGAGCGAGCAGGAAGGCTAACCGATGAAAAGATTGCTCGCGGTGATCAAGGTCAAAGGCATTCAATTTATCATTACCACTTCCTTTACGCTCGTGACGGTGCTCGTCATGCTGTTTGTCGGGGTGATGCTGTACGGAAAATTTGCGCAGACAGCAGAGCAAAACGCTTATCTGCACACGCAGCAAATCCTGGAGCAGGTGAAATACAATCTGGACAGCTATTTAAATGGGATGACGCAAATTTTCGAACTCGTCGATGACAAGATCAGAAGGAGCAAGGGACTCACGGCAGACAAGCTGAGCGAACAGCTGGAGACAATCGTAGAAACGAGAAAGGACATTGTGTCTATCGCGGTTTTTACACGAGACGGGACATTATTATCCACAACTCCTTCCAAAGTACTGAGGAGAAACACTCGTTTGACCGAACAGAGCTGGTTCCAAAAGGCGATCGAGGACCCGACAAACCTGTCCATTTCGCTCCCACATATCCAGAACTTGTTTAAAGGGGAGTACACCTGGGTCGTCTCGATGAGTCGGGAAATTCTTCTCCACGGACCTGACGGAGAAATTCCTGCCGTACTTTTAGTCGATGTGAATTTCAAAGAGATCGATGACCTGTGCCAGAGTGTGGGCTTGGGGAAAAAGGGGTACGTCTACATCATCGATTTGGTCGGGAACATCGTCTACCATCCGCAGCAACAGTTGATTTACGCCGGATTGAAAAATGAAAACCGTTCCTTGCCGCTGAAGCATTCCTATGGCAGCTATGTAGAAGAGACACAGGACGAAACGCGCTTAATTACCATCAAGACGATTGATCAGCTAGGATGGAAAATCATTGGGGTTTCCTATATGGACGAGATTGTGACAACCAAAAACGAAATCAGTCGCTTCATTTTTTGGCTGCTCATCTTTGTGATTGTCATTGTGTTGTTCGTGTTGCACTATCTCTCTGCGAAAATATCACGACCGATCAAGCTGCTGGAGCAATCCATGGAAAAGGTGGAGCAAGGAGACTTTTCAGAGAGTGAACCGATTCGGGGAAGCCATGAGGTCGAACAGCTTTCCTTGCGTTTTCATCTGATGGTCGCGAAGGTCAGGGAATTGATGCACCAGATCATTCGGGAACAGGAAGCCAAACGAAAAAGCGAGCTGGAGGTGCTACAGGCACAGATCAATCCACATTTTCTGTACAACACGTTGAACTCTGTGGTCAGGATGGTCGGCAACGGAAAAAACGAGGATGTCATCACCACGATTACTTCGTTGTCAAAGCTGTTTCGGATTAGCCTGAGCAGAGGCAAGAACATTATCACGGTTCGGGAAGAGCTGGAGCACGCGCGTCATTATCTTATTATTCAAAAAATGAGATACAAGCAAAAATTTGAATACGAGATCGTGGTCGAGGATGAGGATGAAGTGCTCAACTGTCTGACGCTGAAGTTACTGCTCCAGCCGATTGTGGAAAACGCCATTTACCACGGGATTGAGCATTTGGCTGATCCGGGCCGGATTCGCATATTTGTAGCACTCATCGACGATAAGGTGTTACTTCAAGTAAGCGACAATGGCTTGGGCATGTCCCCTGATGTTCTTGCACAAGTAAAAGCTGGCTTTTACAAAAGCGAAGAAGGCTCGGGCGTTGGGATTCAAAACGTGCAAGAGCGCATCCGCTTGACCTTCGGTGAAGAATATGGTTTGGAAATTGCGAGCGAACAGGAAGAGGGGACCGTTGTGCGTGTATGGATTCCGCGCCAGGTGGCAGAGGAGCGAGATCGTTTATGAGGACAGCAGCGGTGAAACGACTTAGCGTATACGGACTGTTCGTTTTGGTAGCGGTGACGCTTCTTTACTCGTGTAGTGCTCCGCTTACGAATGGGGAAGTAGACAAGAAAAAGACAGTGGCGCTGATCGTTCGTATGAAGCACGGCGATTATTGGCGAACGGTCAAGCTCGGGGCGGAGATGGCTGCCAAGGAATATGAGCGAAACCTGAATTTTTACGCGCCGGACTATGAGGAGGATGCCCAGAGGCAAATGGAACTAGTGCAGCAGGCTATCGCAGATGGCTCCGAGACCATCGTGGTGGCACCTAGTGACGAACAAGTTTTACGAGAAGCCATCAAGCTGACAAGAGAGCGGGCCATCCCGATCCTTATACTCGACACAGTTGGAACAGATTCAGCCGTCAAAAGCTACATTGGGACGGATAACTACGATATGGGCATGAAGTCATTCGAAAAAATGGTGTTCCTGATCGAAAAAAAGGGACAAATCGCATTGCTCGGTACAGATCGGGTAAAGGCAAATGCCAAACGAAGAGAACAGGGCGCCCTCGACTTGCTCCCAAGGGAAACGCAGGTTGAACTGGTTGCCAACGAAAATGTTCCCTTGGATAAAAAGCAGATCGGTGAGTGGACGCGCGAACTGATTCGCAAGCATCCGCAGTTGAAAGGAGTGATTGCACTCGATGCCAGTACAGCGATCGGTGTGGCCGAGGAAATAGAAAACAGTGGACTGCGGGACAAAGTCAAAATCGTAGCAATCGATAGTCCGCCGGAAGTACTGGAGTATTTGCAGGAAGGAATCATTTCCGCGACGATCATCCAGAAGCCACTATCGATGGGATATCTCGGCGTCAAGTACGCAGTCGATGCGAGCAACGGAGAAGCAGTGCCTAGTCTGGTCGACACCGGAACAAAAGTAATCGATCGGGAGAATATGTTCTGGTCGGAAAACCAAAAGCTCCTCTTCCCCTTCGTTAAATAGGCCACCGAAAAACAGATGAGAATTTTGATAGAAATGCGCAGGATTTTCGATGGAACACATTTTGGAAAACGCTTACATTTGGTGTATATCAGATGTAACTAGGGGATAAAGGGGGATTATCGAATGAGAAAACTGATTGCCACTACACTGGTAGCTGCTGTTACACTCTCGGTGGTTGGATGCTCACAATCTGGCGGATCGCAGCCGGCAACGTCGGGGGGAGGATCGGCTCCTGCGGGGAATCCAAAAATCGGAGTCGCCATCTATAAGTTCGATGATACGTTCATGACAGGAGTGCGCAATGCGATTTCGAAAGCCGCGGAGGGCAAAGCCGAAGTGGACATTGTAGACAGCCAAAATGCCCAGCCTACGCAAAATGACAAAGTGGATTTGTTCATTAACAAAAAGGTAAATGCCCTCGCTATCAATCCGGTGGATCGCACAGCTGCTGGCGTCCTTATCGACAAGGCGAAGCAAGCCAATATTCCTGTCGTCTTCTTCAACCGTGAACCGATGCCAGAGGATATGCAGAAGTGGGATAAGGTCTACTACGTGGGAGCAAAAGCGGAGGAATCCGGCACGATCTCCGGGCAGCTGATCGTCGATTACTGGAAGGCAAATCCGGAAGCAGATAAAAACAAGGACGGCGTCCTCCAATACGTCATGTTAAAAGGCGAACCAGGGCATCAGGATGCTGAGCTGCGGACGAAGTTTTCGGTGAAGGCGATAGAAGATGCAGGGATTAAAGTAGAGAAGGTCGCAGAAGATACGGCCATGTGGGATCGCGTAAAAGGGCAGGAAAAGATGGCAGCCTTCCTCGCAGCTTCCGGTGACAAGATCGAAGCCGTTCTTGCCAACAATGACGATATGGCACTGGGGGCAATCGAAGCGCTGAAGGCATCCGGCTTTTTTACGAATGGCAAGTATATGCCCGTTGTTGGCGTGGATGCCACAGCGCCTGCACTGAAGGAGCTGGAGGCCGGAACCTTGCTCGGAACGGTACTCAATGATGCGAATAACCAAGGAAAAGCCACCCTTAGCATCGCGGCGTCTTTGGCGAAGGGTGAAACGCCAACGAAAGATTCCACAGGCTTTGACATTACAGACGGCAAGTACGTGTGGGTGCCTTACAAAAAAATCACCAAGGAAAATATGAACGACGCAAAATAAAAAAAGCAGGAGAGTCGGTGAAGAGACGAATCCGACTCTCCTGTTTCGGTGATGGGATGAATTTGCAAAAAGGAGGGCATTCGCATGGGCCAGCATGCGTTTTTGTTGGAGATGAACCACATTCATAAAGAATTTCCAGGGGTCAAGGCACTCGATGATGTCACGCTAAAAGTCCGTCCCGGAACAGTCCATGCATTGATGGGAGAGAATGGAGCAGGCAAATCGACCCTGATGAAGTGTCTCTTCGGAATTTATAGACCAGATGCGGGAGAAATCGTGTTAAACAATCAGCAGGTGACGATGAACAGCTCAAAGGACGCGCTGATACATGGCATCTCCATGATTCATCAAGAGCTGCATCCGGTACCCTTTCGCAATGTCATGGAAAACATATGGCTAGGACGTTTTCCGGTCAAAAGAATCGGTCCTTTTCCGTTTGTGGATGAGAAAAAAATGCTTTCGGATACGGAGAAGCTATTTGCTGATCTGGGAATGGACCTGAATCCGCACGCTGTAGTCCGTGACTTGTCTGTATCCAAAGTACAGTCGCTTGAAATTGCCAAAGCTGTCTCCTACCAATCCAAAGTGATCATTATGGACGAACCGACGTCATCTTTGACGGGAAACGAGGTGGAGCAGTTATTTGCGATCATCCGCGAACTGAAGAGTAGAGGTGTCGCCATCATCTATATTTCACACAAGATGGAAGAAATTTTACGGATTGCGGATGACGTGACGATCATGCGAGATGGCAAGCTCATTGGAACTTGGCGGGCAGCTGAGCTGACGACAGATCTGATCATCTCCAAAATGGTCGGACGGGACCTAACGCAGCGTTTCCCGAGTCGATCCAATACGCCAGGGGAACCGATTTTGAAGATAGAGGGACTGACCTCCCCATTTCCCCAGTCATTTCAGCATGTGTCGTTTGAATTACGCAAAGGCGAAATCTTGGGCATAGGCGGCCTCGTGGGTGCACAACGAACAGAGCTGATTGAGGCATTGTTTGGACTGCGCACGGTGTCAGCAGGAAAAGTGTCGATCAACGGTCAGGAGGTACGGATCAAATCACCGAAGGATGCGAAGAAGTACAAAATGGCGCTCTTGACGGAGGAGCGGCGCGTCACCGGCATCATCCCTGTCTTATCGATTCTGGAAAATACGGTCATTGCGAATTTGTCCAGTTACCAGACCCCTTTTCTGCTCCTCAATGAACGAAAGCGTAGAGCCGATGTCAGCCGCAGCATCGAGATGCTCCGCGTCAAGACTCCCTCTATGAAAGCACTGATCAAAAACCTGTCCGGAGGCAATCAGCAAAAGGTTCTGCTGGCGCGATGGCTTTTGACTGATCCGGACATTTTATTGCTGGACGAACCTACGCGTGGAGTCGATGTCGGCGCCAAATACGAAATCTATACCATCATCGCGGAACTGGCGAGTCAGGGAAAAGGCATCATCATGATTTCCTCGGAAATGCCGGAGTTGCTTGGGATGTCAGATCGGATCATGGTCATGTGCGAGGGGAGGCTCTCGGGTTTTTTGTCTGGCCCAGCGGCAACCGAAGAAGAGATCATGCGGCTAGCTACCAAACATCTTGCATGAGAAAGGAGGGGAACAGGTATGTCTCAGTTGTCTGCTAAACAGGTGCAAGGCTTTGTTACGCAAAATGCCATCTATATCGTTCTGGTTTTGTTGATAGCGGGAATCGCGATTTACGATCCCAATTTTCTTTCCATTACAACGCTTCGGGATATTTTGATGCAATCCTCCACTCGTGCCATTATTGCCTTGGGTGCTGCGTTTGTTCTAATCACAGGAGGAACGGATCTTTCAGCGGGGCGAGTGGTTGGATTGACTGCCGTCATCTCCGCCTCGATGCTCCAAAGCCAAGACTATCCGCGGAGGTTTTTCCCGGATTTACCCGATTTGCCGTTGCTTATCCCCATTCTCATCGCAATTACTGCGGGCTTGCTGGTTGGCCTGATCAATGGCATCATAGTGTCTCGTTTTAGTGTGCCCCCTTTTATCGCCACGTTGGGCATGATGGTCATTGTGTACGGGTTCAACTCTATCTATTTTGATATGGAGCCCAATCAATCTCAGCCAATAGCTGGACTGCGTAGTGACTTCAATCAGATTGGGACAGGGTACATCGGCCCAAGTGGCCCGTATTCGATTCCGTATATCGTCATCATTGCAATCATGGTTGCGTTCATCGTCTGGGTGATCTTCAACAAGACGCGACTTGGAAAAAACATGTATGCCATCGGAGGTAACATGCAGGCCGCAACTGTTTCTGGGATCAACGTCGCTTTCAACCTCATGATTATTTATGCCATTGCTGGTGCCCTGTATGGACTCGGAGGTGTTCTGGAGTCAGCCCGGACAGGTGGCGCGACGAACAACTACGGCAACATGTACGAGCTGGACGCCATTGCAGCCTGTGTGGTAGGTGGAGTCTCGACGTCTGGTGGAATTGGTACCGTTCCAGGTGTGCTTGCCGGTGTCCTTATTTTTGGCGTCATCAACTATGGGCTTACGTTTATCGGAGTCAACCCATACTGGCAGCTCATCATAAAAGGGCTTATCATTGTAGCAGCCGTTGCTTTTGACATTCGCAAATACTTGGCGAAAAAATAAAAAGAGACCCCGGACTAGCTGTCAGGCAGCTTTTCTGGGGTCTTTGCTTGTTTATTTTCGCAGCGGTGTGATTTTCATGTATGTAAATAATCGCCATACCCACTCAAGTGGCCCCATGCGGAAGACAGACAGCCAGAGTACACTAAATACCATTTGGATCGCGTAGATGCCGAGACAAATCAGTGTCGTTTGCAGGTAACCCAGATTGCCGAACCAATCGAACAAATAGCTTCCCACAAGGATCAATACGGTTTGTCCGACGTAGTTTGTCAAAGCCATGCGACCGTAGCTGGTTAGTGGAGAGAGAAAGGTCTGGACAGTTTTATTTTGCAGTAGCCGAATCAAGGTCGTCGTATAAAAGGCAGCCATGACAAGACCTGTGGAGGTCAAGGCAATCGTGTAGTTCATCAACTGCTGCAGGGTTTCTTCTGACATGGTATCGTCTACAACCAGATTCGCCCCGCCCATTGCTGGATCAGCTGGAGTCAGTCGGTATTGTACGAACAAGCCAATTAACGAAAGGACGAAGGTCACGGCCTGCACTCTTTTAATCACGGGTAAAAATTTCGGAATATCTTGAAAGACCCCGTATTGCCCGACAGCGAGTCCCAAAATAAATAAGGGAAGCACCAAAAGCGCTTTAAAGCCAATTGCGCAGACAACGATAGACAGAATAAGGCCGATGATCAGATTGGTTCGTGCCTTCAAACGATAAAAAGGCAGTAAGATGAAGCCGAAGATGGCGTAGATGAAGAGTGCTTCACCAGGGTGGAACATTTTATGAACAAAGCCAAGAGCGAGCAGCGCAATCAGACGCCGAATGAACAAAACGGTACTATTGGCCCCTTTCGCTTTTGCTCGACTGATGAAAATATAGAAGCCCACGCCAAACAAGAAGGAAAAGATCACGAAGAAGCGAGATTCCACAAAGAAATTGAAAAACTGGAACAGCCAGTAGTCCACACTTCCTAACTCAGGTGTTTGCGCATACAGCAAGGCCACGATGTTGACGAGGAGAATGCCTATTAAGGCGAAGCCCCGTACGGTATCTAATGTATCAATTCGTTGGTTCATGGTAGGTGCGTTTTCATTCAATCCCATCACTTCCTTCTCTCGTTGTTCGTGCTCCGATCGCGCACTTTTCCTATCCTAGCTCATCCGGGGATGGAGGAGAAATGGCTTTTACTTACGTCTCGCTTACAAAAGTGTAAGAAGTGAGGGCTCTCCCGTATTCGACCGCAACTTCACACCAAATTCCTGCGTCTATTGTAATAATCAGGAAGTCGGGGTGCACAATGAAACCGATCGCACGGGGAAAGTGGCGTCTGACAGCAGGCATGGCTTATTTTCGTTGGAAAAGGTATGTACAATGGACATTTGGTCAAACGAGGTTCGCTCATGAGAAAAGAAGCGAATGGTTGCGTTATGTCCATTATTCTCATCAAACGATTTTGTTACGCCCATTGCAGAACGTGGAAATGTGGATGCAGCACAACAAAGTGATCAATTTGCGTCTGGCGATTGCACGACTGAACGGATTGCTCATCCATCCCGGGGAAACCTTTTCGTACTGGAAGCAGATTGGCAAGCCGACCCGTAGCAAAGGCTATGTTGAGGGAATGCTGCTCTCACAGGGACGCGTCACAGCCGGAGTTGGCGGAGGGCTTTGTCAGCTCTCCAATCTGCTGTACTGGATGACCCTGCACACGCCATTGACAGTAACGGAACGACATCGTCATAGCTACGATGTTTTTCCCGATTCGAATCGGACACAGCCGTTCGGAAGTGGAGCGACTTGTTTCTATAACTATCTGGATTTGCAAATCGCCAACAACACGCATCAGCCCTTTCAACTGCATGTCTATCTGACCGATACACATTTGGTAGGGGAGTGGCGTTCAGACATGCCACCGACACGGACGTATGTCATTATCGAAAAAGAACATGAGATCCATCCTTCGATTTGGGGAGGGTATGAACGGAAGAATGAATTGTATCGTGATGTTTATTCGCTGGAAGGTGAATGGGTGGAGCAAGAATGGCTGACGCAGAATCGGGCTTATTTGATGTACGAGCCATTGCTGCCGAAAGGATGATGTTTCCTGTTCGGGATACGAACTGGAACTCCACTGCGATCTGTGCGAAAATAGGAACATATGCTTTCGTCTAGGGAACGTGGAAAGGTGGATTTATACATATGTCTTTTGCAGATCGTATCACAGCAGGGCTGAACCCGGAGCAGCGGGAAGCAGTCCTTACAACAGAAGGCCCTGTCTTGATTTTGGCCGGTGCGGGTAGCGGCAAGACCAAGGTACTGACACAACGTATCGCATACTTGATCAGTGCCAAACAGGTAGCACCATGGAGCATTTTGGCGATCACCTTCACCAACAAAGCAGCACGGGAGATGCAAAACCGTGTGGCTGCCATTATTGGCGGTGCGGCAGCGCAGGATGCATGGCTGTCGACGTTTCACTCCTTGTGTGTGCGGATTTTGCGCAGGGATATCGACCGACTCGGCATCAATCGCAGCTTTTCCATTTTGGATGCCGGTGATCAGTTGTCTGTCGTCAAGCAGTGTTTAAAAGAATTGAACATCGATCCAAAGCAGTATGAGCCGCGTTCGATCTTGGCAGCGATCAGTGGAGCGAAAAACGAGCTGACGGATCCAGAGACTTATACGCGTCTTGCGGGCGATCCATTTGCACAAGTGGCAGCAAAGGTTTACACGGCATATCAGAAAAAGCTGAGAAATAACCAGTCGCTGGACTTCGACGATCTGATCATGACGACGGTTCGTCTGTTTAAAGAAGTGCCGGAAGTATTGGAGTTTTATCAAAAGAAATTCCGTTACATACATGTTGACGAGTATCAGGATACAAACCGGGCGCAATATCTTTTGATTTCCATGCTGGCAGACAAGTCTCGAAATGTATGCTGCGTGGGGGATGCTGACCAAAGTATTTATAAATGGCGCGGTGCCGACATCTCGATCATTTTAAACTTTGAAAAAGACTATCCCGAAGCCAAGCTTATTAAGCTCGAGCAAAACTATCGCTCTACCAAAACGATTTTGCAGGCGGCGAATCAGGTTATTGCCAACAACAAGCTGCGCAAGGAAAAGAAGCTCTGGACAGAGAATGCGGGCGGAGACAAGATCATGTGCTTCCAGGGTGATTCCGAGCACGACGAGGCGTATTTTATCGTCGATACGATTCGCAAGCAGATGGCAGAGTACAAGCGCTACGACAAGTTCGCGATCTTGTATCGGACGAATGCACAATCCCGTGTGGTCGAGGAAGTTTTCATCAAGTCGAACATGCCGTACACCATCGTCGGCGGAACCAAGTTCTACGATCGCAAAGAGATCAAGGACATCTTGGCTTATTTGCGTCTCATCTCCAATCCGGATGACGATATCAGCTTGCAGCGCATTATCAACGTACCGAAGCGTAATATCGGGGATACGACAGTAGATAAGCTACAAGCGTATGCGAATGCAAATGGTCAGTCCCTTTTCCAAGCGATTCAGGAGACGGCTTATATGGGGCTGCCTTCACGCACGACGAATGCGATCCTGTCCTTTAATGATCTCATCTCGAATTTGATGCAAATGACCGATTACTTGAGTGTGACTGAGCTGGTGGAAGAAGTGCTGAAGCGCTCTGGATACCGCGATTCTTTAAAAGAAGAAAAAACGCTGGAAGCACAGGCTCGTCTGGAGAATATCGAGGAGTTCTTGTCTGTAACCCAGGAGTTCGAGCGCAAAAATGAAGACAAGAGCTTACTTGCCTTCCTGACCGACCTCGCGCTGGTGGCAGACATCGATTCTTTGGGAGATGATGGTGCCCAAGAGGAAGTATCGGCAGAGGGGCAGGTTGTATTAATGACCTTGCACAGTGCCAAAGGGCTGGAGTTCCCTGTCGTGTTCCTGGTTGGTTGCGAGGAGGGTGTCTTCCCGCATAGCCGCTCTTTGTTTGACGATACCGAAATGGAGGAAGAGCGCCGACTGGCTTACGTGGGAATTACACGGGCGGAGGAACGTCTGTACATGACATGTGCTCGTATGCGGACGTTGTTTGGACGGACCAATGTGAATGCACCGTCTCGCTTCCTGCAAGAAATTCCGGCTGAGTTGTTGGAAGGAAATCCAGCGACAGCGGACCGAAGCTTCGGCGGAGGACGCAGTAGTGCATTTGGACAGCGTGATGGCAGTCCGTTCGGACGTGATACGGGTGCGAGACCGTTTGGCGCGTCCTCCTCACAAGCAGGCTCCGCTCCGAAATTTGGCATGGGTCAACGAACTGCAAGCAGCACACCTGCTACGTTTACTCGTCCGGCGGGCGAAAAACTGCCTGGACACGGTCAAGGGGCAAGCGTTGATTGGAAGGTTGGCGACAGAGTGGCGCATGGCAAATGGGGCAACGGTACGGTCGTCAAAGTAAAAGGAACGGGCGACGACATGGAGCTCGACATTGCTTTCCCAAGCCCGACTGGCATTAAAAAGCTATTAGCGAAGTTCGCTCCTATTCAAAAGGGATAGTGTGCAAATACAAGCCAATCGCAAAAGTAAAGGATGAACGAAATGGATCGATTGACGGCGGAAACAAAAATTAAAGAATTAGCGAAACGAATTGAGCGGCATAATCGTCTTTACCATGAAGAGGATCGACCTGAGATTTCTGACCAGGAATACGATCAATTGATGCGGGAGCTAAAGGAGCTTGAAACCAGCTTCCCTGATTTGCAGTCACCTGATTCTCCTTCCTTGCGTGTAGGGGGAGAACCGCTGCCCTTCTTTGAAAAGGTCGTTCATAAAACACCGATGCTCAGTCTCGGTAACGCCTTTAATGAGGAGGACATCAGGGATTTTGACCGCCGGGTGCGTCAGGCCGTTGGCAGTCAGGCTGTCCGATATGTAGCTGAACTGAAAATTGATGGTCTGGCCGTATCGCTTCATTATGAAAATGGGCTGTTCGTCCGCGGGGCTACCCGTGGAGATGGAACAACAGGCGAAGACATCACACAAAACCTGAAAACGATTCGTTCCATTCCTTTGCGGCTGACGAAACCGATAACCCTTGAGGTTCGCGGTGAGGCTTACATGTCCAAAGGAGCATTTGAAAAGCTGAACAAAGAACGCGAGGAGCGTGGAGAAGCGTTATTTGCCAATCCGCGCAATTCCGCAGCAGGCTCGCTTCGACAGCTCGATCCGAAGATTGCCGCATCCCGTCAATTGGATACGTTTGTTTACGGCATTGGCGATTTGCAAGGGGAGACAGTGGAATCGCACAGTGAAGGGCTTGATTTGCTGGAGACGCTCGGCTTCATGGTGAATCAGGAGCGACGTGTATTTGACGACGTCGATGAACTGCTCGCTTTTATTGCCGGCTGGACAGAGAAGCGTCCACATTTGCCTTATGAAATCGACGGCATGGTGATCAAGGTCGACAGTTACGCGCAGCAGGAGGAGCTCGGATTTACTGCGAAAAGTCCGCGTTGGGCTATCGCATACAAGTTCCCTGCCGAAGAAGCGGTTACGATTCTCGAAGGTATTGAAGTATCTGTGGGTCGTACTGGGAATGTTACCCCGACTGCTTTGTTGAAGCCAGTCAGTTTGGCAGGTACGACTGTGAAGCGTGCTTCCTTGCACAACGAAGATATTATTCGGGAAAAAGGTCTCCTTATCGGTGATCATGTTGTCGTCAAAAAAGCCGGGGACATTATCCCGGAGATTATCGCAGTCTTGCCTGAGCGTCGTACTGGAAATGAAGTGCCGTTTGCCATGCCAACGCATTGCCCAGAATGCGGCAGTGAGCTGGTTCGCTTGGAGGAAGAAGTGGCCCTGCGCTGCATCAATCCGATGTGTCCAGCACTGATCCGTGAAGGTATGATTCATTTCGTGTCTCGAACAGCCATGAACATTGACGGCTTGGGAGAAAAAGTGGTCGCACAGCTGTATCACGACGGTATTATCCACAGTGTCGCTGACCTGTATTATTTGCACCAACAGCGCGATGTTCTACTGGGCATGGAGCGCATGGGTGAAAAGTCCGTAGATAATTTACTCGCGGCGATTGAAGCGAGCAAGGAGAACTCGCTGGAGCGCGTACTATTTGGTCTTGGTATACGCTTGGTCGGAGCCAAGGCGGCACGTGTTCTCGCGGAGCATTTTGGCAATATCGATGCCATTATGCAGGCATCCGAAGAAGAGATTACACAAATCGATGAGATTGGGCCGAAAATGGCTGCGAGTCTCGTGAACTACTTCACACAGCCGCAGGCTCAGGCAGTTATTGAGAGACTGCGTGCGGCTGGAGTGAACATGGAGTACAAAGGAATCCGCATTGAAAGTGGCGCAGACCTCCCGTTCTCAGGCAAAACAATCGTTTTGACCGGCACCTTGACGCAAATGTCGCGACAGGAAGCAGAGGAAGCGATTGCGCGCTTGGGTGGGAAGGTAACAGGCAGCGTCAGCAAGAAGACAGACCTGGTGATTGCAGGTGAAAAAGCGGGCTCCAAGCTGGAGAAGGCAGAAAAACTAGGCGTGGCTGTTATGGACGAAGCAGGTTTCCTCCAAGTATTGGAGAGCAACGCCTAAGAAAACGGTGGCGACAACGGATGAGTAAGGGAAGGGACGTGAAGAGCATGAATAGCTTTCTGAAATGGGGAATCGGTGTAATAGCCATGCTGCAATTGGTTGGCTGTGGAAGTAACAGCAGTACTGGCAGTGAACAAACCAATACGAATCCTCGAACAGTTACAGCTGCTGCTCTACAAGGGAACTTGACCTATCAGGACGTATTGGAGCAGGGAGCAACCATTCACAATCTGATGATGACCGATGATGCCAAGCAAATATGGGTTGGCACCAATGCAGGGCTGTATAGCTCGGTTGGGGGTGGATCGTGGGGATCTCTCTCAGCAGATTTAGAACAGTATGCGATCGAAGGTTGGTTTGTGGACCCGGATGATCCGAATCAAATATTTGTTGGCGGGATTGATGGGGTTCTTCATTCGACAGATGGCGGTAAGAAGTGGGCTTCTGTCAACAAGGGGTTGCCAGAGCTTGCGAATATCAGCAGCTTTGTAGGGAGTCGCCAAGGAGGCGAAGTACGTCTGTTTGCCTTTGTCTCGGGTGAAGGCATTTATCAATCGACGGACGAGGCCCAATCTTGGAGCCTGTGGCAGCCGATGGATCAGGAAGTATTTGCCATGGACTTTGATCACGAACAAGACCGACTCTATGTAGCGGCCCAATTCAGCTTGCTCTATAATGAAGAGGGGCAGTGGAAGACAGAGGAGATTCCCGGAGCACAGCAGATTTATTCGCTCGCCATTAACAGACGAACTGGCACTCTCGCTGTCGCAACCGAAAAAGGTATCTATGAGAAAATCAAGGGCGAATGGCGTTTGCTTGATGCTCGCTCACCAGAAAAGCTGATTGTCATTGCTTCAGGTGGCGAGGATACAAAATGGGTGGGAATTGGCGAATCGGCATTGATCTATAAGCTCGAAGAGAATCGATGGATCAAGTGGAACGAATGATTTGTACAGCGCCCACTTTTGGATACGAAAAGGAGTAATCTATGAAAGTGAAGTTTTTGACAGGATGCAGGTTCTTGACAGCTGTACTTCTTGTGATGGCATTGACTGGCTGCTCGTTGATACCTGGGGGCAAGGACAAAGCTCCTGAGCCTACTACACCGTCCTTGTCGGAGGTAGTGGAAGTATCCGAGGATTACTACGGCAGTATTACGCCATATCAGCCGAACCAGACGCGAGGTATGCTCGGGGATACGAAATATCGCATCGATTTCAATCATCTTGAATTAGGCCTGATGGAGTTTGCTCGGGAGACATTCCCAACGTCCGATTATTATTTCCAAGAAGGTCAAGTGGTGAAAAAAGAGCAAGTCACCCAGTGGATCGCACAAGAAAAGACGGCTGGAGCCAACGGGAAAAAGAAAAACGGAATTCTCGTGCACGTGTTGGAGCATGATTATCTGAGCAAAAAGGATAAGAGCTTGGCTGGCATGGTGTTGGGCTTGTCGCTTTCGCCGAACTACCAGGATGCAACCGGTCAGGACAAGGTATACACGACTCAAGAACTGCAAGCAAAAGGCCAGCAGGTCGCAGCTCGTATTGTGCAGTCTGTACGTGCCAACAGCCCGCAGGTTCCGATATTGATTTTGATGTATCAAGTACCGGAAGCGAATTCTTCTCTGGTGCCAGGTCACTTTATCATGTCAGGAACTGTAGGGGCGAATGAAGCGGCTGTATCCAAGTGGCTGCAGATCGAAGAGGAGTTTTTACTATTTCCAAGCTCTGAGGCTGAGAAGAAGTACCCAGAGGTGGCCTTGCAGTACGATAAGCTCATGCGCCAGTCCAAGGGTTATTTCGGTGAGTACATCGGGATGACTGGTCTGGGGCGCTTCATGGATGGCAGGCTGACGGAAATGACAATCACAGCTACGGCAGAGTATGACTCCAGGACAGAGGTATTGCAGTTTACTCAGTTTGCAGCGGGCATTATTAACCAACTCTTCGATAAGAGCGTCCATGTTAACATGTACGTGCAGTCGATGAACAAACCATTGTCGCTCTACATTCGACCGACAAGTGGTGAGCCGTATATGCATATTTACAGACAATAAGGAAAAGCAACAAGCACCCGAATGATCGCCTGAAAAGGTGAGGAAGTCGGGTGTTTTTTTGTACACAAAAGATAGTGAATTGAACAAAGGTGTAAAATGATGTGTAGAGTATGCACAAAATTGTTCAAAATACTTCTTGAATCTTGTCGGTGATTTTTCGGCAGAAATGCAAACACTAATAGAGTCGAGCTTTTAATTGTTTGGTTGGTATGATCCTTGCATGTGTTTTATGAGTGATCCGAAGCATGGAAGATATCGATAAGGAGGCGTCACAGATGCAAGTGGAATTCAAAAACGAGGCGTTTACCAATTTTAGTCTGCCAGAAAATAAAAAGGCATTTGAAGAAGCGCTCGCTAAGGTAGAAAGTGAGCTTGGCCGTGAGTATGCGCTTATCATCGGCGGAGAACGCATCACAACTGAAAAGAAATCCAGCTCCTTCAACCCTTCTAATAAAGAACAAGTAGTGGGCGTTGTTTCCCAGGCTGATCAAGCACTGGCTGAAAAAGCGATCCAAACAGCTGCTAGCACTTTCGAAACATGGAAAAAAGTACCTGCACAATCACGTTCCCGCTATCTGTATAAAGCAGCAGCAATCCTGCGTCGCCGCAAGCATGAGTTCTCTGCTTGGCTCGTAAAAGAAGCAGGAAAAAGCTGGCCAGAAGCTGATGCTGACACAGCAGAAGCAATCGACTTCATGGAATACTATGCACGTCAAATGGATAAGCTGTCTCAGCGCCATGACTTGCCACGTATCCCGGATGAGGACAACGAACTGTACTACATTCCACTTGGCGTAGGTATCGTTATCCCGCCTTGGAACTTCCCTTTGGCGATCATGGCTGGTATGACGACAGCAGCTCTCGTAGCGGGTAACACTGTTGTATTGAAGCCTGCTTCTACCACTCCAGTTATCGCTGCGAAATTCATGGAAATCCTCGAAGACGCTGGCGTACCAGCTGGTGTTGTGAACTTCGTACCAGGTTCCGGTAGCGAAATCGGCGATTACCTCGTAGAGCACAAGCTGACTCGTTTCATCAGCTTCACAGGTTCCCGTGACGTAGGTCTGCGTATCAACGAACTGGCTGCGAAACATCGTCCAGGTCAAAAATGGATGAAGCGTCTGGTTGCCGAAATGGGCGGTAAAGACTCCATCGTGGTTGACAACGACTGCGACACCGAGTTGGCTGCACAGTCCATCGTGGCTTCTGCATTCGGCTTCTCCGGTCAAAAATGTTCCGCTTGCTCCCGTGCTATCGTTCACCAAGATGTGTACGATCAAGTACTGGGTCGCGTAGTAGAGCTGACCAAACAACTGACTGTCGGCGACATCAGAACCAACGAGTTCTACACAGGTCCTGTAGTTGACGAGAAAGCATACAACAAAATCCTCGAGTACATCGAGATTGGTAAAACAGAAGGCAAACTGGTTGCAGGTGGCGAAAAAGGTCCAGAATCCGGCTACTTCATCATGCCAACTGTATTTGCAGATGTAGATCCACAAGCTCGCATCATGCAAGAAGAAATCTTCGGCCCAGTGGTAGCTTTCACGAAAGCGAACGATTTCGATCATGCACTGGAAATCGCGAATAACACCGAGTACGGTTTGACTGGCGCTGTCATCAGCCGCAACCGTGAAAACCTGGAGCGTGCACGCGAAGAGTTCCATGCTGGTAACCTGTACTTCAACCGCAAGTGCACAGGCGCTTTGGTAGGTGTACATCCATTCGGAGGATTCAACATGTCCGGTACAGACTCCAAAGCGGGTGGACCAGACTACCTCTTGCTCTTCACACAAGCAAAAATGGTTTCCGAAAAACTGTAAGCTTCGCAATAAAAAAGGCTGCCTCTTTTACAGGGGCGGCTTTTTTGTTCCCATTTTGTCCACACTAAAGACAAAATGAAGGGCAAAGCAGGTGAGGGTAACTGTTTACTTATATCGTGTCAGGACTCTCCTCGTTTTTTGTTGTGTATTTGTTAATGCCAGTAGCAAATTGGCTGGCTTGGAAAACAAAGCTGCTGGATATGCCAAAGGGGAGAAAGGGACATAGCAGACCGATCCCATTATCTGGTGGTTTGGCGATGTTCGTCGGTCTCTTGTTGGTGTCAACTTTTTTTGCAGGGGCGCAAAAAACCGTTGCAGTTTTGGCAGTTGGAGGGGCTATGCTAGTAGCCATTGGATGGGTAGACGATACATACAAGTCGAAGAAAAAAGAGTTTCCGGCACTGCCGAAGCTGATGGTGCAGTTATTGGTAGCGACGCTGACATTCCTCATGGATATTCGCTTTCGGGGAATCAATTTCATGTGGCTGGGGGGAGAGGAAGGGATGTATGTCTCATTTCCAATCCTGGTTTCCCTGCTGATGACCGTGCTGTGGATCGTAGGCTTGATCAATATGGTGAATTTTTTGGATGGGGTGGACGGACTCGCAGCAGGTGCTACTGTGATCTCAGCAGTGACCTTGTTCTTTTTGTCGATGCTCAAAGGTCAAGAATTAACGGCATTATTGGCTGTCGCACTGGCAGGTGCTGCACTCGCTTTTCTACGCTTTAATTTTTATCCGGCGAAAATTTTTATGGGTGACGCAGGATCGATGTTTTTGGGATTCGCTCTCGGCGTGATCTCCTTGGAAGGAACGATGAAAGGGGCTACGCTCATTTCATTAGTCGTGACTGTGCTGGCAGTAGGCTTGCCCATCATAGACACTGTACAGGTCATGATCAGTCGGCTTTTGGCAGGCTCCCCCATGTACCAAGCGGATCGTCGACATGTTCATCATCGGCTCATGTCCCGGGGGTTGTCTACGAAGCAGACGGTCATCATTCTGTATGTGGTGAGTTTGCTGTTTTCTGTCTTGGCAGTGTTTTTGTTTTACAGTCAATAATCAATGGGGGTCAAAGAAAAAGAAACGATTGCGTCCTGTCTTTTTGGCCTTATAAAGTGCTTTGTCTGCATTGCTCAACAGTTGTTCCGCTTCGCTTGCAGATGCCGGGTAGAGGGCAATGCCAATGCTTGTAGAGAACGGTACGGCCCGGTCTCCGATCATCCACGGCTCTTGAGTCGCAAGCAGGATACGGTTCGCAATTTTTTCAACCTGACGTTCGGAGTGAATGCCGGTCAGAATGATGACAAACTCGTCTCCACCCAGACGTGCGACGATATCTCCATCGCGAACGGATGACTTAAGGCGTGTAGCCAGCATTTGCAAAAACAAATCTCCGGTGTCATGCCCCCACGTATCGTTAATTTCTTTAAAGCGGTCACAGTCCAAATAGAGGGCAGCGACCATCTCCTCTTTTGATTGGGCTGCACGTAGAGCTTGCTGGAGCTTTTCGGAGAGGAGGCGTCTGTTCGGCAATCCCGTGAGCACATCATGATACGCCATATAGGCCAATTGTGATTCCAGGTTTGTGCGCTCGGTTACATCGCGGGTAATGGAAAAGACATGCGTACATACGCCATTACTATCGTAGACAGGAGAAAGAATGGATTCGCCAATGATGTCACCATTCGCAGTAAAGTGGATCGGACTCCCGCTTTTTACCGCTTGTGTGTACATATGCTGTAATAAGCAGGTTTTTTCATGAGGATACACGTCCTCAAACGTTTTTCCGTATGCTTCCTCGTTCAATTGAGCATTGTGCATAGCGGATGGATTCATCAAGACATAGCGGAACAGATACTCTCCTTCCGCAGCTTGTTCGACAGCCATGAGAAAGAACATGTCCGACATATGATCGAACAGACTGGTTAGGATATCACCATGTTGACTGACAAGTGTAGTAAAATCGATCTTCTTCACCATAACCGATATCTCCTGATAATGTGCGTTCAAAAAGTCGACTTTTTGAACAACCACTGATAGTTGGCTTGTTAGAATGATTATAGTATAGCAAGACCGTCGAAGAAAATGATGAACCTCTGGTAATAGTGCGGGGTTTACTGGCTGTTAGCAGAAGTGGTAAAGTAAGGGTATTGTTGTTTTACGAAGGAGCATTTCTTATGGGCAAAAAGCTGCTCCCAGGTCTCATTCATCGCTTGCCACAAAACGCGATGTCACGGACTATGGGCAAAATTACCGCTACTCCCTTTAGTCGATTAGCTATTCAACGATACATAAAGCACTATCAAATTGATACGTCGATCATAGAAAAGCCGGCTTCGGAATACCGTACGCTGAAGGAGTTTTTTTCCCGACGCCTGAAGCCCGCAGCGAGACCGATTGCACCTGGCCCAGATACCATCGTCAGCCCGGTAGATGGAACTGTTTCACAGCTAGGTGATATTTGTGAAGGTACCTTGATTCAAGCAAAGGGAAAAGATTTCAGTGTGACTGAGCTGTTGGGCGGTTCGGAGGAAGAGGCCAAGCGTTACTATGGTGGTAAATTTATCACCATTTATTTGAGTCCAAGGGACTACCACCGGATTCATATGCCAGTAACGGGCGATTTGAGCTGTTACTGCTATTTGCCTGGCAGACTCTATCCAGTCAACCAGCTCGGGATAGAAAACGTAGACCGTTTGTTTGCCCGCAATGAACGCTTGGTAACTCATATCAAAACAGATAACCTGAGCGATATGGCCTTGATTAAAGTAGGAGCCTTGTTTGTAGGGAGCGTGAAGGTCTGCTACAACACAGCTACGACGAATATCAAACACGGTCGCCAAACCCACGAGAAGATTGCTGGGACACCTCGTTATGAAAAAGGGGCGGAGCTGGGCTGGTTCGAATTTGGATCAACCGTCATTTTGCTGTTGGAGTCCAACGAGCTCGAATGGGCAACAGGCGTTGAAAAAGGGAAGTCTCTCTTGATGGGGCAGGCCTTGGCGAAAAAGAAGGCGGAATAGCAAGAGATAGAAGACACACAGTCCAGGGCAAATGCCTTGGGCTTGTTTTTCTTAGTAGTTGAAGATGTGGCTGCGGTGGGGAGAAGAATATTTCCAGACTAGGCTCCAGGCTCCGTCCCGCTGAGGGCTGAGACTGTCCGCTCCGAAGGGAGGACTCCACAAGTCGCTACGTCTGGAAATATTCTTCTCTATCGTAATGTACAGCATTCTTCATTCTTTTAAGGCATGTAAGACCCGGTTAACATGGAAAGCTCGTAGAGGAAACAGGAGAAATAAGCGAAGATCTTAGGGACACCGACCGAGGCGCAATGAAAAAAAGAGAAACAAGCCCTTAGCGTCCACCTCTGAGATACCCCCTGAAAGGACGACTTTGGACGCGGGTTTCGCTTTTTTTCATGGAGCCGGGCAGTCAATCCCACAGCGGGTGGACCTAGAAGCTGAGCGTTTTCTCCTGTTTCCTCACCACCACAACAGCCAGACAAAGTTTTTATTGATTAATAATCGATCAATATTTTTTTGTCGAGAACATTATTTGTTTGCACTGTTGAAATCCCCGTGAAAATTGACTGAACCTGCTCTTTTCAAGTAAGATCAAAGTTATGTGATACGATTCGGAGGTGGAAAGAATGAGTGCCATTACTCGCAAAGAAGTAGAACACGTAGCTAATTTGGCCCGTTTGCAGCTTACTGAGGAAGAAGCCGAGCGGTACACCAAAGACCTGAATGCGATTCTTGATTTTGCAGCTAAGCTGAATGAACTCGATACATCCAATATTGAGCCAACCAGTCATGCTACAGATGTGAAAAATGTTATGCGCGAAGACGTAAACAGACCGTCCTTGCCGCGTGAGGACGTGCTGAAAAACGCACCGGATCACGAAGACGGGCAGTTTAAAGTACCGGCAGTATTCGAATAACCTACTGGATAATGAGAAGGGAGGAACCCACTGTGTCGCTGTTTGACAAGCGATTGTCTGAGATACATAGCGCCCTGCGCGCAAAAGAGATTTCGGTAACGGATCTGGTGCAGGCTTCCATCGCTAGCATCAAGGAGCATGACGGAGAAATCAAATCCGTCCTGCATGTAGATGAAGAGGGAGCCTTGGCTCATGCCCGTCAATTGGACGAGCGTCTGGTCAAGGGAAATGAGGAGCCGGGTCTTCTCTACGGCTTGCCTGCCGGACTGAAGGACAACCTGGTTACAAAAGACGTTCGCACGACTTGCGCGAGCAAATTTTTGGTAAACTACGATCCTGTTCATGACGGGACTGTTTCTAAAAAGGTGAAAGATGCCGATGCGGTCATCGTTGCGAAGCTGAACATGGACGAGTTTGCGATGGGCGGCTCCAACGAAAATTCCGGCTTTTTCCCAGCGAAAAACCCGTGGAACACCGACTACGTTCCGGGAGGCTCTTCCGGTGGCTCGGCGGCAGCAATGGCTGCGCGTCATTTTTACTTCACACTCGGCTCTGATACAGGTGGCTCCATCCGTCAGCCTGCTGCTTTTTGTGGCGTTGTCGGCTTGAAGCCTACGTACGGACGCGTCTCCCGTTTCGGGCTGGTTGCGTTCGCGTCCTCGCTGGATCAAATCGGACCTGTGACGAAAAACGTTGAGGATTCTGCATATGTGCTGCAAGCGATTGCGGGACATGATGAATACGATTCTACCTCTGCCAATGTGGACGTACCGGATTACTTGTCCGCATTGACTGGAGATGTAAAGGGACTGCGTATCGGGGTACCGAAAGAGTTGATCGGAGAAGGGATTGACCCTGAGGTTCGCGATGCTGTTCTGGCAGCATTGAAGCAGTTGGAGAGCATGGGTGCTACATGGAGCGAGGTTTCCATGCCGCACACGGAATATGCAGTGCCAGCTTACTACCTCTTGTCTTCGTCTGAAGCTTCGTCCAACCTGGCTCGTTTTGACGGCGTTCGTTATGGTGTGCGCGCAGACAATGCGGCAAACCTGATCGAGCTGTACAAGGAATCCCGCAGCCAAGGCTTTGGACCAGAAGTGAAGCGCCGCATCATGCTCGGAACCTACGCGCTCTCGTCTGGTTATTACGATGCTTACTACAAAAAGGCGCAGCAGGTGCGTACCCTGATCATTCAGGACTTCAACAACATTTTTGCGGACTACGATGTAATCCTGCACCCAACCACGCCTTCTACGGCTTTCAAAGTAGGCGAAAACGTAGATGATCCGGTGAAAATGTATCTGGAAGATATTTGTACCGTTCCTGTAAACCTGGCTGGTCTGCCAGCAATCAGCGTGCCGTGCGGATTCTCCAAAAACGGTTTGCCGATCGGTTTGCAGATCGTAGGTCGTGCATTTGACGAATCCACTGTATTGCGCGTAGCCCATGCGTATGAGCAAACCGCAGGCTTCTACGGACGCAAACCGGAATGGGTGAGGGGGTAAGAGCATGAGCAAGTACGAAACCGTCATCGGCTTGGAGGTTCACGCCGAGCTATCGACCAACAGTAAAATCTTTTGCGGCTGCCCGACTGAATTTGGTGCACCGCCGAATACTCATACATGCCCGATCTGCTTGGGACATCCAGGTGTCTTGCCTGTAACGAACAAGCAAGCGGTAGAATTCGCGATGAAAGCAGCACTCGCCCTCAACTGCGAGATTTCCCGCGAGACCAAGTTCGACCGTAAGAACTACTTTTATCCAGACTCGCCAAAAGCGTACCAAATCTCGCAGTTTGACCAGCCGATCGGCTACAATGGCTGGATCGACATCGAAGTAAACGGTGAGACGAAGCGCATTGGGATCACTCGTCTGCATTTGGAAGAAGATGCTGGCAAGCTGACGCACAGTGATTTTGGCGCAGAATCCTTGATTGACTTCAACCGTGTAGGCGTGCCGCTCTTAGAGATCGTCTCCGAGCCAGACATCCGTACGCCAGAAGAAGCGCGTGCGTATTTGGAAAAGCTGAAAGCAATCATTCAATACACGGAAGTATCTGACGTCCGTATGGAACAAGGCTCCTTGCGCTGCGACGCCAACGTTTCGATCCGTCCATACGATCAAGAGGAATTCGGAACCAGAGCAGAGCTGAAAAACATGAACTCCTTCCGCAATGTACAAATGGGGCTAGAGTACGAGGTGTTGCGTCAGTCAGAGATCCTCTCTTCTGGTGGTACAGTCGTTCAGGAAACACGCCGTTGGGATGAAGCGAACAAGAAGACGTTGACGATGCGTTCGAAAGAAGAAGCGCACGACTATCGTTACTTCCCAGACCCTGATCTGGTTCGCATGCAGATTTCCGAGGAGTGGATTGAAGCGGTTCGCGCAACCATTCCAGAGCTGCCAGATGCTCGTCAGGCACGCTATGTGAACGAGTTTGGCTTGTCTAAGGATGATGCCGGAGTCATTACAATCTCCAAAGAGACAGCTGACTTCTTTGATGAGACTGTGAAAACAGGAGCAGAGCCGAAGTCAGTAGCGAACTGGCTGATGGTTGACCTGTTGGCACACCTCAACGCCAACAACCTGGTGTTTGCTGATGTGAAAATGACACCAAAAGGCTTGGGTGAGATGATCAAGCTGATCGAGGACGCAACCATTTCCTCCAAAATCGCCAAAACCGTCTTCAAAGAGATGGTCGAGACCGGCAAAGAGCCGAAGCAGATCGTCGAAGAAAAAGGACTTGTCCAAATTAGCGATGAAGGCGCTCTGCGTCAAGTTGTCGTTGATGCGGTCAATTCCAACCCGCAAGCCGTGGCAGACTTCAAGTCTGGAAACGAAAAAGCAGCTGCTTTCTTTGTAGGCCAAGTCATGAAGCAAACCAAAGGTAAGGCAAACCCGGGAATGGTAAACAAGTTGATTCAGGAAGTATTGAACAGCCTGTAGGCAAAACATACGACAGCACTTTCTCTGTAAGGGGAGAGTGCTGTTTTTTGTGCTGTGATCTATGCTAAATAGTGGGAAAAAAGTAAGATAGAATAAGTAGCTATCATCATAATTGATTAGGGGAAATGTTCATGACACAAAATTGGAAAAGTGCGGCGGCAGCTTTTGCAGTGACAACCATGCTGCTGGGAACGGGTGCCCAGGCATTTGCTGCAAGTCCGGAAATGATCTTGAAAAATGCTGAAAACCCATCTGAAGAACAAGTCAAGTTGCCTGCTCGTGCGGTAGAGATTGTCGCTTTGCTGGAGAAGTTGGAGCCTGCTTTGAAAACTTTGACGGTGCGGGAAGTCTTCATTTCCGAGCAAGATGAAAATCAAGTGGTCTTGACTATGCATCATCCAGACAACATACACGAGGATGCGTATATCCTTTTTGATCGCGAAAGTGGTGAAATGGTTGGTTACGAGGCTGCCACTATTAATTGGGACCAGACAGAAAAAGCAACAGATGAGGCCATTTTGAAAAAAGCCGATAAAGCAGTTGAGGAGTTGCTTGGATCGAAGAAGCGGAGCATGACGGATGCCCCACAATTGTCAACATTCGTGGAAGAACAGGAAGACTCGATTGAATTCCGAAATGTCTATTATCCGATTCTGTTGAAAGGACTGGAAGTAGAAGGAATGCGTTTTGGCATAGATATAGACTTGGATTCCGCTGGTCATTTAATCGGAGTCTCGTTTGAACCGCTCGATTTGAAGGGGGTTCAGGTTGCTGACCCGAAAAAAGCTGTCGCAAAAGAGGCGATCCAGAAGCAGATTTTTACACCTGACCGGATCCAGCATGGTTATGTATGGGAAGGCAGTGAAGGTAAACCTGGAATAGCGTATAAGCTAAGAACATCACCAGTATTTGATGCAATGACAGGCAAGCAGATCGTTGATGGATGGGGGGAAGAAAACGGGGAAGGCAAGCTAAATGCTGCCGATCTGAAAAATATTTCCTTGAAGCCCCAAGCAAAGCCATTCATTGAGAAAAATGCAACGGATACACAAATTTTAGAGCGTTTGTTAGGAATTGATACGAAGAAGACGTATTCGACCTATCGAAAGGAGGAGCAGGACGGCATAATCAATCATTATTGGGCCAACTATGTTGAAGTGAATTACGCTTCGGTAGTGGAGGACAAAATGACAGGAGAGATTGGCGGTTACCTGAATTGGACACATATCGCAGACCTTCCTGCTCCGCTCACCAAAGAACAGTCGTTACAAAAGGCGATTTCTTTCTTGGAGCCTTATGCTAAAAAATCCGAATGGCAAGTCGAAATGTACGAACGAATCAAACCAGAAGATCCACTGGCTTTGAAGATTCTTTCGAATAAGGATAACAAGCAAGAGACTGAGGAAAAGAAATCCATCGAGCAGTATGGCTTTTTATTTTTTGAGAAACAAAACGGTATACCAGTCATGGAGTATTCCTATGGAGTAGTTATTGATCCAATTAAAGGACAAGTCGCAGAATTCCTAGCCTCAGTTCCCGCAGAGGATCGCAAATATCCTGTGCTCAAACCATCCGTAACAGACCAGCAGGTTGCTGAAATTTTCGCCCAAAATGTACCGGTAAGGCTGACTTACATCTGGCCGAGATCTGGAGAGAAGAATGCACCCATTCTTGTTTATAAACTCGATACTAGCAAAGGCTGGCCAACTGTAGATGCCGTAAATGGATCGTTTACGTGGGACGAGATAGAGGATTAAGAAAGAAGGAGGAGATTTTATGAAACGAAATGGAAAACGTACAGCAATCGCATTGACAATAGCAATGCTGTTGCCAGGAACAAGTGGAACAGCCTTGGCTGCAAGTCCTGAAATCCATCCTAGCCACACTGCATCTGCAACAAAAAGCGAGGAAAAGCTCCCGGAGAGGGCCACTCAAATCGTAGCTGCTTTAGAAAAGCTGGAGCCTGCATTGAAAACGTTGACGAAACGAACGATTGTGAAAAGTGAGATGGATGAAAATCTGTTAAATCTCAATCTGGAAAGTCCCGAATCCAATGACATGAGTGCCACTGTTGTCTTTGACAGAAAAACAGGTGAGTTGTTCATGTACAGCGCCAGTTTGCATATTTGGAAGCAAGGTGAAATTGCGACAGACGAGATTATTTTGCAACGGGCAGAAAAAGCAGTGCTTGAGTTATTAGGGGCAGACAAAAGAAAACAAGCAGGCTCGCCTAAATTATCCAAAGCTGTTAAAAAGGAAGACCCTGAAGATTTGACTGATAACTCAACAAGATACCGCTCCGTTTATTATCCAGTTGAACTAAATGGGCTGGAGATATTGGGGAATAGTATGGGCATATTCGTGTCGACGGATTATGCTGGTCATATCTTGGGTGTATCCAGTGAGCTACTTGATTTGAAAGAGACCAAGGTCCCAGATCCGAAAACGGCACTGACACCAGAAGCTGTCAAAAACCAGTATTTCACTCCTGAGCGTCTTGATTTGGGCTATGTGCTGGAAGGGAAAGATGCCAAGCCGGGCTTGCAATATGTATGGATGAATAACGCTTACATCGATGCCGTGACAGGAAAGCAGATTGACTTCACTCATGGAACAGAATTAGCCGGGAATGGAAAAAGAAATCCTGACAACCTGAAGAATATTACGCTATCGCCAAAAGGCGAGCCGCTTATTGTCAAAAGCAGGGCAGATGGAGAAAAAGTTGTGGCGAGCCTGTTTGACGTAGATACGAAGAAGATGTTCACAGAATACAACACAGGAGAAGTTGATGGTGAGTTCATACATTCCTGGAGCGATGAGTTTGGGTATGAAGACGTATCCATTTCGGTGGATGCTTCTACGGGAGAGGTCACTGGTGCGAGCATTTCGATGGAAACAAAGAGCTTGCCCGTTCCCTTATCGAAAGAAGAAGCCTTGAAAAAAGCAATTTCCTTCATGGAGCCATATGTCGCCAAATCCTCTACTGAATGGCAGGTTGAGATATTTGATCCATATAAACAGCCGAAATTGGCCGATTGGATGATCAAGTTGAATGAAGGAGAGGGTAAAGAGGAGGAGGATACAGGAACAGGAACGTATACCTTCATTTTTTATGAACTGCACGATGGGTTGCCTGTGTTCGACCGTTACTATTGGATGAAGATTGATATAGAGAATGGACAAGTATTTACTTTTATTGTGAATTTGCCGGAAAAAGAGGGTACTCTTCCCATCCTGAAGCTATCCGTAACAGAGCAACAAGCTGCTGAAATCGTAGCCAAAAATCTCCCTGTAAAGCTGTCTTACTTCTGGCCAACCTACAAAGGCAAGCAAGCTCCTTTTCTCACCCTTGTCTATACGGTTGACAAGAGCAAGGGCTGGCCTTACGTAGATGCTGTAAAAGGCACACTTGAATGGGGCGAATACGAGGAATAATTCGAACGAAAAAGAACGCAGCGTTTCTGACTGCGTTCTTTTTTCTGTCCCTTTTATGCGCGTGTCTGATTTGCAGTGAGTCCCGTCTGTATTTGTTCCAGTACCGATACGGCAGCACGCTCATTTCGCTCTATCGCCTGCAACAACGTAATAGCCTGCCTACCCTGCTCCGCATCGTTCGGCTCGCCCCCAGCCGGGAACGGGAAGAGCTTGCTTAACGTGTCAAAGTCATCAGCAATCGCCCCGTACAAGCCAGCGGCTTCTTTCATCAGTGGGCGAACCTCATCAAACACAGAATCTGTCCACGTATCAACGATTTCGCTCCAGAAAAGAGAGGCGTAGCGACGTGCATCCCCGTTCACAACGGTCGTATATGCGTTGCCATTCGGCTCAACCGTTCCTTTTTCATAGGCTTCCTGCCAAGCAGCATAGGCGGCTAGACCATTGACGCAGCTCTCGTCCTGCGGCTCTTCTCCCCGATAATGAACGAGTGCAGACTGGAGGGCATTTGCGAGCATCGTGCGTTGATCGATCGGAATCGCACGGTCGATGGCAAGGATAAATAGCTCCTCGAGGATACCTCGCCCCAAGTTTTCATAAGGAATGGTGCTGTCGTTTTGGCAGTTGTCTCCTGCGTAAAAGACTCTTTTTTCATCATCATAGCCGTAGATCAATCCGAACTCTGGCATGAACAGGTCCCAAGTAAGCACAGGGTGCCCTTTGTCGATGGAGCGGTGAACCAGCTCCAATGCCTCTGGCAAGAGGACAGACAGCTGACGTTTCTGGCGTGCTTCCGGGCTGAGCAGCGAAGGTTCTACTTGATTGGCATTCATGTTTGGTTCGCAGGAAAGATGATATGAGGTGACGGCACGCGATTCAAAGCCCATATTTTTCAAACCCTGCTGCAAAACTCGCTGAAAGTGAAACATCGTCGGGCCAGCAATATGAATATTTTCAGGAACGATTGTTAGGCGAAAGGCATGACCGCTCAGTCCAAGGATCATCGGCAAAGACATTTTTCTTTCAGTCGATTCTACCAATCCGTATAGTGCTGCTGCGCAAGTAACCCAAGTAGACATAGTGAATGCTTCTGGTTTATTTAATACTGCTTGTTTCATACTCCCCGCAACCTTTCTCGTCTTCATGTATTGATCAACAACGACACGAGTTTTTTCCTGAATCAGTTTTTTGCGAGAACGCGATAGCACTTGGTAGACATTCGCCTGTGACATCTGGAACATGTGGGCGATCTCATGAGGGGCTAAATGGTCAAAAAAATGAGATTCCACAATGCGTTTCTCCCGAGGATTGAGGCAATACAGCAGGCTCCTGATCGTCCCAAACAGCTCACGCCGCACCATGACCTCTTCGGGATCGGTGTTCTGCGAAGAGTGTGACCAAGACCGACCCAGCCTGTGCAGGATACTGTCGAGGTCCTCCCAATCAGTCGGTTCCTGCTCATGTGTTTGTTTGCCCAGACTCGAGAAGACGGTTTCCCTTTTTTGCGGACCCTTCGTTAGACGCGTGTACGCTTGATTGCGCACAATCCGATGCAGCCAAGGAAGGAAACGGCGGCTGTCCACCAGTGTTCCAAGGTGCAAAAAGGCGCGAATGAGAGCATCCTGAACGATGTCTTCGGCAAGAAAGGCTTCTTGTGTATACGACCGTGCATAGCCGTATACTTTGGCGCGATGACGCCTGACCAGCTCGCTAAACGCCTCCTGATCTCCGGTTTTTGCCTGCTCAACCAAAGTCTCGTCGTCTGTCAGGTCTTGTTCCTCTTGAGTCTTAGGTTTGATAACCAAGTGTTCCATCGCAAAAACTCCTCGTGATTTGTTGATTTACTATGTAGACTTCTGGTTCACGGAATATCTGACACGGAATACGAAAAAATTTCGGAGTTTTTTTAACCGTTTTGTTTAGTGTAACAGAGAAATAAACGCAGCGGGTTTTCGATGACGCAAGGGGATTTGTAACAATTTCCACTCTCCCCTATAATGAACGTACAGGAAGAAAAAGGAGGATGGAAGTCCATGAAGCTCATTTCTGTCGCAGGAGAAAGTGTGGCACCTGGAAAAGGTGGTTCACCGTCTGATACATTTGATCGTTCCATTTCTACGTGGCAAGAAAATGGTCAAGAAAAAACCATAACCGTCACCTATGTGCGTTATTTTGGCAAAGTGCTCGCTGAGCGGGGCATTTACGATCAAGAGGCAGAAGGTGTTCCTGTCAGCCATTTGGTAGCGCCGCTGTATCTAGAAAAACATCCAGAGGCAAAAGAAACCCGTCATTATATTAACGATACGGAGGATTTCGTCGCGCTGTTTGAAGGCTTTTCCCTGACAAAGTGGAAAGAGCGTTATCCGCTGTAGGATAGGAGAGTTACAGCTTTTAAAGTCAAAAGATTCTGATCGCCAAAGACACATACGAGTAACTTTTGATAGGGCATGCTAAGGGCAACCAATTATTGGAGGGAATTAGCATGTTTTCTATTTGGCTGCCACTTTTGATGACGTCTTCTGCGCTTGTGTTTGGTGCCATACCTTCGCATGGCTCTACGACTACGACTTCCTCGGTAGCGTGGATGGTTGCTGTGCAGGAGTTTGATGCGTTTTTGCAGGACTGGAAAAAGGGCAGACGTTTGCGAACCTGCGTCATCCGCTTTTTGACCTCACGGGAGTGTCAGCGGTGTCAGGAATGATAGAGATCATCCGTTTTTCGGGAGAGGCACACGGGCAACCCGGAGAAATCACCCTTTCGTTCTACACGCTGGAAGGCGACAAGGTCTTTTCGCCCCCAGGCTCCGTGTCAGTCGCGCGAGTCGATGAGAAGCGGCGGGAATTTCATGTCACTGGCGCTATACCGAGGATTTTACGTGGGCGGACGGGTGTCGTACAGGTGACGTTTACGGGAGAAAAGCGGGCGTCGTACTTACTGAAGGTACAATTCTAGTGAAAAAAAGGGAGAGGAGGGGCTGCTGTTGATTGAGGTCAAGGAAGTTAGTAAGCAATTCAAGGAAATCGCAGCGGTCCAGCATGTATCGTTTCGCGTCGAGGCAGGCGAGGTTTACGGACTTCTTGGCGAAAACGGTGCGGGTAAGACAACAACAATGCGCATGATGGCGACGGTTTTGACCCCGACCGAGGGAGACATCGAGATTAGTGGGTTTTCCGTTCGGCAGCAACCGCTTGAAGTGCGCCGCAGAATCGGCATCTTGTTCGGGGGAGATGTGGGTCTTTACAGCCGTTTAACAGCACGAGAAAATATCGCGTACTTCGGTCGTCTATACGGATTGGAGCAAGCAAGGCTTGAGGAGCGGATTCACAGTCTGAGCCGGATGCTTGAGATGGATGATTTTATCGACCGGCGAGTAGGGGCCTTTTCCCGTGGAATGAAGCAAAAGGTAGCAATTGCCCGGACGCTGGTACACGATCCGGATGTCATTTTGTTGGATGAACCGACGACAGGACTGGATGTAACAGCCGCTACAATCTTTCGAAGAATGGTCAGAAAGCTGCAAGAAGAGGGGAAGACGATTCTGTTCTCTAGTCACAACATGGGCGAGATTAACAAGCTGTGCAAAAGGGTTGCGCTCATGCACAAGGGTAAGCTGCGATTCGCCGGAGGATTGGATACGTTGCGCGAGCAGTTTGGGACAGAGGATCTGGACGACATTTTCATGGCTGTCGTGGAAGGGAGCGAAGGCTGATGGGCGCGCATGTCGTTTGGACCGTATTGAAAAAAGAACTGATGGACTTGTTTCGCGATCGCAAGGCATGGATGGGGACGCTCCTGGTGCCATTGCTCGTCATTCCGTTCGTCTTCTTTTTGCTGGGAACGTCCTATAGCAATGTGGAAAAAGAAGCGAGGGAGTACATCCCGTTAGCTGTTCAAGGATCATCCTCATTGATTACGGTTTTGCAAAAAAATCCTGCCGTTCAAATCCTGGAGCCATCCAATCCGGAGCAAGCACTGCAAGCAGGTCAGCTACGCGCTATTTTGACGATTCCTACGGGCTTCGATGAAGAGATTGCGGCGGGAAAAACAGCACAGCTATCGGTTGCCTATGACTCCACCAATCAAAAGTCTGTCTATGCCCGTACGTTGATCGAGCAGACAGTAGAGGCGTACAGCAAAGACGTCGTAGCGAAAAGGTTGAACCAAGCGGGCTTGTCCGAGCAGACCATTCAACCGATTGTCTCCACCTTTCAAAATACAGCCTCTGAGGAAAGGAAGTCGGGAGGGATGCTGGCTGGCATCATTCCGTTGATGCTGGTAGTCTCACTTGCATCCGCGGGAATGGCCGCAGCGAATGATCTCGTCGCCGGTGAAAAAGAACGGGGAACGCTCGAATCGCTGTTGACGGCGCCGATTGCAGCCCAGCACATCCTCACGGCAAAGCTGTTGGCTGTCATGACTATGAGTACCATGGGGGCAGTAGCGTCACTGATTTCTGTCACGCTGGCCATGCGTCTGGGACCAATGGGGACGGAAGGAGATCATTTTACACTCACCTTCTTCTCGCCTGTCACTTTGTTGGTGCTCATCGTGACGATTTTGTTGTTGGCGGCGCTCTTTGCAGGGTTGGAGCTTGTTTTGAGTACGGTTGCCAAGTCTTTTAAAGAGGGGCAGACGTACATGAGTGCTGTCATATTTTTGGCGATGGTTCCCTCGTACATGCTGATGCCAGTCAGTCCGGTCGACATCCCTACGCATTACTACGTGATGCCCGTGTTCAACGGTGTCGCACTGTCCAAGGAAGTGTTTTATGGCAAGGTCGACCCGATGCATGCACTCCTGGGGATTGGCTCCTTGCTTGTCTATGTGATTTTCACTATTTTTCTCGCGTCGCGCATATTTCGCAGAGAAGGGGCGGGGTTGAAGCACTGATCGTAAAATTTTCAGCCCTGTCGCATCACTCGTCGCTGTCATTTCGAGAAAGCTGGTGAAATGTTGTGAATCCGCTGTATGTCGGTGTGTTATATATTTTCGGATCGGCTGCTGGCTTTGGCGTCATGTCTATTTTTGCTGTGTACGCCTACGAAGTGGGTGTGTCTGTTTCGACGCTCTTGTTTTTGCGGTTTTTATTGGCGACTGCTCTGTTCTTTGGTTTGTTACTTTGGCGCAAGGAATCGCTTCGCTTAGATAAAAGACAGGTGCTCGCTATGTTTTGTCTCGGCGGGATTTTGTACACCCTGCAATCCCTTAGCTTTTTCTCTGCGGTTCAGTACATACCGACCTCAATGGCGGCCTTACTGCTGTACACATTTCCGGTGTTTGTTGCCATACTGAGCTACTTCGTCGAGAAGGAGCGATTGACGAAAAAGACTGTCCTCGCCATGTTGATCACACTCGCTGGTCTGGGACTGGTACTCGGCTTGTCATTTGGTGGGATTCAGCCGATTGGCGTGCTGTTGGCTCTAGCAGCGGCGTTGTTTTATTCCGTTTATATTGTAGTGGGGAATCGAGTGGTAAAAGGCGTCTCGTCCTATGTAACGTCTGCGTACATCGCCCTGTTTGCTGCCATTTCTACCTTTTTCATTGCGTTAAAAGACGGAGGTGTCGATCTGTCTTTTGCGGTACAAGGGTGGTGGGCGCTGCTGGGGATCGTCGTTTTTTCTACGGTGGTCGCTATCAGCTTTTTCTTCCGTGGCTTGCAATTGATTGGATCAACCAAAGCATCGGTGCTAAGTACGCTGGAGCCTGTTGTCACGTTTGGGTTTTCGGCGTTGTTGTTTGGCGAAGCTTTTAGCCTGCTCCAGTTGTTGGGGGGATGTGCAGTGCTCGTCGGTGCTGCGCTGATTGTTTCGGGGAAAGGCGGCGAGACAGAGCTGGCACCCAGGCAGGCTTCTTCATAAGGCTATACCAAAAAGACGCTCTTGCTGTGAGGATTCACGTGCAGGAGCGTCGATTCTTTTTATGTGGCCTGATCAGGATTCGTTCATCTGTGAACGGATTAACCAGCCCGCACCGTACACACCCGCATTATTGCCGAGTCGAGCAGGAACGATCTCTGTGGACTCGACGACGTAGGTGAAGGGAACAAAGCGTTTGAATGATTCACGGATTCGGGAAAAGAGGAAGTCACCTGCTGCGGCCACGCCTCCACCGATCATAAACTTCGCAGGATTCAGTACATTCGCCAAATGAGAGAGAGCGAGACCGAGATAGAGCGCCACTTGATCGATAATCGCGAGAGCCGCTGTGTCTCCTGCTACGGCTGCCTCAAGGACATCCTTGGCGGCAATGTTTCCTTTGGTGGCTAGTACAGCGGCAAGCGCAGGGCTTGATCCGTTTGTAGCGGCAAAACGCCCTTCACGAATGATGGCGGTCGCAGACGTATATGTTTCGAGACAACCTGTTTTGCCGCAATTGCAAGGAGCTCCGCTATCCGGGGTCATAGTGATGTGACCGATTTCGCCGCCAACACCGTTGATACCATGGATGACCTTTCCATTCAAAATGACGCCTCCACCTACACCTGTGCCGAGCGTGATGAGAACGAGGTCTTGTGCACCTTGGCCTGCACCTTGCCACATTTCCCCGAGGGCTGCGACATTGGCATCGTTGTCGACCGCGACTGGCAGACCTGTAAGGGCTTCCAACTTTTCCTTTAATAAAACGGGTTGGCGCCAGTGAAGATTCACCGCTTGGAAGACAATTCCCTTTTCGCCATCGACGGGTCCGGGTACTCCTACACCGATTCCACAGACTTGTGAAAGAGAATAGTCGTACTGCGCAAGAAGATCATGAGACATGTCTACGATTTTTGCAAATACCATCCTCGCCGTCCGCAACAGGCGTCGGTTCTTGCATTTTTGTAACCAGCTCGCCGTCTGGCGTAATCAAAGCCATCTTGATTGCAGTGCCACCCACATCTACTCCCACGATGATCTTCTTCACAAGCGTCTCCCCTATCTCCTTGATTTCCATCTTTTTCTATCTTATCACGCTATATGGAGCATAGCGATTCCCAAAAATGGCTATACAGGATATGATGGAAGAGAGTACCCCCGTGAGCGAGGGAAGGAAGAAGGGATCTGCCTTGAAACGAGCCAGATTAATCTACAATCCAAGCTCCGGCCGGGAGATCGTGCGTCGGCGATTGCCGGAAATCCTCGATTTAATGGAGTCGGCCGGATATGAAACTTCATGCTATGCGACCAAAGGGGAAGATGATGCGACAGAAGAAGCTGCTCGTGCAGTAGCTCGCGGTTTTGACGTCATCCTGGCCGCTGGTGGAGATGGAACCATATATGAAGTAGTCAATGGGATGGCAGAGCATAAAGCGCGTCCATCTCTTGGAATAATCCCCTGCGGAACAAGCAATGATTTTGCCCGGGCGGTCGGTATACCGAAATCGATCACACAGGCGACGCAGATCATTACGAAGGGCAAGAAAAAACGCATTGACCTGGGGCGCATCAACAACCGCTATTTTATGAACATCGCGGGTGGCGGCTCGCTGACGAATTTGACCTATGAGGTCCCGAGCAAGCTGAAAACGCTGATTGGACAAATGGCGTATTACGTCAAGGGTTTGGAGAAGCTGCCGTCGCTGCACCCGATCCGTGTTCGTCTGGAGAGCCGCAAAGAGGTGCTGTTGGATGAAGAAATCATGGTGTTCCTCATCGCCAATAGCCGATCTGTAGGCGGCTTCGACAGGCTCGCCCCAGATGCGGACTTGACGGACGGCAAGCTGGATGTCATCGTCGTGAAAAAGCTGAATATAGCAGAGTTTATTCGCTTGGCGACACAAGCAGTTCGCGGCGAGCACCTGAAGGACCCGAACATCCTGTATTTCCAGGCAGATTACATCAAGGCCACTTCACCGGGCGGAGAGACGGTTCAGCTCAATCTGGACGGTGAGCTGGGCGGACAGCTGCCTTGCGTGGTGGAAGCGTTGCCGGGGCATATCGAGTTGTTCGTCCCGTAAGAAGATAGTAAAATGAATAGCAATAGCCGTGGGGATGCCGCTTTTCGCTGTGCATCCCTGCATGTTTCCTGGAGCGAAAACGAAAACCTATAGAGCAAGATAAAAGGAGCAATAGATAGTGGCGAAGACAACAAAGAAGCGGCGCGGTCCGCACCCGACAGCCAAAGTGGAGCTGGATGTCCCAGTACGTGTCGGACAAACCGTGGAAGTGGAGATAACCGGACTGAACCACGAAGGAGCAGGAGCGGCCGAATTGAAGGATATACGCTGTTCGTGGATGGCGCACTTGCAGGAGAGCGGGTTCATGCGCGTGTCGATCATGTGAAGAAAAACTTCGGCTTTGCAAAGATGACGGAAGTAGTAGAAGCAAGTACCCATCGCTTCCAGCCGCCCTGTCCGCTGTACGACCGTTGCGGAGGCTGTTCGTTGCAGCATCTCGCATACGAGGAGCAACTGCGTCACAAGCAGCAAATCGTGCGGGACAACCTGCGGCGCATCGGCGGTTTCCAAGTCGAAGGGGAAGGCGCGATTACCGTTCACCCGACACTCGGCATGAGCGATCCATGGCGCTATCGCAACAAGGCTCAAGTACCAATCGGCGAGGAAAACGGGGCGTTGGTCGGCGGTTTTTACGCGGAGAAATCCCACTCGATCATCGACATGAACGAATGCCTCATCCAGCATCAGATGAATGATGAAGCAGTGGCGGCTGTGAAGCAGGCGGCGACCAAGTTGAATATTAAAGCGTATGACGAGGTGCGAAATTCAGGCTTGTTGCGTCATGTCGTTGTGAAGGTAGGCGTCAAGACGGGGGAAGTCATGGTCGTGCTCGTAACGACAGAGGAGCAGATTCCACAGCGCGATCAGCTGGTGGAAGCGATTCGTGCACAGGTACCTGGCGTGACGAGTATCGTGCAGAACATCAACTCGGACAAGACCAACGTTATTTTTGGCAAAAAGACCGTGACGCTCTGGGGCAGCGATGTTATTTACGATTATATCGGTTCGATTAAGTTTGCCATTTCGGCGCGGTCGTTTTATCAGGTCAATCCTGCTCAGACCGAGGTGCTGTACAACAAGACGTTGGAGTACGCGGGTGCGACTGGTACGGAGACGGTGATTGATGCGTACTGCGGCATCGGGACGATTTCGCTGTTTTTGGCGCAGAAGTCCAAGCATGTGTATGGAGTAGAGATTGTGCCGGAAGCGATTGAAGATGCGAATCGGAATGCGCAGTTGAATGGCGTGGAGAATGCGACGTTTGAAGCAGGGCCTGCGGAGGTTGTCATTCCTGCTTGGAAAGAGAAGGGCATATGGGCGGATGTGATTGTCGTTGACCCGCCGCGTAAAGGCTGTGATGAGGCGTTGTTGACGACGATTTTGGAGATGCAGCCGGAGAGAGTGGTTTATGTGTCGTGTAATCCTTCTACGTTGGCGAGGGATTTGAAGGTGCTTGCGGAGAGGTATGAGGTGAAGGAAGTGCAGCCGGTGGATATGTTCCCGCATACGGGGCATGTGGAATCTGTGGCTTTACTGGTGAGGGACGTGTAGGCCCCAAATAAACCCATGCTATTCATAATAAACTCGTGCTAAAAATTGAATAAAGACGTGATAAAATCCGGGAATGGATAAAGGGGAAAACCCAGAGCCATCAAGCCGTTCCCCTGTTTTTGTAGAAAAAGTTGGGTTGAAAATTGAGGATATGCGTAACAAAATAATATACAACTACCTATGGAAAGTAACACCTCAATAAATTGGAGGATGCATGTTAAAAGAAAATATTTTAATAGATGATATTCCTGCTATTTTGTGGGGAAACGACAGCACGGAAATATTTATTGCTGTACATGGCAATATGTCTTCAAAATCAGATATTCCGATTCGTATTCTAGCCGAAGAGGTTGTTCCATTGGGATATCAAGTGCTCAGTTTTGATTTGCCTGAACACGGCGATAGAAAAAATAGTTCTAAGCTTTGTAAAGTGCAAAACTGCGTTTCTGATTTGAAGAAGGTTTTAGAATTTGCACACACGAAATCAAATACTATCAGCCTATGGGCAAATAGTATGGGAGCATATTTTAGCTTGTTAGCTTATAAAGATGAAGTTTTAAAGCAAAGCCTATTTCTTTCTCCTGTTTTAGACATGAGCCGAATGATTCAAAATATGATGAAATGGTTTGATATTACAGAAGAACATCTGTGCAGAGAAAAAGAAATATCTACACCAATTGGTCAAATCCTATATTGGGATTATTACCAGTATGTTATCAAGAATCCAATTATAAAATGGGATTCTCCAACTTCAATTTTATATGGAAAAAAAGACGAACTGTGCGAGTATGATGTCTTATCAACATTTATCACAAAGTTTAATTGCAATCTTGCTGTTTCAAATGCTTCCGAGCATTATTTTCACACAGAAGAAGATTTGGATATTTATGAAAAATGGCTCAGAAAGAATATCTTTTGATAAGAGCACGCTTAGATATTAGATAATCTGAAACTCAAGAGGCTCCGTTTTTAGGTTGACTTCCATGGCCTACAGACTTAGCCTCTTTTTTATCAAGTCTATTCTGAAGTTAAACTCTCTTTTGCTAATCATTAAATAATCTCTAAAGTAGGGGGCTACATGATAAAATAAAAAGGACGGCTGTCTCAGCCGCCCCGAAAGTGAGCAAATGCCATTTATTTGGTTAATTTTAGGAAATGCAATTAATTTCAATAGAACCATCAATTATTCGTCCGATTCATCCTGAAGACGCACTATAAAAGGCGTCCTTTTTTACTCTTCCCCCTCAATTAAGGGATTGCTCCAATGAATAATTGGAGTCTGTAGAGTATTCTGTGTAAACTCTCAACCTCTAAACTACAATTAGTTTTAGAAAGGTTGGGAGTTTTTGTGATGTCAAAAGAGCAGATAAAGCAGTGGATCAAAGAGAAGAATATGAAGTCGGTAGACGACGTGCAATCAGCGTTAAAGGAATTGATTGCAGAAACGATCCAAGAAATGCTCGAGGGAGAGATTGAGTCCACTCTTGGGTATGCCAAGCATGACACGAAAAGTAAGCGGAGATGGATTGGCGGACTGAAAAAGAGGGGCGGAGAACCCCTCTTTTTTGTGCTAATGTGCTATCTACTACAAATGAAACACTATCAGTTGAAAGTAGAGAGTGGGTCATGGCTGCTACCAAAGTGGCTGAATAGGTGCATCTATTCGGTATGTCTTGTATGTATCTGGTTTACCACCAGACATGTTCCCTAACTAAAAATAAGATTCACAAACGATTTAATAATCCAAATGATCATAACAATAGCAAAGTATTCAAGAATAATAAATTTCCAAGTAGCATTATGCTTACTTAATCCATACTTAAACAAACTGAAAAAGAATATGCCTCCAGCAATTTCAAGCAGCTCTATGAAATTAAAGACAGATTCGCTCATATTCTTTTACTACCCTCCTACCGATATTTTCCTTCTTTATGTCACTTAAATAAGGCAACACTTTTGAACATAACATGTGCATTACTAAACGCGACGCCTCTTTTCTGTAGTTCATTACATAGAATATTTTCCCATGGTGGTAAACATTTTGATTGACACTCACACGGCCATTCGGCACTCACTACGAAACGGCCGCCGATTTTCACTTCGAGGGCTCGACAAAGTGTATGTTGAGTTTGGAATTGTGGCATTAGTACATAACCTGTTGAAAGTGCCGGGTATCCGTCTACCCACTTTCTTCAAAACCAAAAAAGAAGGTGAGGAAAACGAAACGGTTTCCCCCCACCTTCTTTACTTTTTTAGGGACTTTTTAGACGGCCCCCTTTTTTCTTACTCTTCCTCCTCAATGGGTCGATCCCAAAACTCAATTCCGTCATGCTCAATAAGTTGTTCCAGCAATCCTGTGAACGTCAGGTCTATGTCGATAGTATCGTCTGGTAGTATCGATCCAACCCATGTGAGGTAACCTTTGCCACTATGTATTCTGTCTTGATCCACACATATACAGCTATTTGAGATATCGCTCCAAACGATAGGATAGTAAGGATGGTCGATGCTGTAGCCTTTCCAGTACCCAATGACGAGTTCGGTACTTAGCACATCATAACCCCCAGAGTTATGCATGGCGCTCTTGAATAGTGTTGCACTTTTGTAGCGGCTTAAAAAACTGACGTAATCCTCTGGTAACTCAAACGATTTTAATTTCTCCTTTGTGTCTGTGATAGACTCGTTCGAGAAGTAGAATGTAAATTGATATTTTTCGTTTTGGATATGAACGTTCCCGTCTACACTTGTCTTACTTCCCCTGATCTTACTAATGAGGGCTTCAAAAGGATTACTCACAGGATCACATCCTTCAATGAGAATAGGGACTGTCAATTGAATGACAGTTCAATTTTTCTACCCTGATATTAAAAACATCCAACCCTTTAAATGAGCACGTATAACAATTTTCTGTATCCGAGGTAACTTCCATAAAATTTGCTTTCCCGTTGGCATTGTACTCTATGTGAAAGTAGGGGGCAGATTCAATCTGTTTAGAGTAAGCTTGAATGAGTGCTTCCACATCTTCCTTACAACTAGACAACTTGAGAAGTCCCTCTGAAACGCTGATGTATCAAGAGTTTCGATATTAAAAATGGGGTGTCTCTAAGTCGGAAAAATCGACTTTTGAAACAGCCCCTTCTTTATTTCTACTTACCAAGTCCAAAATTCTGTACCTTGAGCAATGATTAATCTTTCCAACCAAGTTTCAAAATTCATATTTAAGTAATAACCTTCTGAGACTGAAACATCATCATGATTAAAACAAACTAAATAGTTGTTTTGACCATCCTTGACTCGGTTAGAATCAATAAAGATGTAATCACCATTGTTAATCGAGATAGGATACCAATGTTTAGGCATATAATCGAGATGATTGTCTTTAATTTCATCTAGACTCAGTAACTCATATCCTCCACCATATCTTACACTCTTGAACAGCCATGCTCCATTATGGATTAGGAGAAAATTCTTATAGTCAGTTGGTAAGTGCCAGTGAGTGCTCCTTAAAAACTCCTCAATTTCTTCTACATTAGCAGGAGGATTAAATGTAAACTGGGCTGTATCAACTTTTCCATTTCTATTTTGCAATAATAATCGATTACTATTATCGAGTCTTTTTTTTAACCCTTCCAATACCAATTCAGATAAATTGTTCTTCAAGGAGAATCACCTACTATTCTTTAATAGTCATCACCAGAAGGTACATACTTTCCATAACTAGCCCACCAAGGAGTAACATCTTTTCGGTGGAAGTCTTTTGGTAACGGAATTAAATTATCATAGCTGTTATCCCCACCATATGCAAGGGGAATAATGTGATGAATATCTACGTCATCCCAACTGAAATCCGGGGTGCCATATTTATTCTCATACCAATCAATATATAAGCCTCTCATGCCAGATTCTCTAGGCTCTCTTTGATTATTAGGAACCCAAGAGAGATCGGCTTCATCAGGCTCAAACATTTTTATTCTGCTATGCGAGTCTCTATACTTAGGATATTCGATACCCTTTTTGTTAAGCAAAAATTCTTTTCCTACATCATAGTCTGAATCGGAATATCCGTTACTCCATGTCGATACAGTTGAGTTAGTGGTTCGCCAAAAATTGGTATCTACAATACTGACTGGTTCGCTTGTTTTTCTTTTATTTACTCTTATTTCTACCCCAGTAAAGGTATAGTTGAATGAATCTTCATCACTATACCTTTTATTACGATTAGTTGAAGTTTGCAGTGTAACTTTTCCGCTGATAGCAATCGGTGCAGCACCACGAATTCTATCGATTTTAGCAAACGAAACTATTTCTCGATTTGATTCGTCAATTAATAAACCACTTTCTATTCTGACACTATCTGCTCGGTTTAGTATCTGGTTTTCCTCAGTTATTTCTTTGTCTGTGTTTTCTTCAACAGGCATTTCCTCATGGTCTTGTTCTGATGATAAATCAAAATCCTTGTCAAGCTCTTCGCCAATTTCTACTTCGAGCTCTTCAATTGCCTCCAGATGTTTTGCGTTAACTTCTTTTGTACTTAAGATTTCTCCTGTAGAGTCGTAAAAAATTTCGTATGTGGTTGAAGAAAGTTCTTTTAATTCACCTCTTTCTATTCTTTCTTCAATGTTGTCTGTAGAATCTTCCGCATATGCACCCGATGGACTTATTAAGAGCACAGCGAAAGCGAGTAAAGATAGTAAGTATTTCTTCACTTAATAATCCTCCTAACATTTAATTTAGTGCGTTCTTTTCATGTTTTTCTTCTTTGAATCTACCAAGGGGGATGACGCTAGATTTTTCCCTTACTACACTTGCTCACATTCTTTCTTCATCATTTTTGATTGAATTACCAGAACGAGCAAATGCTCAGCTATGTTTTTTAGGTCTATTTCGTAAGAATCTCTTTCTTCCTAATCTAAACATCTCGTGATAGAGTTAAATATAGGAGTTTCAAGAGGCTCCTATTAAGGGCGTTCCTGTTGCCGGGAAGCAAAGGGGGAACGTCCTTTCTTGTTTAAAACAAGTCCATTCACTTTTACAATTTACCTCCTTTCTGATTAGTAAGATTTCTTCGGTGGCACTCTAAGATGTACTCGTCTAGTTCTTGACTTATCTTCAACACATCGTAGTCTGTCAGTTTGCCCTGTTGTTTGAAGACTTCTTTAAGCTGATATTGTAGATTCTTGATGATTTGTGTAAGGTCTTCGTTGCTTACTTCTTGCCATTCAGCCATTGTTATCTGTCCCCCATAGTCTCACCCCCTCTTTTTTCACTATAGCACCTATATCAAAAAACCATGGAAAAATTTACCTTGATACATTTGACATTATTCGATAATTTCCGTAAATTTCAGTCGAAATATGTCTGTTTGTTTTTGTTGATTCACATAACATCAACTTGCTATAATCCTACTTGATTTAATTGTAAAAAAATGGAAGTTTGTGTTATGGGGGGATATAGTGCAAAAGAAAACGATTGGGGACATGTTGTCTGAGAGCCGAAGAAATAACGGCTTGTCTTTTTCTGAGTTAGAAGATAGAACTGGTGTAAGTAGGGGCGTACTACAAAAGATTGAGAGTGGAGAGACAAAACGCCCTGAATTTAAAACAGTGAAGTCGATAGCCGCTCTATTTCCGTACCCGTATGAAGAAATTATTGAAGGATACCTTGAAGATGAGACTAGGAGTGAAACGTTATTTGAAATTCTTCAAGAAGTCATTCAATGTGATCATACTTCACTAGTCGAAAGAGTTTCATTGAAATTTCTTCAATCTCCTAATGAAAAGATTGAGAAGGCATTGGAGCGACTGTATAACTTCTCTGATTCGACTGCTGTAATAGTAATAAATAACGAAATACGCTTAGCTCTCTATAAGGTCATCGCAAATTATGCACGACAATGTGGTGAGCCGATATACATTGCAAAAGCTTTATTTAAGAAATATCTAATTGAACGAGATGATTTTACTAAATTACCTCAAACGTATCAGTCTGGGGAGCAAATCTTGCATTATGCGGAATTTTTATCTCCTGATGAACGGATACTTTTGCATTATAAACTGGGAGTACATGCCTATAATCTCGGATTATTTGATGATTGCATCAAACTTTGTAAACATGTTTTAAAAGAAGATGGGACGGAAAGCAGAATCAAAGCTGATTCAACATTGGCAATATGCAACTCGTATTATTATTTGGGGGATTATGGACTGTCAGAAAAATACCTTGAATTGTTTAGTCAATATTCATACCCACACGTAACTGAAACCGTAAAAGTAATGGAAGGGGCTATTAATGGGAAGAAGGGCAATCTTAACTTAGCTATCACTCAGCTACAAGCTTGTCTTTCAGAGGCTACGGGCAATAATATCATTCACATTGTTAATGAATTATTTGAGATATACCTAAAAAGAAATGATTCTCATTCCATAGAAAATCTTCTAAAGTATGAAGGTCAGATGAACAATGTAAATATACGAACTCCATTCAAAAAAGCAGAATTAGCCTATTACTTTAGGTTAAAAGGAGATTATAAAATGCGTCTCGGTCTAATTAGAGATGCAGTAGATAGTTATTTAAAAGCTACCTTCGAGTACGCTAAAGTTAGCGCTCATGAAAAAGGATATGAATGTGTAAATCAAATTTTAAATTATTACACAAAAAACAATAAAGAGATGGACTATTTCGTAATAAACAAAATCCAAAAAGTGTATAATGAGCTTATAATATCCAGATAGCTAGGAGGGGAAAGTGATGAACAAGCTTCTCTTGTATATATTAATAACGGTGTTCTTAGTTGCTGCACCTCAAACTATTCAAGCAACTGAGGTTCAAGCCATTCCAAACCATTCTATAATAGTTTCCTATGGCACTGACCCAGGGTGGTAAGATTATAGGAGGTATTTGAGGTTATGAAAAAACGCAGTATAGCAATTTCGGGTCTTGTTTTAGCTGGTGCAATTTTCGCAGGTGGCAGTCTATATGCGAGTGAAGATACTAAGTCGTATGTAAAAGGTAATCACATAAAGGCACTGGAAGCAGTAGGAATTGAAGCGAAAGCTAAAGATCTGGGAGTAATGAAAACCATAACCGATGACAACGGTAAGAAATGGGTCTTCAATGAGTTTACAAAAAGTACAAGGCTTATAGAAGCAATGGAAGAAAAATATGAAGAGGATGTTGCTGGTGCGTTTATTAGCGTACAGGACGAGATTATGCAAGCGCACGCTAAACCCGGCGATTCCATTCCGACTATTGTTTTGGATGAAGCATTAAAAGAAGGCTATTTCGCATTTAGCAGAAAAGATGGGGAAACCTTGTCTTTTAAAATCAAGTATGATAATGGATCGTGGGAATACGAGTTGGAAAAATAATCTCGAATTTAATTCAGTATGAACGTTGTACTACATGAAGCGAAGGAAGAGGCGACTCTAAAATTGAACGCATCACGTAAAAAAGCTCTCCTCGGGTTATTCCGAAGGGGGGCTTCGACTTTTAGAATGCAGTTAAGATTAACTCAAAAGCCTTTTGGAGCGATTGGACTTGTTCATCTGACAGTAGCCCGTACCCTGCTCCTACAATTGCAAGAGCTTCCCCCGACGATCATCAAAACTCCCTGTTTCTTCTTGTTTGTTTTATCCATGTATTGTTTGAATTCGAGTGAATAGCGTTTTCGTTGAATAAAAAATCCCCCTCTGTTCTTCTGATACTAGATTAACAAGACTATGGGCATTGTGTTGTCAAAGTAAATCTTTAATAACTTCATCACAACCGCAGTCTACCTTGGTTGGTACAACCATGTTATTACTGAATCTTCTAGAATGTCGGGGCTATTTTTCCACGTAGTATCTACTATGGTTTCTACGTTTTTGGCGTTTGCGTCAACGGGATACTTTGCGGCGAATTGAGCCTGAGATTCCTTTGCAAAAGAGACAGAAGGGACAAATAATATGGCTGTGCATAGGAGAGAAAGTATAAACTATTGCTATTAAGAAATTTTAAATATTTCCGTACAAGAGCCAAAAGTGGCTCTGGGATTACCCCCAACTTACAGAAAAAAAGCTGAGAGCTTAGTCCCAGCTTTTTGGCAGTCATGCATTAATCGTCCAATTCATCCTGAAGACGCACTATAAAAGGCGTCCTTTTTTCTTATTCTTCCTCCTCCTGGAACGGAATCCAGAATTCCTTGCCCTCGTGTTCGATGAGTTGAACTAACCACTCAGTAAACGTCAGGTCTATGTCTATCGAGTTGTCGGGGTCAATCGTTTGAATCCATGTGAGGTATCCGCGCCCGCTGTGGAGTCTGTCCTGATCAACGCATACACAGCCTACTGAGTGGCTGCTCCAAACGATAGGATAGTACGGATGGTCGATACTATATCCTTTCCAGTATTCATTGACGAGTTTGGTACTTAATACATCGTAGCCCCCAGCGTTGTAATTTGCATCTTTAAACAGGGCTGCACTGCTGTAGCAGTTTAAAAAGCTGATGTAATCCTCTGGCAGCTCAAACGATTTTAGTTTCGCCTTTATGTCCGTGATAGATTCGTTCGATGGGTAAAGCACAAATTTATGTTCTTCGTTTGTAATGTGCACGTTTCCTTCTATAGATGTCCTACTCCCCTTGATCTTACTAATGAGGGTTTCAAAAGGATTACTCACGCGATCACATCCTCCAGTGAAAATTAAGGACTGCCAGTTGAATGACAGTCCTTTTTTACGGTTATTTTCGGTAATTCAACCACCAATCCTCTGCCGTCTCCAAAACTATTAAAGGATGTTATTTGCTTTTAATGGAGTATACTGTATCAATGAGAAAAAGGCATTTAACAAAGCCATAGGCCTAACTGCCGCAAATACTGGTAGAAGGCCTTGAGAACATAGGAGGATACATGTCCTGGAGCAAATTGAAGAAACAACTGGAGAGCTTTCTCTGTCCTGCGTTAGATGGAAGGTTTGAATACAGTGCAACTGGTTACCGTTATTTACCTGATAAATCAGGAATATGTTATATTGCCGTAGATAAAAAGAACGTACTTAATATGAGTGATATAACAAGCTCGATCAGATGGTATCAGACGGAGCAGGAAATTAAGAATGATTCAGATATCCAAATTCCTATCAGCGATGAAGAAATTGAAGCGGTCAGAAAAGATACGAAGGGGATCGTTCCGGAGGACCGTCTAAAAGTAATTGCAAGAAATAGAAAGATATCGGAATATGCAAAGGAGCTTTTGTCAGCGCAGACCTCATTAAGTAAATCAAATTTTACCGTTGTGGCTAATACGTTTTTATCTAGTTCTATAGAGGAAAGCATAGAGAGTAATGATATCTTGTTGAACATTCTAGCTTTGGTGGACAGAAGGGTTGGAAAAAAGCGAATTTTAAACATGGCCGATAAGATGAAGGTAAAGCATCCAATTGTGCAGTATTTTTATGAATTACGGCTTAGTACATTGTGACAATAAATATACCTGAAGGATTACTCCATAGCAAAATAGATGAGGATGATAACTTAAAAAGAAGGCTAGAAAACGCTTCTTACCTCTATACTGATGAAAAATAATGATTTAGTGACTAGACCTCAGAAATAATTCTGAGGTTTTTTATTTATATGGGGTGGGTGACGAATGAAATGATTTGTTTTTCTTAATCGGATATAACCCTCGTTTGCTCGGTGAGAAATTTTCTATAGTCCTTTTTGCGACAAAAATTGCTTGAAAAATATAACCTAATTCCCCTACGCTCGCCTCGTAACAAATATTAAAAATGCTAAAAAATCTGGTTGAAATACATAGCCTTCGCTAATGAGAGGGCTTTTTTTGTGTGCTTGCGTAAGCAGTAGCGAATGAATGCGAAGGAATAGCAGAGACGGAGTTTGAGAACCCGAAAATATTTAGGGGAAAATCCCTCGAACTTTTTGGTATGACAAAACGTCATAACAGGTGAATATAATAAACGTAGTGAGCCGATAGTGCTCAAACGATTATCAAAGGATGTTTAGAATGAAGTGCGTACGGCAGTGATTTGGCATATTGAATCCTACTATCACCGCAAAAAAATAAAAAAGAGTGTGAAATATGAAAAAAATATTATTGGTTTGTATCATGATCATGTTGATGCTAGCATCGGCTTGTGGAAATGTTGAAATGACATCAAATCCAGATACTTCTAGTGAGCCTAAACCTGAAACGGATGAGTCTATTATTCCAAAAAACACATCCGAATATTGTACTGTAGAACGTATAAATTTGGATAGTGAAACTGAAAAATATTTCTATGGAACTTGGAAAGTTGAGAAGCTTTTAGGATTTGCAAATTCATATAATGATGCTTCTGAATATCCAACAGGGCAAAAATTTATTGGAGATGAAATTATAATCAAAAAAGACTTTTTTTCATCAAAAGGACTTAAAAACTATGAGAAATATCAATATGAACTAAAAAATCCATTATATGAGATTACAGCGACATGCTATAACTCTCTCTCTTTTTATAGATTATATAAAATACATATCCCAGACTTAAATGAAAATGATGTAGTAAAAGTAATAGATATAAGTGACCCTTCTACAAAAATGAGTATACCTGTAAGTGTAGGTTTTTTTGTTGTTAATAACGATAGGCTTATCTTGTTATCAGAGGCAACTATTTTTGAGCTTAAAAAAATTACTGATTAAATGAATTAATAAGTTCTGTGCTAATAGAATAGAAAATATCCAGGAAGGTAAGGATATCCTATAAGCGATTCTGAAAATGCCTGTGAATATCATTTTTTAAACAAGAAAGGTCAACCTTTAGGCTGACCTTTCTTGTTTATGTCGTAAAACGATTAAACTATAGTGTATATACTGGATATTTGTGAGTATATGGCATGCCTTTACAAAATCAAGTTGCTTCTTCATTTCTTCTTGGTTTTAATTTTGTATCATATGAAAATGCTTTGCTGACTAATTTTGAACAAGTATCACTTTCAGCTGGTGTAAGTGGGCCAACAAAAGAATATATAAGCCCATGGGCAAGCATAGCTTTTACATCATCGGTTGTTAGCACCCCAGGACCTGCATTAAAAGCTAACGAAACAAGTGCATCAAACTAAGATTGTGTAAATTGACAACCTGTAGGAAGTTCTAAATCATTTACAGCCTTTACAGCCTTTGCAGTATCACTAGTAAAAAAAGAATCTGCCTTTAAAAAACCCTCCATTTGGGAGGGCCTATGACTTAACTGCTTGCGGGTTAGACTCTAGTTTTTTTCGAAGTATCCCTAAATATTTCCGTTTGTATTTGTTTACGCCTTGTTGAGATAATGCCTAAATGCTGTGCAACTATTTCTTCTAAGTGTAACTTAGAATCTACAGAAGACATCTGATTCTGCCCACAGATATTTTCTATGATCGGAAGCTCTCGGGTGGAAATCTTCTTTGCTTGATACTGCAACCGCCAAGCGATCCTTCTTAAAACTTTTCTACACTCCTCTATTAATAACTCATCATTCATGCTTTTCACCCTCATGAAATAAACTCAAGAAATGTAATTTAAACGCCATTTCATCGCGTTTTCGTATCATACTTAGGAGTTTTCTCTTAGGGGATTTTTTAGGTACTGCCTAATAAAAAAAGGATAAAATCACAATATATTCAAAAAAATCAAAAAATTATTGACAGTCAGAAAATTCCAGTCTATCATTACCAGTATATACCATACATTCGCGAATATGGTATAAATAACAATTTATCGGAGGCATTATTATGAAAAAAATTACTGTGCAAAAAACCGAGCCTGTAAAATTGACTTCAGTAGCTAACACAATGTACGACTGCACTTGCGAGCAGGCATAAAGATATGTCAGTAACATTGAAAAAGTGGGGCATTTGCCCCTCTTTTTCAATTATGAAGATAGCATGACAACATCCGGGAGGAAAGTCATGAACGAAAATCGCATGATCCAATTACACCCGTTAACATTTCTGGAGGATAAGCAAGGAGTCCTGATTGGGCGGTTTGGGACGGATACGTTTGCTGTTTTTCCTGAGGATGGAGCAGCACTTGTACGAAAACTGCAAGAGGGCATGGGGGTTGCCGAAGCGCGTTCCTGGTATCAAGATACCTATCAGGATGAAGTGGACATGGATGATTTTTTGCAGACATTACGTGACCTGACATTTATTTGTGATGTTGAGGAAAAGGAAACGAAAGCGCAGAAAGTATCGGGGCAATGGTTGGGTAAGCTAGCTTTCTCTCCACTTGGTTGGCTGATTTATGGTGCCATCATAACCTGTGCCTTGTGGTTGTTATACCAATATCCACAGATTCGTCCGGGTCGACAAAGCATCTTATTTTCCGAATACGCTATGGTGATTTTTCTTGGCATGACGATCGGTCAGATTCCAGGGATCTTGTTTCATGAATGGATGCACATGCTTGCCGGACGAAGACTGGGTATCCCGTCAGAACTAAGTATAGGCAGAAGAATGTACTTTTTGGTCTTCACTTCTTCCATGCCAGGTATTTGGGGATTCCCAAAACGAAAGCGTATTCTTCCATTTTTAGTTGGAATGTTCGGTGATATTTTGTGGTATTCCTTATTGGTGATCGTTGCTGGTGCAATTTGGATAAATACAGGTGAGAAGACAATCATAGCTGCATATTGTATGGGACTAGCATTTACAACACTGCTGCGTTTCCTCTGGCAATTTTATTTTCATCTTCAAACAGATATCTATTATTTAATGATTACGATGTTGGGATGTGTAAATCTTCAGGAGGCTACACGTTCCTATTTGAAAAATATATGGTATGGACTAATTGGAAAAAAGAACAAGATGGTCGATATGTCCAAGTATACGGAACGGGATCATCAGGTAGCGAGATGGTACAGCTTTTTTTACGCAACTGGCTGGATGATGATGACAGGAATGATGCTCTATATGATTCCGGTCGCTATTCAACTTTTAACGAATATTTTTCTCTCCATATTTACAGGAGAAGATATGAAATTCTGGGATTCCGTTGTTTTCTTGACTATAACGGGAGTCCAGTATGGAATTGTATTTTATCTATACCTAAAGGAGCGTAGAAACAAAAGGGAAATTCGGAATTTATCAATGGAACAGAGGGGATGAGTCGAAATGAAACAATCGATTACACACCAATGGCTGATTGGATCTCGACGCAGCGACCGAGAAAAGAAGTACTTCGAAGAGCAATACTCCGCATGTTATGTCAGCAATTGTCATTGCAATCTTAGAGGACCCTATACAGGTACTGGTGACCTCCTGCGCCAGATTATTCCAGAAGCTTATTCGAAATGGCCAGACCTGATTTTATCACACGGCATCGAGATCTTATCCATAGCTCCAGAACTGAAAGCAGTCATTCCTGTTAGTGTAGAAACACTTACCTCTCTTGCTATTCCGAAAGAGAGAACACGTTATTATTCGAAATTGCGTACACTTCGCATGTCGAATGGTTTGATCGATCTTTTATTGGCATTAGCGAATCGGGAACGAATGGGAAAATTGACCCTGGTTTTTGAAAATGTGCAGGCCTGTGATCAACTTGATGCAGAATTTATAAGTACACTTCTGCGTCGTGCGAAGTCTGACCTGATTCAGGTGATCGTAAGTTCAAGTGAAATAGCGGAAAATGAAGCTCTGAAAAAGGCGTTACAAACGTATACGGAGCCTACTACTATTCTTTCTGACATCGAACAAGATATGGGGATAGTAAGTCTATCTGACGAACAGCGACTTGAGCTAACGAAACGATACATAATTTCTGACTGCACATCAGATTGTGAGCAGGAATTGATCGCCTATGAAGCAACTCCTATTGAAATTCGTCAGAGCCTTCACGAAGAGCGGGCAGAATCTCTTATAAAAGAAGAGCAGTGGTCACTGCACTTAGGCGCCATTCCGTTTCATCTGGAGCGAGGTACTTCTGAGAAATCAGCAAGCGAAGCGTTGTTTAAAGCAGTTAGTTATAGCATTAACATGGGTTTTTACGATGCGACTATCGATATGAGCCTACGTGGCCGGAAACTGACGAATTGGAGCAGCGAATTTGATAATAGCCGGTATTTTACAATGAAAATGGCTACGTCTCTGGCTGCATTGGGTGAAACTGATGATATACCGACGCTTTTAGGAGAAGTGTACGCAAACACTGATGATTTTAGAGTTCATATGCAAATTTCATATGGATTTTCGATGTACTATACGAGGCATCACCGAGAACGAGAACACGAGAAGGCGAAAGAATGGATACAAAAAGCCATTGATTTTGCAGAATTGATTGAAGATGAAAAAGAACGTGCATTTCAACAAGTATTTAACCAAAATGGATTGGCTTTAGTAGAGTTACATATGGATAATCCTGAAGAAGCGCTTCGATTGGTTACGGAAGGATGGCAAAGGTTAAATCAGGATCTTGCTCCTGATGAACATATGTTGCATCGCTCGGTGTTGCTTCATAATAAAGGGCTGATTTACGTAGCTTTAAAAAGGTTTGAAGAAGCAGCTGAAACATTTAGCCAAGTGATACAGATTGATTCCAATTATCCAGAATATTACTTTGATCGTGGAAACCTTTATAGCCGAATGGGGCGACTGGATGAAGCCATTGAAGATTATAACCAAGCGATAAAGCTTAGTCCTCCGTTTCCAGAGGTTTATTTCAATCGAGCTACTGCCTTCAATCGTCTTGGAGATGTGGAGAAAGCAATGGCGGACTATGACTACTTGCTTGATATAGACCCCGAAAATCTTGATGGATTACTTAACAGAGCTACATTATTGTATCAAGTGGAGAAATTCGAAATGGCCCGAAAAGATGCTGAATTCGGTTTAGAAATAGAGCCTGATCATGCGCGGCTCCTGTGTACACTAGGGTTAATTGAAATGTCGGATGGCAATAATGATCAAGCACTAAAAACGTTTACCGCTGCCCTAAACAAGGATAGGGAAATGATGGCCGCTTGGACAAATAGGGCTGTCCTGTACTATGAGATGGGGGAGTATGACAGGGCCATAACTGATCTAACTGAAGCTATTGCACTAGAGAAAAATGCAACCGTCCTTTACAACCGTGCATGGGTCTATGAAGCACAGGAGGAGTGGCAATTATCCATTTCCGATTATACAGAGGCCTTAGCGTTTTCTGATGCAGACGAACAAGATATTTACTATCGGAGAGGTTTGTGTTTTATCAAAATGGGTGATAGGCAACTTGGCACGGAAGATTGGAACAAGCATCTCATGTTTGGAGAATCACCGCATGTGAATGAAATGATGCAACTGTTACCCTCCCTGTTCGTTTCGAAATAATGAAATATTTTGTGGACAAGGGAACAGAGAGGGGAAACCCTCTCTGTTTTTTTATAACTCAAAGTATCGAAGCGATTTCATATAACCAAAAAGAGGGGGAAAAGGGCAGTAGCGCATATTGCCCTTTTCCCCTGCATCGGAATAAGAAAAAGAAAAACGGCTGAAGTCCTTAATAAAAAGGGTTTCAGCCGTTTATTTTTACAACTAATTAAATGTAATGCCACCTGTTGGGTTTAATGTCGTTCCACCAATTTCAACTTTAATCTCACTAGATAATGGAACATTATGTTCATCAATAACGGTTCTCCACCATTCCCAAGCAAGGCCGGTACATTCTTTCGCAAAAATCCTTATATTTTTTGCATTAGGTGGCAGAGGAATGACTGTATTGAAAGGAGCTGTTCTGTCTTGGTTGCTTCCTTCCCACTTTTTATGTGTGAGTACTTCTTCACCGTTTTCATCGTAGGAAACTTCATCCCAGGATACATCAAATTGAGCGACATACCAGCCATAATGACCAAGCGATATTTTACCTTTCGAATATTCTGTAGCTGTAGTCTCAATATAATCTGTATTGTTATGAACGGCAGCAATTGAATTATCTTTTAAGAAAACACTTGTATATGAAATTGGATATGCTGGGTTCTTTAGGCTAAATTCCGCATTATCTTTAATGATATTACGGATTTCACTAAAGTCTTTTGTAACAACCTTGTTATGCTCTTGTGAATCTCCGCCTAATACTACAGCAGTAAAGGAACTGTCTTCATAAATATCCTTGTACTCGGCATTCGTTTCTACACTGCCTTTATTCTGAAGCAAGGCTTTAAATGCTGCTTTTACGTCTTTGCTCTTAGAGGTTGTTTCTAATTTTACATAAATGGTTCTACCATAAGCTACATTGGATACCATAACAGGTGGGGATTGATCACTTACCCCTTTACGTTTTAAATCTTTAAAAGTAACACTGTCATCAAAAAGATCGGATGGATCGTTAGGCAGTTCCGCACTTACCGTATAAAAAATTTGTTTATATGCCGCCACCATCACTTTTTTCTCTCCACTAGAAATCGCATTAAAGTCAATTCCTAATGAAGAATCAAGATATTTCGCGTTAACATTCAGCGCACTTCCGATTTGAGATTTGCTATAAACCATTGATTCTGCATACTGCAATCGCGCAGGTAAAGTATGTGTTGATGAATACTCATCGCTCCATTTAGAAACAAGCTCATCTACTGCTCCAGACACATTACCGTATGTTGGATTATCCACAGTAATTGAATTTTCCTTTTTCAAACCTGGTAAATCAATACTAATAGTCAAAGGTTTTCTTGGTACCAGTAATACACTAGGTTTATTTTCTGTAAAAGCTTGATTGGCAAGTTGTAATGCTCCTGGGTAAGTGCGATTAGTCATAGAATCAATAATGGAAATATCGACTGGAGAAGTTGCAAGTGACTTTTTCTTACGTTCTATGACGATAAACTTACCTTTTGGATTGATTCCTTCTTTTGGAACAAAACTATCAATCTCATCACCACTTACTGCTAAAACTTCGGTATTATCATAGTCTAAGTCTGCAATACCGGTATTAATGTCATCGGCGTTGCTTGTTTCACTGACTGAACTAGAATCAGCTGTTTCGGCAAAAGAGACAACTGGATAATTTGCAGTAGCGAAAATAACAGATAGACTAGCGATTAATTTGAAAATGCTAGTATGATTTCGTTTCTTCATAAGATATCCTCCTTTGAGATGTGAGCATGACGTCAATTATATATGCTCACAGTAAATATTTTCCGGAATACTAACTATATCGGCAGTTTCGGAAATAATCTTTAGGTTTATCCAGAAAAAGTATATAGTGGGGCATGTCTTACAGTTTGTTCATACCGTCTACTCCACACATGTGACAGCGTTGCATGCTTGTACCACCACGATTGTTGTTATTTCCTGAATGACTGTTGTCATTGGCCATAAAAAGTCATCTCTTACTATTTTTATTAACAAACTAGTTATGGAGATAAAGATTTGAAGAATCGTATTCAACAATTACTGTACGCAGCTTAAATAGGCTGCACGTTAAAGACAAAGATCGTGCAGCCCATGAAATCGCGCGACAGGTTGAATAAATTCCTAGTCTGTGTTGCCCATTTCAAAGTATACGTATCCTGTTGAGCGGATCGTTGTAAAAGAGAAGGGAGCCGTGACTTAGCATGTAAATGCAATAATTAACCGTAAATCAAAGCCAGTTTGTCTCCAAGACCTCCCCGTCCATCTAAACCCAGCAACCGATCTAGAACCTATAAAAACGGGGAAAAACCAGAATTGCTCTCCATTTACCAGCCAAAGATACGTAAAACGAAACATACAACCTTCAATAGCTCCTGGATCAATTCTAAAGGGAGCGGGTTGTGGAGGGATGAACGATGGGGGAGGAGTTAACGGCTGTGGTAGTTGCTGTGCTCCTGGCGGCTGACCCGGAGGTGGCCCTAAAGGTGGTCTAAATGCCATATACTAATCACTCCTTTTACAATGAATTCTCAACAGTGTATGTTCAATCGAAAAACAATGATTGGGCAGACGACACCTATGAATGTGACCAGCGTATTACACACGAATCATGCATGATCACATTCCTGCGCGAGCTTATAAAAAAACTGCCCCTTTTTTCGCTTGGGGCAGTGTAATGGCTGGGCTGTTTTCGCCCATAATATTAAAAAGTATTATATACATTTTCACATTCTTGCGCGGTCGGCTCATAAAAACAATGAAGTTTGTATCGTCCTACGTGCGGCTGATTATACCAGGTTGGCGGACAAGGCAGGGGATTTTGCGCAGTTCCCGGACGAAAATACCAGAGGGAGAACTTGCCCGGCCAATGCCGCTCCCCATTCACAGCCCGTCGTGCCAGACGGCGTTCTCTATCTCTAGATCTTTGGTAGTACATACCATGTTGCAGAGCTTCAAACGCATGCGGCTGGTTGATCATTTGGGGAATGGTCCGTATTCCTTTAAAATCGGAGCAATTCGCTCTGATTCGGTTAATGCCAACATTTCCAACAAGGAGCATACCCATTTCGCCTTCACCCACAGCTTCGGCTCGAAGCAACCTTGCCAACATGTCAATATCACTGCTCCTGGCTTTTACGACTGCCATCGGCTCACCTCTTTAGATTGTTCTAGGCATATTATATTGTAGATGAAACGGATTTGTTACGCTTCAAATCACTCCTCGCAGATCAGCGCGAAGAGCGGCTAACAAACTAAGAACGATCTTTATAAATTCCGAAGGGACGACTTGATTATGTTAGACAGGTCCTTTCGAAGAGTCTGTTTTACCACTTTTTCTTAATGCCAACCATCTTTTAAGATCAGACCACATCATTTTTGAAGTTGCGATTGCAAACAATGCAATCCACTTTTCTGCATGACCAGGGATATCCTCTATGAGAGCCATATAAATACATGTAGCAACTGATAGAAACCAAATAGTAGCGAATAATGGCAATGGAATCACCTCATAGAAGAATACGGTAACGAAGCGAAAATGCTTCAGCATTAACAAATATATTGGTAATCAGTGTAGGGCCGGGTCGATGATGTTTTTGTGTAAATTAATCAATGATGAAGAAATCATCAAAAATCTCTCCCTCAAGGTTAAATAATAGTCTATACCAGCCAAGCTTCTTCTCTTTAAAGACAATTGGGACATAGGAGACAACGTAATCAAATCCGTAAGATATAGCCGTATATGTTGCGTCATTGTCCCATCTATCTATTAACAGAGCTACTTCCTTTAGTGCGACAGTTAAATCTTCCTCTTTAAACTCTTCACCAAATACTGATTTGAATTCTTCGGTGTCTTCACACTGGTAGTTCCTAAAACAATACCAAAATGCATTGATTGATCTGGTTTCAACATCATGTTCGAGGCACCATTGTTTTAAAAATCCACTGTTCAAGAAATCACGACCTTTAGTAATTTATTTTTAGTTTACCAAAATAATCCTATAAAGGACGGATTTAGGAATGGAGTTAATAAAATGGTTAGAAAATTATTACTCATCCAATTGTGATGAAGACTGGGAGCATGGTTACGGAATAACGATCTGTACAATTGATAATCCGGGGTGGTCAATAAAGGTTAATCTACAAGATACTCCCCTGGAGAACAAGAGACCCTTTCAGAATTATGTTGTAGAAAGAACCGAGAATGATTGGATACATTGCAGATTGAAAGACGGATGTTTTGAGGCATTTGGTGGTCCGAAAAAAACTTGAATGAAATACTTGAGTTTTTTAAGCAATGGGCAGAGAGCTAGAATTGAGTATACGCAAATGATTACAGAGATTCATTGAAGCTCTATTAGAAAAAGCCGCCCCCTCGCAGAACAACGCGAAAGAGCGGCTACCAAACTAAGAACTCTACCAAAGTGATTATTCAGCACCGCTGCCCCTGCACCTTAGAAGGAGAGTAGAGCGATTCCCATCTCAGCAAATTTAGCGTGGAAATGAACGAAAGTAAGAGGACTGTCTTAAGTAGAAAATGATCTTCTACCTAAGACAGTCCTCCTTGTTTGCTTCAAAGTCATCAGTCCTTATTTCCAAATGAGCGATAGGGAGTCAAGCGCAAGAGATCTTCCCGTCTTTTTGTCAATTTCGAGAGCGGGATCCGGTATGCCATTTCGATAATTTTGCTTGCGACCTCAGCACCGTTGGTAGGGATGAGACGAAATCTTTTTTGAATGACCTCTTTATTTGCTAAAGCATACTCGATCTTTGGTACAATCTCTTCCGGTTCCTGGATCGATACCTGATCACTATTGACTATTTCTCGCAGCATATCTATTTTTTGCTCGCGTTCCGCATCATCTGGCGGAAGGAAAAGCAATGGCGTTCCTGTAGAGATGCAATCTCCTAAAATGCCCATGCCCGGTTTGCTAATGACCAGACTGGCCGCCTGTACAAGATTTTTGCCATTCGGGATGAGAGGGGCTTTGATGATTCTTTCATCGAATGGGTAATCTTCATCTGCCAATTGCCCAGCTATAACAAATCGATAACGACCGGCAAGTGAGTTTATTTGATCATACCACTTCACGATCTGTTCATAACGGTTAGCGAGTCCGCCACCCATGTGAACCAGAATAAACGACTCGTTCCGCTGAAGGCCTAACATGCGTCTTACTTCTTCCGGTGACTGGCTGATTTCCCTGGTGATTAAAGGAATAGGGATATAGATGCAGTTCATTTGCGGATGGATCTGCTTAGGCGGTATAAGATTCATGTGCAGAAAGATATCGGATTGATTGGCGATTTCTACAATGCGATTTTTATATTCCTGCATGGGAGCAGAATCATTTTTACCGATGATAAAGTCACTGTGATAGAGGGTCACGAGCTTTGTGTTTCCACCGACTTTCCCCTCACTGCGAAATCGAGGCACATCGGAGCGCCAATCATTTATTAATAGTGTGGTTTGTTTACCATCCTCGAATTTTTTAGATTTAAAGGCGTTTAACTGGACGTCATTGTGCAGGTTTTTCGATAAATAGCCATGTGTTTCCCGAAAGGCAAACACGTGAATGGGAAGATGGTGTTGCTGCAATTTTTCCGTTATGCTAATGCATCTACCGAGATGGCCCATACCTCTCCCAACCACAAAGGAGATCATATTTCATCACCCTTTTAAATAGGTACTTTCTTGTTCCCTGTTTGGAGCTTGGACAAATTACCCTCATACCGTTACTTATGAGATAAGGTCATTGCCGAATTCGAGTCGTTCTCACAGCTTATATATTTTATGGGGATGGATAGAACATGCTCTAGTCGTATAACGGTTTTCTGATCGATCACAGAAAAAAGCCGCATCAGCGGAGGGTTACAGCTGTGAATTGTGCTCCCACCTAGAAATAATTAGGTATTTTCATCACACAAACCAACGCTGTCCATGAATAGTGTGTATATATAGCTTAATAAGGATATGGGGTGGGAGAATAGTGGGCACGATTCATATTGTAACAGCCGTTAATGATGGTTTTGCTATCCATCTCGCAGTCATGTTATATTCCCTTTTTGAAAATAAGGTTTCTAAAAACCCAGTCATCGTTCACGTTATTGACAGTCAAGTCTCAGGGGAAAATAAATCCATCTTAACGAAAACTGTTAAACGATTCCATGCTCAAATCAACTATGTAACTATTGATCCGACCCTATATGATGGATTCCTCGTCCGTGATCATCTTACGCAGGAAACCTATCATCGAATTTCTATTCCAGACCTGCTGGACAAAGAAGTTGAAAAAGTGATTTATTTGGACAGTGATATCGTTATTAAAAAGGACATCACTCCATTATGGAACACAAAAGTCGATCGACATTTCCTTGCAGCGGTGATGGATTCTTGGCAAGGGCTAAACAAATTAAGACATGTCGACCTGTCTATCCCGGATGACTGTGATTACTTTAATGCGGGAGTATTAGTCATGAATTTGAAAAAATGGAGAGAGCATAACATTACAAAAAAGATTATGGATTACATGAAAAAGAACCAAAGTCTTATTCGTTATCCTAGTCAAGATCCGATGAATGCGATTCTTCATGATAATTGGCTTCAACTCGATACGAAGTGGAATTATCAGTCCAAGCATCTTTATAAAAGCAACCTGCGAATAGACCCGGCCATTATTCACTACACGGGGGAAGATAGTAAACCGTGGTTGAGTAAAAAGCATCCGCTTCGAGAGGAATATTTTAAATATCTCAAAAAAGTACAGAAGTTAAACTCCTTGTAGACATCGGGCCTTCGGGGGTTTCCAAATTTAATAAAACGGATGGAAATCCCTTCACATGGAAATGATGGCTGGAGGGATTTTTGTGTTTCCGAAACCATTGGAATATAAGGGTTTATCCACAATACTAAACATCTTCATATAAAATATCGAACAAATTATGAAATATTTGGAATTTAGCCATTTTCACCAACCATCTGGCCTATAATGAAATGGAAACATTTTCTAATTAGATATTCTTTTGGAGGTGGAGGTAGTGGCACGCGTATTGTATGTTACGATTCCAGCAGATGGTCACGTGAATCCTACATTGGGATTAGTGAAGCAGCTAGTCGACAACGGAGAAGAAGTCGTCTATATGTGTTCAGAAGAATATCGGGATAGGCTTGCCCAGACTGGAGCGCAATTTCGCGCTTATCAATTGGATGAACAAGTATCTCGTGATTTAGGTTTTAACCCAACAGAATTTAATCACCCGCTTCATTTCACCGATTTTATGCTGCGAGGTATTATTGAACCCCACATTCCAGAGATTCTCCGGCAGATAGAAAACGATTCATTTGATTACCTGATTTTTGACTCCTTGTTCGGTTGGGGAGGGGCGATTTTAGGGGAGAAGTTAGGAATCCCGACGATCTGCTCCGTAACCAACCTGGCATTTGCTGAACCGCTCAGTCATATTGTTGAAGTGTTTGATGCAAGTGATGTAGATGTGGATGCACTTTATGAACGAGTGACGCAGACAGCACAGAGCATTGCTCGTGTATGCAACGTAGCTGTACCTGCCATTGAAGATATTACCCGCCAGTATGGGCACATGAAGATTGTCTTTACCAGCCGTGAATTCCAGCCAGATGCTGACAAGCTGGACGATAGCTACATTTTTACAGGACCTTCGATTGCTTCGCGTCCGGATGCTCCTTCTTTTCCGTTTGAAAAGCTTCGCTCTCCACACGATAAGGTCGTATTCATTTCCATGGGCAGTATTTTGACCAAAGATGTGGAATTGTACAAACTGTGCTTTGCAGCCTTTCAAGATATCCCGGCTCAATTCGTACTGTCTTGCGGAAAAGATACAGAGCTCGAGTCGCTTGGAGACCATATTCCACCCAACTTCATCATTGAGCCTTACGTTCCTCAACTGGAAGTACTCCAGCAAGCCGATGCTTTTATTACCCATGCTGGCATGAACAGTACGAGTGAGGCTCTCTATTTTCATGTGCCACTCGTCATGATTCCATTAAGCTCCGATCAACCGATTGTGGCGAAGCGGGTGGAGGAGCTGGGAGCGGGGATTATGTTAGATAGAGGGCAGCTTACACCGACAGCTTTGAAGGATGCTTTGTTGCAAGTGTTGAACCAATCTATCTATAAAGAGCGTGCGATGCAGGTAGGAGACTCCTTGCGTAACGCTGGCGGATACAAAGAAGCTGCAAGACGTATCATGGAGATGTTCGTGCCTGATTGAAAATGAAAAGCTTCTTGCCTCCTTCATCATGAGAGGCGAGAAGCTTTTTTCTATAACTTTTTCCATAGGTTGAAATCGAACCATTCCTCTTGAAGCACGTCTTGGCCTTTGAGGTTGAGCAACGGACCGAACCACAGTCTCCACACTTTCACCTGTTTTTAACTCATCCCTGACTGTGGGGGTCAATCCGTTTGCTGCTTTTACAGTGGCTTTGGAATCGGGCAAATCAATCGTCAGCTTGGCCCATTGATAGCCTTGCAGTGTAATTTTGATGTTGTCGTACTGATCGCTTTTGTTTGGCTTGAAGGAAAAGAGTACTTGTTCCTTGGCCATCTTTTTGGTGGTGAGAAAATCTGCATAAGGCGGTTCAGGAGGCTGAGGTTTCGCGGCTCTACCATCCGCAAGCAAAAAGTCTCGACCGCCAATGCGCAGCATTTTGGGATTTGGCTGTTCAGGCAGGAAAAATAGAAGCTTTTTCGTGTTGCCATCCTTATAGGTTAGAGAGAGTATAGTTTACGATCTGATAGGTTCCGGATGTTTTGGACTCTGATCCGACGCGAGTAGAAGCGCCCGAATTATCTCCTGTACTGGAACCATCTGTGGTGACGCCTACGAAGCTGCTGTCCACAAAGGTACCGTCTTTATTGAATACATAGGTGATCGAGCTTGCATATCCAGTACCAAGAACGTTGGAGGAATAGCTGAAAGACTCGTACTTGCCCTGAAGCTTCAGCCCAGTGGAGGGTGTATACTTGATAAACTTTCCACCGTTGATCTTCAGTTCGTTTGCTGATTTAACTTTGAACGTATACGATTTTCCGTTACGTCAAACATGTATCTTTACTGCAAGTAAGTGCATCTATTCCGCCGTCTGGGAAAGTTGTTGCCACCTGCTTATCGTTGATGAAGTAAAAATACTCCCAGCACAACGAGGAGCATCCTCTTGCTCTGCCGACATCCATTTCCCATTTTGCATAAAAGCCCCTCCATTTTCCTCTCGATGGATAGAAGACAGGTGAACTGGCGAAATTCCGTTCATTTTATTCATAGGATGACGGGAACAGACCTAGTTTCGAGGAAATTATATGTGATCAGGTGGTGTTATTCGCGTGACGTAGTGTCATAATAGAAGGATGATAGTCAGAAGGAGATAGATTCGATTGAATAATACTGAAATCAAAAACGAGTTTCCCCTAAACTTTGAGGACTTAAAGAAAGCTGCTAATCGAACATCGAATTGGAGAGAGCGCTTAGAGGCTGTTGAAGAATTAGGGCAGTGGAAGCATGAGCAAACGATTCAATTACTGAAGCGCATCGTGGAAAATGATACGGTGTACAAAGTGCAAGAGACTGCTTTTCATAAACTGAAAGCCTTTGGGGAAGGTGTTCGATTACCTGCTCAGAAAAAAGGCGACTTGATCAAGGGAGCAACGAAAGCCTTGGTAAGAATTAAGAAAAGCTTGCCAAAAGATCATACGTTTGAAGAGTTCAAAGAGAAACTGCAAAAAATGAGAAGCGATATCTATGATACATATGAGGGCGAAAAAGGTGCTGATTTTGAGCAGTGGCTGGAAGGCACTTGGACCTCGTTATAGAAGAAGCAAAGGGTTGAATAGGGCTGTTCCACTATAGTGGGACGGCCCTTTTTACACCTTAGTACAAAGGTGGAAAATGCCCGTCCTGTGGATTCGCATGACATCAAAATAGTAAGGAATAATAATCAGGATCGACCCTACACATGCGCCAAAAAAGCGTCAAGAGCAGAATTCAGTTCGAAATGGGGCAATAGAAAAAATGAACTTGGTAGGATATCGTAATTTGATTCTGTATAGCCTTGTAGTAGGAGGCGTTACAGGGCTTCTAACATGGAGTTTTTTAGCGATTGTTTCATTAACGACTCACTTCTTATGGGTTGATTTGCCGAATGTGATGGCTGTTGAAAATTGGACCTTACTCGTATGTATCGTTGGAGGTGTTTTGGTAGGTTTATGTCAAAAGTACTTTGGTAATTACCCACGTAAAATGGATGATGTTGTTGCAGAATTCAAGGAAACAAAAAGGATTGATTACCGTTCAGGATATAAGAGCGCTCTAACGGCAATTTGTGTCCTTTCTTTTGGGGCTAGTCTGGGGCCCGAGGCGGCTTTGGTTGGCATTGTGGGAGGGCTTGCCACATGGGCAGGAGATGTCATTAAATCCTTCGTCAAGAAAAAAACAGTCTTTAATGAACATGGAGATATTATGATTGAGTATAGTATAGAGGCTACCATTGGCATGATCTTTAGGACACCTCTATATGGAGCGTCTACATTCTTTGAAGATAGAGAAGATTCCAGACGTATTAAGCTGATAAAAACACTGGTTTATTCATTGACAACTGTTGCAGGTTTTTTTGTATTTATCCTTTTATCCAAAATCGATAACAGACAATTTTCGTTAGCGGATTTTGGTCCAGCAACATTAGGCGGACATGAAATCATAGCTATTATTCCATTGATCCTTTTAGGAATCTTGCTCGGAAAGCTATATGAGATTTTTGGATATGTTCTCCCTACGATACTCCAACCACTTGAAAAGTATAAGCTAATAAAAGCTGTTATCGGTGGGGTAGTACTCGGAGTAATCGGAACTATTCTTCCGATTACTTTATTTTCGGGGGAGCATCAGTTGACAGATTTAGTTGCAGAGTGGAGCGATATGTCCATTTATTTGTTAGTGGCAATCGGTATTGTTAAATTGTTCTTAACAGAGATCTGTTTAGCCACTGGTTGGCGTGGAGGGCATATCTTTCCTGTTATTTTTGCAGGGGTAAGCATCGGATACGCAATGTCAATGCTATTTCCAATCGATCCAGTAACATCGGTCGCTATCGTCACTACTTCCCTCACAAGTGCAGTACTCCAAAAGCCACTAGCCGTATTATTGATTTTAATCATGATATTCCAAGTAAAGCTGTTTATCCCAATGATACTGGCAGCGTATTTGCCCATGTATATTCGAAAGATGATACGAAGATAGCTTTCAACCACAAAAACAGATCCATAAAATGTTGGATCTGTTTTTTAGGCTTATTGATTTGACTCAGGAACATTAGGAACTTCAACATCAGGAACATCAAGTGTGTCAGCTAACATAATGGTCCTTGCCAGTGCGTTCGTCTCTAGCTGTAAGTCTACTTGGAGTCCTTCTAATTCTTCGCGTAATGATCTGATTTGACTGACCAGACCACTGAGGGCGAATGTGAGGGCGACTAGTTCATCTTCTTTTTCGCTCGGCTCTTTATTTGGATTAGTCAGTATAGAGAGTAGCACCGCGAAACCGAAAGTAGCTTGTCTTTCTAAAGCGATAATCGCTCTTTGTGTTGCCCGAATGCTTGTTGTTGTATTAAAAATGTCTACCAAAAGGCTTTTTTGAAAATCAGTGAGCAAAATGTTTCCCCCCCTTATGTCAACAGCTGTCGAATGACGGCTAGTGTTTGTCGTAATTGTTCGTTAATATCCTCGAAGTCATCTTCTATTTCGTCTGCCTCGTGCAGGAATTCATGCGTGACTGTTTTAATGTTTTTCTTTATTGCTTCTAATTCTTTGCAAAGACTGGGACTCATGGGCCGTACCCCCTTTTCTTATCTACGTAAGCAATGCTTGTGCGATTAATGCCTGGATCTCATTGATAAGAGAGTTTGATTCTTCTGCTTCTTCTTCGCTCTCTTTTCTTATATGTTTTAGGCGGGATTGGAATTTTACTAGAATCTCAGTGGTTTCCTCAATTGCTTTTTCTGCACACTTGTTATTACTCATCGCATTCCCTCCTTTCATGTTCTATATATAATGCTGAAAGGAAGAGAAAGGTAATAGACAAGTATCAAGCGAGGTAGTCCATTTTTTGAGAGTCCTAGATTTATGACAAAAAGAAGCCCTGCCACTTTTTGAAAGTGCAGGACTTCTTCTTTTGCTTTTTATTTCAAATCCTTACCAACTTTAATCACATACATCTGCGTTGGATTGCTATTAATTTTAATCTTACCCTTCTCATCATAGCCATCGACGCCGAAATCATTATCATTCACAATGGCAATCGTATTTTTATCCACAATCGCCAAGCCTTCCAGCTTTTCATGCGGATAGTTTAGCTTGGCTACATCCACCAGCAATTCCTTGGAAACAGGCACAATTCCTTTCTCTTTCACTTGAGCAACGGTGAGTTTTTCGAGGTCATGCTCACTTGTTGACGTACCAAGTAAATTGGTTGCTTTCGAAAAGTCTGCTTTGTAAATACGCTTAAGCTGTGCGTCTGCACCGGCATTTTTGTCTCGCTCGTCAATTAGTAAAACATCCTGACTGAGTGCGGCCAAGTCGCTGATAACGACGTCTTTTTGTTTCACTTTCACGAAGTCTTTTGCGTTCTCTGCGATGTACATGTACTCGCCTACAACTTTTTTGGTGGCGAGGTCCATCTTCAAAATGCGCAAATTACGGGAAGCTTCGCCTGTCTTTTTATCAGGGAGTGCCATCGGACTTTGGATCGAAGTATACAAGAACTTGCCGTCTGGCGAGATGGTGACACCTTCGAAGCCACGGTTTGCAATGCGTTTGGAATAGACGGCTGGCAGCGTGTCAAAAATCTCCATCTTTGCCCCTGAGGCAAGCAAGGCTTCTTTGCTGCCCTTTGGTACATAGCGGCCCAAGATTGTGCCGTCACGCTTTACTTGAATGATGGATGGGCGGTATTCGTCGGATAACCAAAAAGTATCGTCGATCGGATTGTAAGCGATGCCTTCCAAATCCAGACCGTCTGGATCGTAACTGAGCTTTTTGGTTCCCGTTACATCGTAAGGAACTTCATCAGGGCCAGCGAGGTTCGGCAATCCACTGATATAGGCAGTTTTCGTAAAAGGGTTGATCTTGCCCTGTTGCAAACGCAGCTTGATGGTTTCCAAAACGTGAATGTTTCCATTCTCTACTTTGATTTTGTACATACGTGGTGTGTAGTTTGGGTCAGGGAACGTACGCAGCTCGTCTTTGCCGAATTGCCCATTTGGTCCACGGTCAGCCAATGTATAAAAGATAGAAGGAGGATCGTTAGGAAGATGCACCAGACCGGAGAAGCCGCCTTCCTTAATACCCTCAGTGAGCGCAGGAGGATTTTTCCATTCATGAATTTCTGCTACTACTGGTGCTCCCGCTACATTTTGAGTTGCACCTGCTCCTTGTGTGCCGATCAAGGATAGAGCCGCAATTGTTGCGACCAGCAAGCTTTTCTTTTGAAAACGAATCTTCATCATATCCCTCCGAATGAACAAACGACGTAATGAATCACTTTTGTTAGACTACCCGATCTATATTGGGATAATATGAAGCTGAAATGATGGTTTTGTAAATGTTACCAACAAACCAGCGAATTCTGAATAATCATAAAACTAAATTGACACACGTTCTTTTGATCTTATAAAATGCAAGGAAGGATTGAGGACCAGTATAGTTGAGGAGAGATGAGAATGTCGTTGACAGAACAGACAAAAAAGGGGTATTTCGGTGAGTTCGGAGGAAGCTTTGTACCTCCACAATTGCAGGAAGTATTGGACTATTTGGATGAACAATTTGAAAGGTATAAAGACGACGAGGAATTTATCGAAGAGTACAAGTATTATCTGAAAGAATATATCGGTCGGGAAAATCCGTTGACGTTTGCTCGTCATTTAAGCGCAAAACTCGGCGGTGCCAAAATTTATTTAAAGCGGGAAGATTTAAACCATACGGGTGCCCACAAAATCAATAATGTCATCGGGCAAATCCTTCTGGCAAAACGAATGGGTGCACAGCGTATTATTGCCGAGACGGGTGCAGGACAGCATGGAGTTGCTACCGCGACTGTTTGCGCGATGTTTGGCATGGATTGCGTGATCTATATGGGCGCAGAGGATACGAAAAGACAAGCGTTAAATGTGTTTCGGATGGAGCTTTTAGGGGCAAAAGTGATTGCGGTGTCCAAAGGGCAAGGAAGATTGAAGGACGCGGTGGATGAAGCGCTGAATGATTTGGTTGAAAACTATCAGAACACGTTCTACTTATTGGGATCTGCGGTTGGTCCGCATCCGTTCCCTACAATGGTTAAGTATTTCCAAGCGATTATCAGTGAGGAATCCAAACGACAAATCGTAGAAAAAGAAGGTCGGTTGCCGGATGCGGTCATCGCTGCTGTTGGCGGTGGCAGCAACGCGATTGGGGCTTTTGCCCATTATATAGAGGAACCATCCGTACGTCTGATTGGTGTTGAGCCTGATCAGGCACCTACCTTGACCAAAGGGGTTCCAGCCGTCATTCACGGTTTTAAATGCCTCGTATTGCTGGACGAAAATGGAGAGCCTCAAAAAACGTATTCGATAGCGGCCGGGTTGGATTACCCTGGTATTGGTCCAGAGCACAGCCAGCTAAAAGTCAGTGGACGAGCGGAATATTACACGGTGACAAATGAAGAAGTGTTGGCGGCTTTTCAAGAACTATCGAGAACAGAAGGGATCATTCCCGCCTTGGAAAGCGCACATGCCATTGCCTATGCCTTGCAGTTGGCCCCCACTCTTTCACCAGAGCAGATTCTGATTGTTAATCTTTCAGGAAGAGGTGACAAAGACGTCGAGCAAGTTTTCCATCTGTTAAACAAATAAAGTGGTTTAGAGGCTATCGCGAAAGTAGATTTTCTACTAGAGGATAGTCTCTTTTTCGTTCATTAGCGGTGCTGTTCATAATGGTTATATATTTTTTAGTGAAACTTTAGTATTATTTTTTGAAGGGTTCCAAATAATAGTGGTTTCATTGTACTTCTTACAAGTTCATGTATGAGATTGGAGATAATAATGATGAAGAAAAACATTTACTTTAACCATGATGGCGGCGTTGATGATTTAATTTCTTTATTCTTGCTGCTCCAAATGGACAATGTGAATCTGACGGGGGTATCCGTCATTCCAGCGGATTGTTACTTGGAACCAGCGATGTTTGCCAGCCGGAAAATCATTGATCGTTTCGGTAAAGGCGGTTTGGATGTAGCAGAGTCCAATTCCCGCGGGAAAAATCCTTTTCCAAAGGACTGGCGCATGCATGCCTTTTATGTAGACGCACTACCCTTGCTCAATGAATCAGGAGAAGTGATTACACCAGTAGCAGACAAGCCTGCACATCTTCACATTATTGAAACGTTGCGTGCAACGGAAGGAAAAACGACCTTGCTGTTTACTGGTCCTTTGACTGACCTTGCGCGTGCATTGGATATCGATCCAACCATCGAAGAAAAAGTAGAGCGCCTAGTGTGGATGGGCGGAACATTCCGCGAAGAAGGCAACGTGCATGAGCCTGAGCACGATGGAACAGCAGAGTGGAACGTATTCTGGGACCCGGAAGCAGCTGCTCGTGTATGGGAAAGCGGAATTGAGATTGATTTGGTCGCACTGGAGAGCACGAACCAAGTCCCACTGACATTGGATGTTCGTGAGCGCTGGGCAAAAGCGCGCAAGCATATCGGTGTGGATTTCTTGGGTCAATGCTATGCAATGGTGCCGCCGCTTGTACATTTCTCGACCAACTCGACTTACTACCTGTGGGATGTATTAACCACAGCGTTTGTTGGCAATAGTGATCTTGTAAAGGTACAAACGGTTAACAGCAACGTGATTACAGAAGGGGCAAGCCAAGGCCGAACTGTTGAGACGGCTGATGGACGCCCTGTACATGTGGTGTATGACGTAAATCGTGATGCATTTTTTGATTACATAACAGAATTAGCGAAAAAAGCGAACTAGAACAAAGCAAGTCATCTTAGATATCGACACAGCTGGCGATAAGGAAAGGATATGTTCATGCAATACATTTGGGGAGTTCTCGGCATCCTGGGAATTTTTTTGATAGCCATTGCGTTTTCGAAAAATCGGAGAGCGATCAATCCGAGAACGGTCATTGGTGCGTTTGCGATTCAGTTTATTTTTGCTTTAGTCGTACTGAAATGGGATTTTGGGAAAAAGCTTCTGGAGTACTTGGCGTCGATTGTACAAAGCATCATTGACTCGACGAATGCCGGAATTCAGTTCTTGTTTGGCGGGATACTCGGTGCACAGAACGCAGGCTTTACGTTTGCTCTGCAAGTTTTGCCGATCATTATCTTCTTCTCTTCCCTGATCTCGGTCCTGTATTATCTCGGAATCATGCAGTGGGCGACGAAAATCATCGGTGGATTTTTGTCTCGTGTGCTCAAAACGAGCGAAACCGAATCCATGTCAGCCTCTGCAAATATTTTCTTGGGTCCGATTGAGGCACCACTTGTCGTAAGGCCTTATATTGAGAAAATGACCAAGTCCGAGCTGTTTGCTGTAATGACAGGTGGATTGGCGTGCGTTTCGGGCTCGGTTATTGGTGGGTATGCGATGCTTGGTGTTCCGATTGAATATTTGCTAGCCGCAGCATTCATGGGAGCGCCGGGTGGTCTGTTGCTTGCGAAACTAATGATGCCGGAAACGGAACAGCCACACAGAGTGGAACGTATAGAAGTAATGAAAGATACGGAGTCCAGAAACGTTATTGACGCGGCAGCTCGTGGAGCTTCGGATGGGTTAAAAGTAGCTGCTGGTGTCGGTGCACTGTTGCTCGCATTTATCTCGTTGATTTTCTTGCTGAACTCGATTATTGGTTGGCTTGGCGGGTTAGTGGGATTCGAAGCGTTGACGCTCGAGCACATTTTAGGCTACCTGTTCGCGCCAATTGCCTTTATGATCGGGGTCCCATGGGAGGAAGCGCTAAAAGCCGGTTCTTTCATCGGGCAAAAGATTGTCCTCAACGAATTTGTCGCGTACACGGCTTTTGCACCTGAGATCGCGAATTTGTCGCAAAAAAGCGTTGTGATCATCAGCTTCGCCCTTTGCGGCTTTGCCAATCTAGCTGCGCTGGCTATGGTCATTGGCGGCTTGGGTGGCTTTGCTCCGTCAAGAAGATCAGACCTTGCGGAGATGGGCTTACGTGCAGTAGTTGCAGCAACCTTGGCGAATTTGTTGAGCGCAGCGATTGCAGGGATGCTCATTTAGAGGAAATAGTAGAAAGAAGTACGAGGGCTGGAGTAATCCATGCCCTCCTTAAAATGAATGATGCAGGTATGGGGGCAAGCTTCCATACCTTTTTTCTATGAGGTGCATAAGAAGGAAAAAGAGTCATGTTGGAAAAATTAAGAAGTTAGGTAATCTCAAAAGGATGGAGTTGAAACCATGAACGCTGACGTACTTTTTAACCAGTTTCCCATTTTAAAATCAGATCGTTTCACATTGAAGAAAATCGAAGAGCAGCATTTGGATGAAGTATTTGAAATCTACAGCAATGACCGTGTATTTGCCTACTGTGGGATTATCCCCAAGCATAATAAAGCGACAGTGAAAAACATGATCGGGCATTTTGAGAGAGACTATTTGAAAAAATCGAAGATCAAATGGGGAATATTCGCCAATGATACCCCCGATCATTTGCTTGGCATTATGGAAGCTTTCGACTTTCATCAAAAGGTAAGCATGGTGACGATTGGCTACTTCTTGTCCGAAGCGCATTGGGGAAAAGGGATTGCGACGGAAGCAGTAAACATATTGCTCCACTTTTTGTTTATGGATGTCAACGTCAACCGAATACAGGCGGAAGTGATGCCTCCGAATGAGAGCTCCAAGAAAGTATTGTTGAACAATGGCTTCATGAAGGAAGGAACGCTTAGACAAGCGACGCTATGGTCGGGCAAAGGGATTGTGGATGTGGAGATTTACGGAATGTTAAAAGAGGACTATGAAAAAGGAAGGGGATGAATGTTGCCCCTTCACCAGAATACACCGTTACCCGTAAAAGCCCTCCTATGTTACTATGATGGGTATGATCAATCATAGGCATCTGGAATGGGGAAAACATCTTGAAAACATTTAAGAAAGTCTATATAGAAATCACCAGCGTTTGCAATCTCGCCTGTACCTTTTGTCCGCCAACGGAGCGCAGTAAAAGTTTTATTAAAGTAGAAGACTTTGCGAAAAGGCTGGATGAGATCAAACCGCACACCGATTACATTTATTTGCACGTCAAAGGGGAACCGCTTCTCCATCCCAAAATTGATGAGCTGCTCGATATCAGTCATGAGAAAGGCTTCAAGGTCAATATCACCACAAATGGTACGCTGATTGCGAAAAATCGGCATAAATTGCTGGGTAAGCCTGCACTCCGACAAATGAACTTCTCACTTCACAGCTTTGATGGACATATCGGCTCAACCGACCGCGAAGGTTATTTGCAGGAAATTCTCTCCTTTGTTCGGGAAGCGCAGGAGCATCAAGTGATTTTTTCTTTCCGTCTGTGGAATTTGACACAGGATAACGCCACGAACATTCAAAAGAGTAGAAACCGCCAGACGCTTGAAGTGATTGAGAAAGAATTTGGGCTGGACTATCGAATTGAAGAAAAAGTAGTGCCGGGCAGCGGGGTAAAAATCGATGACCGCGTTTATTTGAACCAAGATTACGAATTCCAGTGGCCGAGTCTGACAGCGCCTGAGGATGATGGAAAAGGCTTTTGCCATGGCCTACGCACGCAGGCGGCGATTCTCGAAAATGGAACGGTTGTGCCTTGCTGTCTCGATGGGGAAGGGGTTATTAATCTAGGGAATATTAATCAGACCTCTTTCACTGATATTGTGGATGGCGAGCGGGCCAATAATCTGGTAGAAGGATTTTCTCGCAGGGAAGCTGTCGAGGAATTATGTAAGAGATGTGGGTATCGCCAGCGGTTTGGAGTGTAACGAAGTAAAACGTCCGAGTCATACGATTCGGACGTTTCTTTTTTCATTTGAATGATACTACTAACAACGGCGGTGACGGCGACGGCGACAACGGAAGAAACAGAAACGACAGCGGCGACGACGGCGACGGAAAAAGTTACAAAAACGGCAGCGACGACGACGGCGGTGGCGACAACCACAACGATCATGGTCGTGGTCAAAATCTTCGTCAAAGTCTCTGTCGATGTCCTTTTCTATGTCTCTGTCACAATCCTTTTCAATCTCGTGTTCCTTTTCACGATCTTTACAACCACAAGACATACATCCACCTCCTTGTTGCTTGTTACTATATTTTATGAATATCGCTTGGACATGACTGGACTAACTATAGGGGAAAAAAGCTTGTTTTCAGGCGCAGAAAAGTGGCAAATGCCGTTATCCTCCCACAAAGTCATGGGCAAAAGTGCTGGTAAAACACAAAAAAGATAGCAGATCCCATAGCTTCGTGAGCGAATGAGAAATGCTATCTATTTTCGTCTATGTTCTTCTCACTTCCAATGCTTGTTGCTCCAGCTCATGAATCTTCCTCACACGCCCGATCATCATTCCAAGAAACGAAACAAGTATCCCCGAGACGATAAACACAAAACCAATCCCCCTGCCAGGCCCCGTTCCGATGATGGGCCCGACCGTTTGCCCAAGCAATCGATCTGGATCAAATAACGGATTGAATACATGATCCGCCAAAAATCCAGCCGATCCAAATGCCAGTACGAACCCGATTTGCGAAATAGCCGTGATCATCGACCATACTCTGCCTTGCCATTCATTCTCGACATTCGTTCGGATGAGAACCTCAAGGCTCGTGTTTACAAAGGGAAGCGTTGTAAAAAAGAGGAAGCCAAAAACCATAATCAGCCAAACGGAAGTGAACACACCCATCAGGGCATAAAACAACCCAGCAAATACGAGAGAGAAGGCGAGCATGAACACCTTGCTCTTTCCCATACCGAAAAGTCCGATCAAAAGGCTGCTGATGAGCATACCCGATGCAGATGCAGAGAGGGCAATACCGAGCGTCTTGGAATCAGTTAATGTCAGCATCATAGGCCCAAAAAGCGATTGAAGCAGCCCAATGTAAAAGCACACGACAGACATTAACAGCACTAGCGAGAAAACCCCTTTCTTTGAAAGGAGATAGCGGAAGGCCTCAGACATTTCGTGGAAAAAGCTTTGTCTTTCATGTTTCTGGGGAGTGGCATCATGTTTCATAATGATCAGCACGGCGCCAATAGCTAGAAGGAAGGTCATCATATCGATGAGTAAGACGAGCTGGATATCAAAAGCACTGAGAAGAAACCCTGCAACCAGTGGAGAAATAAGATATTGAGCTGAACTGGCTAGTTGGATAAGCCCGCTTGCTTGTGAGTACATCTCTTCCGGAACCAGATCAGAAACGGCTGCTTTAAAGGCTGGGTTTAGAATAGCGGCAGAGATCGAGCTGATGCCGACGCCCAAATAGATGTGCCATAATTCCAAACGCCCGGACAGCATGACAAGCAAGATGAACAAGACACCAGCTATGGAACCAATATCGCCAATGATCATCATTTTCTTGCGGTCAAATCTGTCTGCCAGCACACCGCTAAAGGGAAGTAAAAGGAAAGAAGGGAGAAAAGAAAAGAGAATGATTAACGAATAGCTCATGGTAGACTGGGTCTGCTGAAAAACAAATACACCCAAGGCAAAAGCGGTAAGTCCACTTCCGATAGCTGAAAACAGTTGCCCTGACCAAATGATCAGGAATCTGCGAAAGGCTTTATCATGAGCGATCATTGTCTTTCCTCCTTTTCATCCACTACAGAAACGAGAAGGACCCCGGCGCAGCTCCTAGTGACCTTTCAATAATCACCTGCATGGCTTGTAATCGTTTGGTCTGTTCCTCTTGCTCCCAATGAAAAATGCCGGATTCCAACAAAAATTGCGAGCCAGCGAGGAGAAATTGAACGGTCTCCAAGGCATTCTCGACATGAAAGACACCTTCTTTATTTCCTTGTTCAATGACTTGCGCAAGGACAGGGGCAATTTTCAAGATAATGGCGATGTTCAGACGCTCGTGAAGCTCTCTATTTTCAGGGCGATGCAAGCTTTCCATCCATTCGGCTTGCTTGTCGATAGGTTGTCTTTGACTGCGCAGCATCTGGCGAACCTTCTCCATGATACTTAAGGCAGAGTCATCTGAGATTTTTTTATATTCTTCGCAAAGCGTATCGACCATGGACTGGACAAATGCTTCGAGGATCTCTTCCTTCGATTTGAAGTAGTAATAAAAGGTTCCTTTCGCTACGCCCACCTTTTGAATGATCGCATCTACGGTTGTATGGACATAACCCTGATTTCGAAATAGCTCCCCGGCGGCTTCCAATATTTCTGCTCGCCGTGTTGTGGGGTCTTTCACGATTCTTTTCATCGGCGCCTCCTTCGATTGTCAGTAAGTGGTTGGATACAGATTACCATATGACTGACCGTCAGTCTATAAGTGAGTAAAAGAAAAGAGGAGGGAAAGTCTCCTCTGTTCGGTATTTGGAATTTATTAAGATGATGGCAAACTTTCGTTATAATTTCTCGGCGATAATCGTGAAGGTTTTCGGGATTCCTTTGTCAAAAACTTCCGAGGAAAGGTTCGGGAGCTCTTCCAGCATTTTTAGGCACAGCCCTTTGCTTGCAATGGCTGTTACAATTTCCCCTAATGTCCAATTGCGTAACATTACTTTTGATTCAGTGTTATTCATTCCGTTCGAAAGGAATTTGGAGAAAGCAATCTCCTTTTCCTCAAGCGAGGTGTCGAAATAATCGCCTGTTACTTTATGTTTGCGGATAGTAGCAGTCGTTCCGCGGGAGGAGATGAGTTTTGTGGATACCGGATGGAAATCTTGGAGGACGATCATGCCGCCTTTTCGCAGGAGCGAGTTGACTACCTGGAATAATTCGGTTAAGTCCAAAAAGTAATGAAGAATACCGAATTCCATAAAAACGAGATCATACTCACCAGACAATGCATCTGGAGGTAGCTGCAATACATCCGAAACGATGTAAGTCAGGTCAACATCGGCAGCTGCAGCCAGTTCTTTGGCGTACTGCTCATTCTCATAAGAGAAATCGGCGATGGTCACGTCGGCACCTAACAAGGCAAGAGCAACGGCTTTGTTTCCATTTGAACCGAGTAAATTGATAATCTTTTTGCCGCGAATATCCCCCATGTGCTCATATACTTTACCGATTCGCTTTTGGGGGTCTTCTTTAATTTTGACCGCTGCCTCAACAGGTGTTCCAAAGCGTTTTAGCCACGCTTGATATGCTCCAGTGTTCCAAGCCGTTTTATTTAGTTGTGCTGTTTCCACAAATTCCCCTCCATAGAGTATTCCATTCAAAAAATTGGCCCCGGTATGTTGTTACGAGGGCTTAGGTAATTTATCATACTGACGCAGCGCATTCGTGTCTATATATTTTCGAAGTGTTAATTTTTCCATATGTGACCTGAAAGCGAGAACAATTGGGGGCGAGATTCTACAATTGTGAAGCAAAGCGAGACAGTGGTAATATTGGGGAAAATATATACGTCCGCTCTTTATGCGGTCGAGGGTTTGTTCGACGGGAGGCAAGCTGCTTTGAAAATCAAAGTGTTGATCGCAGACGACAATTCGTTTATACGGGAAGGCATGAAAATCATCCTGACGAGCTTCGAGGAGTTTGAAGTAGTCGGAATTGTGGAGGATGGGGTCGAGGCGGTGATGTTTTGTAAACAGAACGAGGTAGACGTCGCGCTCTTGGACGTTCGGATGCCGAACATGAATGGAGTGGAAGCGACTCGTGTGCTGACTGCCGAGACTACGGTCAAACCGCTCATTTTGACCACATTCGACGATGACGAATTTGTTCTTGAAGCCATTCAAGCGGGGGCACGCGGTTATTTATTGAAAAACAATGATCCCAACCGCATTCGAGATGCCATCAAGAGTGTCTATAACAACCATCATGTCCTACAGGATGTCGTTCTGGATAAGATCAAAATGAACCTGAATACAGAGAAGAATGCGACGGATGCCGTGTCTGCTACCGCTCCATCCAAAGCGAAAGCAGCCAACCCTACCGAAAGTAAAATTGATCAAAGCTTATTTACGGAACGGGAGCTCGATGTCATGAAGCAGATTGCTAAAGGGCTATCGAACAAAGAAATCGCCAAGAAGCTGTTTATTTCCGAGGGAACAGTTGCGAATTACATAACTTCCATCTTGAATAAAACAGCGCTTGAACACCGCACGCAGATCGCCATCTATTATTTGACGGGCGAAACGAACATGTCTGATTGAAAGGAAGTTACCACCGATGGAGTTATGGACAATGGCTAATAAGGCAGCGGTGCTTGGGTTTATCATCGTGACTTCTTTTCTTGCTCATCCCACTTCTGAAATTGACCCGTGGCAAATTCTTGTGTACTTATTGTATCTGGCTATTAATCTCACTATTCTCATCATGAAAAAGATGAAAAAGAAGAATGATCAGCAATGGTTTGTTGGGCTATCCATCCTGTTCGTGATAGCGAGTGGACTCATACTGGATCCGTTGTTTCTCCTTCTCTTGCCAATCAATATTTTGGAGCTAGCATTCTTAGCAGGTAAGCAGCCGGTGGTTGTATTTTTATGTATGTTGTTGCCATTTTTCATCGTACCGCCTGAATGGGTGCCCTTGTTTCTATTAACGGCTTTGCTCAGCTTTTTTCTGTACAGATGCGGCAGTATGTTGACAAATAAGCTTGGCAGGCTGGAGGCGGAACGGGAGAAGCAGAGAGAGGATCTATACAGGTTGACCTGTACCTTAAACGAAAATCATGAGTATTTCCGACAGTCAGCCTATACCATTCAACTAGAAGAGCGCAATCGCCTTTCCCAACAAATTCACGACGATGTGGGGCATGCGGTTGCAGGTGCGCTGATACAAATGGAAGCGTCGCGACTGCTGATGGCGACTGATCCGGACAAGGCATCCGAGCTGCTCCGTAATGCGATCGCAATATCGAAGGAAGGGCTGGAGCGAATCAGAGTGACACTTAAGGATGTGAAGCCTCGGCCGGAGGAGCTCGGAATCAATCGACTCCGGTTGTTTGTCGATGAGCTGTCTGCGAGAGAGACAGTGACAGCCACGCTTACTTTTGACGGGGACATTGACGTCATTACACCGATTCAATGGAAAATCATCCAGCAAAATGCGACGGAAGCGGTCACGAATGCACTCAAATATGCGAAGGCGACAGTGATTTCCCTAGAGGTACGGGTGCTGAATACATTCATAAAAGCAGTGGTCACAGACAATGGGGCCGGCGCAGAAAAGGTTGTAAAAGGGCTTGGCATTCTCGGGATGGAGGAGAGAGCTGCTTCCGCTGGTGGAACGGTGGTTGTAGATGGTACGCGAGGCTTTAGCGTGACCACACTGCTGCCTTATCGCAACGAATGAAAAAGATCATGAGAAACAACATGAGAATTCTCATGTGCCGAGGGATGAACTTATGCACTGACATAGGGGCATCCTTTTTTATTACAATGCAGACATAGCCACGAAGGGAGTGAGTTACGTGAGTCATGTATTGGAAATTCGTCAGTTAACGAAAAAATTCGGTGATTTCGTCGCCGTCGACAATATGTCTCTGAATGTGCGTGAGGGAGAAATTTTTGGTTTCTTGGGGGCCAACGGAGCGGGAAAGAGCACGACCATCAATATGATCGCGTCTCTGTTGCGCGTAACAAAGGGTGAGATTACCCTGCTGGGAAAAAACATTGAGAAACACAGCAAATTCGCCAAAATGAACATCGGTATCGTACCACAAGATATCGCCATCTACGAGGATATGACTGCTTATGAAAATGTGAGGTTTTTTGCTGGTTTGTACGGACTGCGTGGATCACTGCTTCGCGAACGGACGGAAGAGGCACTTGAATTCGTCGGTCTCGGTGACAAAGCTACTAGCTTTCCCAAAAACTTTTCTGGCGGGATGAAGCGCCGATTAAACATCGCTTGCGCCATTGCCCATCGGCCGAAGCTGATCATCATGGACGAACCTACTGTCGGGATTGACCCTCATTCGCGCAATTATATCTTGAATTCGGTACGCAAGCTAAACGACATGGGCTGCACGATCATTTATACGAGCCATTATATGGAGGAAGTCGAAGAAATCTGCACCCGTATTGCCATCGTTGACCATGGAAAAGTCATCGCGGAAGGATCGAAGGAGGAGCTAAAAGCGATTATTACTGACGCAAAGGAAATTTGGATTGGCGTCCGGGCAGATGAACCGTTAAACCTCGAAGGTATTAAGGCGATTCCTGGTGTGAATGCGGTGCTTCAAGAAGAGAATACGATCAAAATCGTATCGAAAACGGAGATCAACAACCTGAACCGGATCATTCAGCAATTCATCAAGGATCAGGTAGAAATCCGCTCCGTTGAAGAGCAAGCGCCGAATCTGGAGACGGTGTTCTTGACCTTAACCGGTCGAAACTTGCGAGACTAGAGGAGGGGCTTTGCCATGAATATATGGAGTATCGCTATAAAAGAAATCAAGTCCAGCCTTCGCGAAAAGAGAACGTTTATGTTTATGTTAGCACTTCCCATCATCTTGATGCTGATATTAGGTTCCGCCCTTTCCAATGCATTCGACGATACGAGGACCGTAGGAGATATGCGCTTGCTGTATAAAAGCAACGGGACGAATGTGCAAATGACTACGGCGTGGAACTCGTTTATAGAAGCATTGGGTGATAAAGGAGTGGAGGTCGCTCCAGTAAGTTCAGGCATGGATGGGCAGGAGGAAGTTCGCTCGGATCGCTATACAGGGTACGCAGTCGTCAGTGATACGGGGATTGCGTTTTATGGAAGCAGCAAGAATGCGATAGGAAGCAACATCCTTGCGGGGATGCTAACCGTTTTTGCAGATCGGTACTCGCTCGCATCTGCAGCTTATCAGATAGATCCCGAATCTGCTTCGGCAATCGTCAAGGGTTACGGACAGCACAATGATTTTATTCATGAAACGACCTTGAATCCAAATAAAAAACCGGGGGCAATCGACTATTACGCGATTGCGATGACGACCATGATTGCGCTCTACTCGATGTTATCTGCAAGTTATTTGTTCACCAAGGAGCGAACAAACAAAACGTCCACACGATTAATGGCAGCACCTGTCAGCAAAGGTGTCATTTTTACCGGAAAAATTATCGGCAGTACGTTCGTCAATATGTTTTTCGTACTCGTCGTGTTCTTAGTCAGCAAGTTCGTGTTCCAAGCAGATTGGGGCAACCACTACGGAATGGTGATCCTCATACTTTTGACAGAGGTGTTGCTTGCGGTCAGTCTGGGTCTGGGGATCAGCTTTCTTTTCAAAGGTGAAGGGGTAAGAGCAATCAACAATATTTTTACGCAAGTCGCTTCCTTTGTAGGCGGTGCTTATTTTCCTGTTGATCAATCAGCTGGTATCTTCAGCCTTCTGTCCAAATTCTCTCCCCTTCAATGGGCGAATACAGGTCTGATGCAAATCATTTACACGGACAATCCGAGAGGCGCATGGTTTGCGATTGCGATGAATGTGAGCATTGCCACGGCGTTTATCATCATTTCTGTAATTACGATGCGCAGAAGGGAGGGGGCTTTTGTATGAGTGAAATGCTTTGGCTAATTCGGAAAACCTTGATGGAGACGTTTCGTAGTAAAAAAAGCTGGTTCACCTACTTGGGTTTGCCGATCGCAGGGGTTCTGCTGTCTTTCACCCTCTACAGCAATGCAGGCAGCGGCACGATCCATGTCGGAATCATTAATCAAGATGGGAACCAGGTGATCACGCAAGACACGATCCAGTTTATCGAGAGATTGAATCATATCAAGGTCACAGTCATCGACGAACAAACGATGCGTGAACAAATCGTTTCTGGTGAGCTGGATAGCGGAATTGTTTTCGAGTCAGGGTATGCTGCTAGTGTTCGGAAGGGGGCGCCAGCACACTTGAATATGGTTTCAGTAAAAGGTGAACAGGTTACTGCCTACGTGAAGGCCATGCTGCACAGTTATATCGGCAATCTTGCCGCGATTGGAAAAGCGGCACAAGCGGATGAGGCTAAGTTCACGAACCTGTATACGGCATTTCACGAGCAAAGCTACAAGCTCAATACCGTAGAGCTTCAAGACACCTCGAATGTAACGCGTATGACGAATCAATCGATTGGTTTCCTCATTATGTTCATGATGTTTTCAGCGGTGAACATGTCGGAGATCATTTTAAAAGAAAAAGAAAATCGTACTTTTTTGCGACTCCTTTCTTCGCCAATGTCGGCTAGATCCTATGTATTCTCGAATATTATCGTCAGCATGTTTATTTTGCTGCTGCAAATCATCGTGACCTTGCTCGTCATGAAAAACGTCTTTGGCATAGATGCAGGCGTCTCGTATGGTCAAATGATTCTGCCGCTGTTCGTGTTCGCACTGGGGGCAATCGCACTTTCTCTGATGACTGTTGCCTTTGCGAAGAGTAGAGCAGGTGCCGGAGCGATTTCCAACCTGATCATATTACCGACGTGCCTCTTGGCTGGCTGCTTCTTTCCCATGGAAATCATGCCGGACACCGTGCGCAAAATTTCAACATTCTTGCCCCAGCATTGGTTGCTCGATACGGTGAATAAGCTTCAACAAGGGTACAGTCTGGGGAGCATGTATTTGAACATAGCTATTTTGCTCGCATTCGCTACGGTTTTTGCCTTGATCGCCATCTATCGGTTTGGGCGGAATAACGATAGCAGGCAGTTTGTGTAAGAAAAATAGGATTAGGTGAACTGTAATTTGACAAGGGATAATACGAATCGTGTCGAAAGATGATCTTACTATGATAAAGCAAAGCATCTATAATCGGAGTCATTCAAAAGCACTCATTAGTAAGCATCTTGTGATTCTTCTCTTGTTTCTAGCATTTCTTCTAGGTCTTCGAACGTTCTGGTTTTCGTTTCATGTGTTTCCAGAACATCCGCCTGTGGTTCAAGGGGTTATTGATATGCGCGGGTGGGACTTTGAAAATTCCCCGTCCATTTCACTGGATGGGGAATGGGAGTTTTTCCCCGATTCTTTCATCACACATGAAGATTTTAAGCAATCATCGAATGACGAACGACAATACGTTCAAGTGCCTGGCAATTGGAGTAGCGCTTTTTCCCGGGAGGCTCCGTCACCGTATGGCTATGGAACATACCGTTTACGGATTTTGGTCGATCAACCACTAAATCAGCCATACACTTTATGGGTTCCGGAAGTGGAAGCATCTTCTACCGTAGAGGTTAACGGAGAGATATTAGCCAGAGTCGGAGTACCTGCGACAACAGCGGAAGAGTACACGCCGCGGAAGGCATCCTTCACGGCTACGTACATTGCAGGTGATGCAAAGGTCATTGAAGTGCTTGTCCGAACGGCCAACTTTCATAATCCAATCGAAGGGGGCATCGTCAGATCGATTTACTTCGGGTCGCAGGCCGCTGTTGACAACGAACGGTGGTATTCTATCGGCTTTCAGATGACAACCTTCCTCATCTTATTGCTACATGGCTTGTATGCAGGCATTCTGTATGTATTGAATGCTCGCCACAAAGAGTTTCTGGTGTTTTTTCTGTTACTTTCCTGCGTGGGGATAAAGACTGTTTCTGATTATGACAATCTGTTGCAACTTTGGCTCCCGATCGATTATACATGGGCATTCAAGGTGGAAGTGCTCGCCTACATATGGCAGCCTTTGCTGATGATATTATTGGTCAGAAGTTTATCTGATCAGGAAGAGAAAGAATACTCCAAGCCGTTTCGGGCATATCTTTCCGTGCTCAGTCTTTATTCGGCAGTCATCATACTGGGAACAGCACAATGGGTGTACTTTTTAGCTGGAACGCCATTTTTGGTCATTCTTTATTTAGGTCCGTTATTGCTGTTTGTTTTCCGGATCAGCAGTATGCTCATGCAAAACAAGAATGATGCTGTGTTTCTGCTCATTGCTGCAACGAGTATTTTTTCCAATGTCATTTGGTCAGCAATCATGGAATATCAAATCATAGACATCAAGTACGTTTATTATCCGCTCGATCTGATAGCGGCTCTTGTTTGTTTCTCTGCCTATTGGTTCAAGCGATTCTTTCGCAATTCAGCGGAAAAGGCAAAGCTAACGGAGCAATTGAAAGAAGCCGACAAGCTCAAAGACCAGTTTCTCGCCCATACTTCTCACGAACTGAGAACACCATTGCACGGCATCATGAATATCGCCCAGACTGTCGTTAACAATGAAAGGCATGTCATGGGCGGTCGCAGTACGCAGGATATGGAGCTCTTAATCACGATTAGCCGCAGAATGTCGCATTTACTGGACGATTTACTAGATGTCGTACGGTTGCAGGACAAGCATATCGTGTTGCAGAAGAAGCCGTTGCATATTCAATCGGTTGTTTCCGGCATCATCAGCATGCTCACCTATATGGTAGAAGGCAAGCCTGTTCAACTGAAAATGGACATACCAGAGTCCATCCCGCCAATCTTGGCAGATGAAAAGCGGTTAGTCCAGATTCTGTTCAATCTTGTTCACAATGCACTAAAATTCACGGAAGAAGGATCTGTCGTCGTTTCTGCTGAGATCGTGGACGGACAGGTGGCAATCTATGTATCCGACACAGGAAACGGGATGGATGAGCAGACCAAGGCACGTATCTTTTTGCCGTATGAGCAGGGAGCACAAGCAACGAACGATGGAGGAGGAATCGGCCTGGGTCTTGCTATTTGTACACAGCTGGTAGAGCTGCATGATAGCGAGCTGAAAGTCGACTCTGAACCGGGAAAAGGTTCCGTATTTAGCTTCTGGCTGCCCGTGGTTAGTACAGATGAGATGAGAGCAGCAGAGAGTCAATTTGTGGAGCAGATGGATAAGAACAATCAAGTAATGGCTATCAACCAGATGAGGCATAGTGAAGCCCCAGATATCTTGGCTTTTCAGCAAACGGCTGCGCATGCATCTGTTGATAGAAAGGCAAACATATTAGCGATCGATGACGACCCGGTTAACCTAAGGGTGCTGGATCGAATGCTCTCATCTTCCCATTATCAAATCACTACGTGCACATCGCCAAGAGACGCGCTCGATCTGCTGTTTACAGAGCAGTGGGACTTGCTTATCATCGATGTCATGATGCCGCATATGTCGGGCTATGAGCTGACGCAAAAGGTCAGGGAGCATTTCTCTGTTTCAGAGCTTCCGATCTTGCTCTTAACGGCGCGTAGCCAGTCTGAGGATATATACACCGGGTATTTGTCTGGTGCGAATGACTATGTATGCAAACCAGTCGACGGCATGGAGCTGAAATATCGTGTCTGGTCGTTGACGACGCTGAAGCAAACAGTCGATGAACGACTGCGCATGGAGGCTGCCTACTTGCAGGCGCAGATTCACCCGCACTTCTTGTTCAACACACTTAGCTCGATTATGGCGTTGAGTGACATTGATATGGAGAAAATGCGTAAACTCGGGGATGCGTTTATCGCCTTCTTGCATATCAGTTTCGACTTTTTGAATACAGGAAAACAAGTTGCACTCTCCCATGAGCTGGAGCTCGTCCAAGCGTATCTTTACATTGAAAAGGAACGATTTGGCGAGCGGTTACAGATCGTGTGGGAGGTTGAGTCTGATATCGATCTTCTCATCCTGCCACTGACCATTCAGCCGTTGGTTGAGAATGCCATCAACCACGGTCTTCTTACCCGAATAGAGGGGGGAACTCTCTATATCCGCATCGTCCGGCAAAAGAACGCCACCCTTTTTGAGGTGAAGGATGACGGTATCGGGATGGAGGAAGCGACTGTGCGGCAAATTCTCGACTTGTCGAAGAAGGAAAGGGGCGGAATCGGCGTGTCCAACACGAATCGGAGACTGACGCAAATGTACGGGAAGGGCTTGCGCATCACGAGTAAGCCTGGCGAAGGAACTACGGTGTCGTTTGTCATACCGGATCGGACGCAATAGAGCAAGTTTGCTATTTTAGCACCATGGATCACTGTTACTGGTGACGCAGGGTGCTTTTTTCGCGTTTTTATACTTCGAACGCTGTTTACCCGCCCCTACAATCAACGGAATTATTACAGACGCTACAGTCATAGTCACCATAGCGATTCCCATAGATGGCACATTTAGAACAATGGTAACAACAATTAGCCCCACTTGGATCAGTTGGATTCATCTGCTTACATTCCTCTCTAAGGCGATTGTCTAGGTCTATGCGATAATCCTGATAAGTGCCATAGTGTACCAAGCGTCCGTTGACTTTCTTGAAACCCTTCGATTTTTTTCTTTTCAAGAATGCCCCATCCTTTCATGACAATCTAACACAGGATATGCCATGGTTTTTCCAATGATTGGACATGCGGCTATTCTCGTTGAAAGAAATCATGAGGAGTTGAAAAACGACAGTAGTGTCGTTTATAATAATCTAACTAACAAAAACGACATTCGTGTATATTTTGTTCAAAGGAGGTAGACCCAAACCCCATGGCCCCAAAAGTAAGCGACGAATACAAAACCAAAAAGAAAATCGAACTGCTACACGCGGCAAAACGTGTGTTCATCACAAAAGGCTATACACGGGCCACCATGCAAGACGTTATGGACGAGGCTGGTGTATCGCGGGGAGCCTTGTACGCCTACTTTGATAACCTGGAGCACTTATATTTGGAACTGCTGCAATTCGAGGATCAACAGGATGTACAGTTTTTCGCTCCTGTTGCTGGCGAAACGTCTTGGCACCAAATCACCAAATGGGTTAACAAACAGCAGGGCGAGATCGAGAAAATCGAAGAGACACTGTCCCAAGCCAACTCAGAGTTTTTCCTGTCCCTAAAAGACCAGCAAAAGCAACAGAGCTATCCATACATCACGACTCGTTATGAAAAATGGTAGATGTGCTGACAGCTTTCTTCGCGCATGGGACAGCGACAGGTGAGTTCAAGCCACAGCTTTCACCGGAGGCAATCGCTCGCTATCTCATTTCGGTTATCGACGGACTTATGCTGGATACCGCGCATTTGGGGGCAGAGAAAACGAAGGTGTCCGAGCAGATGGAAGCACTGTTGTTTTCATTGAGAGCGATGCTGGGACCGGTGCAATAAGGAGGGAGAAGAATGTTGTTTCAATCAGAGAGAATCTATCTGAGAAAAATGACGGGGGAGGATGTGGACGTCTACCACACGTGGAGAAATGACGTGGAAGTCATGCGGACAACGAGTCCGTCTATGGATGTCTATACTTGGGACGATACGAACGGGTTTGTGAATCAAGTCATCCTGCATGCAAGCTCCTCGAAGAGCTACATGATCGTAGACAGCCAAACCAATCGACCGATCGGGATTACGTCCCTCATTCAAATCGACCTGAAAAACCGCAATGCGGAGTGCATCATCGATATTGGAGAGAAGGAATACTGGGGAAAAGGGTATGCACGAGAAGCGTTGAAGCTGCTGCTGGATTATGCATTCTTGGAAATGAATCTGCATCGGGTATCGCTGCGTGTCTTTTCCTTTAACGAAAAAGCCATAAAGCTGTATGATAGGCTCGGATTCAAGCAAGAGGGGATTTCGCGGCAGTTTTTGTTTCGAGAAGGAAAATGGCATGATCTCGTGCACATGGGGATTTTGCAGGAGGAATATATCACGTAGAAAAAGAGGCTGGCGGTACGAAGGGTACCACCAGCCTTTTGCGTATAAAGAGCTCTTATTTTCCAGCGTAAATCGGTACTTCCCACTCTACATTTTTGTGTTCAACCATTCGTTTCTCGGTAGTAATGATCAATTGCTTTGGAAGGGTTGTGAGGTTTTTTAAGAAGATCGTTCCTTCAAAAATCGCCCGATCATTTTTATACTCAGTCTTATTGATTAAGTAGTCGATGTCTTCGTACTCTTTCCCGGTCTCGTCTGTAATGGTCCAGTATTGGTAGGGACCCATAGCGGCAGTATCTGGAGAGAGAGTTGCCTCGAATGCCAGATCGTAGCCTTCCAATTTCGTGGTAGTCCCATCGTCGTTCACGCGGTGATGGCCGTCATAGCCTTCAAAATCAACGACTGCGTTTGGATCCTTTTGATATTTTTTGAAAGTAAACTGATCTCCCTGGTCTTCCACTGTAATGACTTCTTTCTTTTCGAGGCGATTGGTGTCCAATTTCGCGTTAAGCTTAGCTGTTTCCTCTGTATATACAGACCCGAGCTTGAAGGTGAGGCTTTGGCTTTCGTCGATTGGTTGGAAGTAGTGGAAGTCTCTTGTTCCATTTTCAGTAGAGCGGGTATGAGCCCATTTCAAATACGGGATGACATTGCTTTGTTTGCTGGCTTTACGGGTGACAGCATCGGAATCCCAAGCGGCGACAACTGTGCCCTTTTCATTGACTAGCTCGTAGCTGTATTCTTTTCGCTGGTTATCCGTATTCGAGCGATCTACGACCATTTCCACCCCACTCGGTGCAAACGTCATCTGTTTTACGTCCAGCTTGAGCCCTTGCGGAGTCGTGTATGTTTTGTTGATCTCATGTGTCTTCGTCGCGGCCTTTGCCTTTTTCATGTCAACAGGTACGGACAGCTTCCAGTTTCCTTTGATGTTGTCCAATTGTTTAATGTTGAACTCTACAATCAGCTCGTCCGGAATTTCACTGATATCAGCAAAGTAGCTGCGCAGCTCACGATTCAAGGACATGGTACCGGTATCTGTATACATAACATTGTGCCAATCTTCATTTGGTCTGCGAGTGTCTTCATTTGCAGATGACTCAACAGGCTTCAGTACGTTCCCTTGTTTGTCTTTGATTGTAATGACTTGCTCCTTCTTATCTCTTCTGATCATTTGGCTCAAAAAACCGTCCGTTGGCTTACCGTTCTTGTCTTTTAAAGAAGCTGCAATACTAATACGCAACGGGTCAGCGACCACTTCATGCACGGTAAAAGTGAGACCTTGATCAGTCGCACTTACATTAACGGACTGCGCGAATCCATTCTTGGCTGCTTGAGCAATTCCTTTGTCCGCTAATTTTTGCAAAAAGCTATTGCTCACAGGAGCTACAGGATCAGCTTTGCCAATCGGGCTATTCGTAAAAGCAGCATGGACATAACTAGCAAAGGTCGGGGAGACGAGCATTCCTCCCGATACGACAACAGTTAATGCAGCAGCGGCAAGCGTCATTTTTTTCATGATCGTAATACTCCTTTGTTTCCACGCAGGTGGTTGGTGTGAAGGGCTAACAGGGTTCAATACTCTCACGGGATGAGGGGAGAGCATCTGAATAATCTTTTGATCCATATTTGCTGAGAGGGAGTTTTCCCACATCGTTTCTTCCGTTTGGTGCAGCTCATCGATCCATTGTTCCAGCTGGTACTGGCAGTGTGTGCAATGATCGAGATGACTTTCGGCATTTCGTTTGTTCACTGGTGATAAACGATCTTCCATGTAGGCGATCAGCTGTCTTTGCGTAAGGCAATTCAAAGCGGGGTACCCCCTTTTTTCTCCGGCTTGCTTAGCTGGTCTCGCAGCTTTTTCCTGGCATAGGAAAGGCGCATTCTCACGGTATCTACGGACAAAGATAGTTTGTTGCCGATCTCCCTGTAGCTTAAATGCTGGAGATAATGCAAATCGAGAATCGTCCTGTGGTTCTTGTCCAGTGTCATCATCTGCTGTCGCAAAGCACGACGCTGTTCTTTTTCCAGATAATCTTCCTCAGGGATCGGACATTCGTCTTTGACTTCGACATTCATCTCCGTTACGGAAGGCATCCGCTTTCGTTTCCGCAGCTCGTCAATCCCGCGATTGATCGCGATTCGATACAGCCAGGCAGAGAAGGAGTGGTTGGGTTTATAATCTGGCAGACTGTAGTACGCCTTGATAAAAACCTCCTGCACCATGTCTTCGGCATCATGAGAATGGTGGAGCGTGCGCCCAAGAATCGAAGCGATTTTTCCCTTGTATTTATTGACGATCAGAGCATAAGCCTCTTTATTTCCTTGAAGAACCTCCGCAATGACCTCTCGATCGTCCTGCATGCTTGTTACCTCCTTGCAAAAAGGTGCTGCGCAGCTTTCCTTTTTGGTGTTCACTACTATAGACGAAAACGAGGGTGCCCCCCTCTTAAACTTTTTCATGAAATTTGAAAATGGCATAGGAAGAGGATGCCTCTCTCTGTTTGATAGAAGGGCATCCTCTGATACGTTGTACACCATTTCCATTATGGAGCAGGAAATCTTTGTAGTCTTGCGGTAATACTATGTGAGCTGAAGCTTCGAGGGGAATCCCCATCGTAAAGGAGTATATGACATTGAGCCAAAACAACCATTCCATCGCGGTGATTTCCGATATACACAGCAACGCTTATGCATTGGAAGCTGTGCTGCACGACATTCATTCTCGCGGGATTCAAACCATTGTGAATTTAGGCGACACATTATTTGGGCCACTTGATCCGATCAAAACGGCAGAACTCTTAATGGAGCGATCTACTATCACCCACATCATGGGTAATTGTGACAGATATTTACTGGAAGAGCAAATGGAGTCCATCACCTTCGAATACGTGAAGCCACTGCTGACACAAGAAATGCTCAGCTGGATCGGGTCATTCCAAAAGCAGTGGACGTTTGATGATCTCTTGTTTTGCCACGGCACACCTTTTGCCGATGATGTGTACTTATTGGAGAATGTCGCTCCATATGGGGTAGAAGACAAAAGCGCAAATGCCTTAATGATCGAGCTGACTGGCATTCAGCAGCAGGTCATTTTTTGCGGCCACTCTCATGTGCCCAAATCCGTATGGCTACCCGATGGCAAGCTCGTGGTAAACCCGGGGAGCGTTGGGCTTCCAGCGTATTTTGAGGAAGCGCCGTACCCGCATTCGATGGAATCGAAGACGCCCCATGCGAAGTACGTCACGGTAAAACAACAAGGCGGCTCGTGGCTAGTCGAGCACGTATTGGTTCCGTATGATTTCGAGCAGGCAGCCAGAAAAGCAGAGGAAAACGGGCGCAGAGACTATGCCTATGCGATCCGAACGGGAAGAGCAGAGCTGTAAGGATAAAGTGACGGTAGAGATCGTTTCTGACGTCATTTTTTTCGTTTCTACGAAGATTTGTCATACTGACGTAACACACGACCTCTACGATATTCATGTCAGTCACATGAATGCTTCGGAGGTACAGCAGATGAAAAACAAGACCATTTTAATAACGGGTGGTACAGGCTCTTGGGGTTGGGAGCTCGTGAAGCAACTCCTGCCGCAGCAGCCAAAGGAAATACGTATTTTTTCACGCAATGAAGCCCTACAAGTAGAAATGAGCCATCATTTTCAAGATAAACGACTGCGTTTTATGAATGGAGACATTCGGGATCAGGAGGAATTGATGCAGGCGTGCCAGCAGGTCGATTATGTGTATCATCTTGCGGCATTGAAGCATGTCCCGATTTGCGAAAACCAACCGTATATTGCCTTCAAAACAAACGTGATCGGTACGCAAAATGTCATCGAGGCGGCCATTGCCAATCGTGTGCAAAAGGTCATCTACGTCTCCACAGACAAGGCTTCCAATCCTTCCAGTACGTATGGGATGACCAAGGCGATTGGGGAGCGGCTGATCATTCAGGCCAACACGAGGGATGTTAGTACACGCTTTGTTTGTGTGCGAAGCGGCAATGTTTTGGGATCGACAGGCAGTGTGATTCCCCTTTTCAAAAACCAATTGCAACAAGGTATGGATCTTGGGGTGACAGATGGGCAAATGACGAGATTTTTCTTGAGTCTGGAAGAGGCGATCCACCTTCTCTTTACGGCTACACATAACAGTCTGGGCGGGGAAACCTTTGTACTGAAGATGCCCTCTTGCCGAATTATGGATATAGCGGAGGTCCTTAGAGAAGAGGCGGGAGGGCAGGGCAGCCGTATTATCACCATTGGGATGCGCCCAGGTGAAAAGCGATATGAAATGCTGGTGTCCGAGATGGAAAGCGATAGAGCGGTTGACTTGAACGACCAATACTTTGTCATCCTGCCTGCTTTTCCACAAGACGAGCTGCAAGCGTATTACGCAGCATATCCGAGGGTCGACTTTTCCAGCTTCCACTCCGAGTCGATGGTTATGACTAAGGAAGAGACGAGAGCAATGCTGCGGGCAGGAGGTTTCCTGTCATGAAAACCATTTTGTTCACAGGCGGAGGTTCTGCCGGGCACGTAACAGGCAATCTCGTCATGATCCCTAAATGTTTGCAAGAAGGCTGGAGCGTGCACTATATCGGCTCAGAGACAGGAATAGAAAAACAGCTCGTAGAAACACAGAAAGCAGTCCAGTATCACAGTATCTCGACCGGAAAGCTGCGGAGGTACTTCTCATGGAAAAACGTAACGGATGTTCTCCAGGTGCTCCGTGGCATCTTTCAAGCCTATTTCTTGATACGGAAAATAAAGCCGGATGTCGTGTACTCGTTGGGTGGCTTCGTCTCGGTTCCCGTCGTGCTCGGCGCCCGCATGAACAAAGTCAGGACCATCATTCATGAGCCAGATGTGCATATGGGTCTTGCCAATCGGCTTTGCCTACTTTTTGCAGATACAGTATGCACGACATTTGCGGAAACAAAGAGAAAGCTGAACACCGAAAAAGCGATCCATGTCGGGCCGCTCATCAAGGAGTCGCTCAAGGCTGGCCAGCGTCTGCGCGGAATCACCGCCTGTGGGTTTCATGAAAAGCAGCCCGTGCTGTTGATCATGGGAGGAAGTCAAGGGGCCGAGACGATCAACCGTGTCGTTCGCGAGGCGCTGCCGAATCTGTTGTCCCAATTCCAAGTCATTCACATATGTGGGCAAGGAAAGGTCGATTACTCTGTTCATTACCCGGGCTATAAGCAGTATGATTTCGTAGGAGAGGAATTGGCTCATTTATTGGCAGCTGCCGATGTGGTTGTCTCCCGGGCTGGTTCCAATGCGATTTCTGAATTACTCGCCTTGCAAAAGCCAATGCTTCTCCTCCCGCATACGAACGGGGGTGCACGTACAGGTCAACTCGTGAACGCCCAAAGCTTTCAAGCTGCTGGTTACGCAGATGTACTTTTGCAGGAACAGACGACGACACAGATGTTCGTGGCGAGAATCCTTGCTCTGTACAAAAATCGCGAGACTTATCTGGCGAAAATGAGGAAAAATAAGGATGAAAGAGCAGTCGACAAGGTGTGGGCATTGCTAAAAGGAGCTGCACATGAACATATTGATCGCGGATGATGAAGAATACATGGTCAAAATCGTGAAAGCCTACTTCGAAAAAGAAGGCTTCACTACATATACCGCCAAAGATGGGCAAGAAGCGCTCAATATGGTGTACAACGAACAAATCGACCTGGCGATCCTGGACTGGATGATGCCGCAAGTAAGTGGCATCGAGGTATGCAAGGAAATCAAGGCAAACAGTACCGTAAAAGTCTTAATGCTGACTGCTAAAGGGGAAATCGATGACGAGCTTCACGCCTTGCAAGCGGGAGCCGACGATTACGTGCGAAAGCCGTTTGACCCGAGAATCTTGTTAGTGCGTGCCAAAAAGATGCTGCATCTGGATGGGCAGTACACGTTTGGACAGATCAAGGTGGATTTGGAGGCGCAAAAAATATACGACACTGGCCGAGACCTGCATGTGACCAACAAGGAATTCCAGCTCATGAAGTACTTTGTGCAGCATGAGGGGAAAGTATTGACGCGAAAAGCCTTACTCGATCATGTGTGGGGATTCGACTATTTCGGTGAGGAAAGAACCGTGGATACTCATATTCGCCGTTTGCGAGAGAAGATCGGCGATAACTGGATAAAAACACATCGAGGGATGGGGTACAGTTTTGAAAATCCGGATAAATAAGATGGGGCGGCGGCTGTTTGCACAAATTGCCATTGTGGTCGCTGTCGTGTACGTCTTGTCTTTTCTCATTAACACATTCTTTTTGCCAAAGTATTTTTTGTATGAGAAGAAAAATACGTTGTCCGCGATTACTTCCCAGATGGAGGAATTCACAGCAGATGCTCTGCAAAAAGAGGTCGAACGGCTTGAAAATGAATACCGTGTCACGATTGTGTATGCCTCGTATACGGGAAACAACGATGATTTGAACGTAGCTCTGCTTGCTCTTTTTGCTCAAAAAGGATTGCCACTCAGCAAGTTTTGGGTCACCGAGGAGAGTGTCGCTTCCTTACAGGATGGAGAATATGTAAACAAGCTGTATATGCAAGAAAAATTGAAATCGAATGTACTCGTCCGGTTCATGATGAAGGAGCAAGTGGTTTTCGCGATCAGTGAATCGGTTGCGTATTCCAGTGATACGATTCGCATTGTGAATCAGTTCAATACGTATATTTTTCTGGGGGCGTTGCTCTTGACCGTTGTCGTGGGCGGGATGTTTGCCAAACGGATGATTGACCCACTTGCACAACTGAAGGATACGGCGGAGGAGATTTCGAATCTGCGTTTTCAAAAAGCAGACATTCGCACGGGCGATGAGATAGAGGAATTGGCGCAGAGCATTAACCGGATGAGTGACAAGCTCCAACGCGCTCACGAAGAGCTGGAAGCGAGAAACCGGAATCTGCGTACGTTTATTTCGGATATTTCCCATGAGTTAAAAACGCCATTGGCTTTAATCAAGGCGTATACAGCGGGTATCAGAGATGGCCTGGATGACGGGACTTTTCTGACCGTCATTGAAAAGCAGACAGACGGTATCGCGGAGTTGGTCAATAAGCTGTTGGAATTGTCCCGCTATCAAACGGACCAATATTCGTTTACGGCCGTCTCTCTTCATGCTGTGCTGGAACAAACCTTGGAGAAATACCAGTTGCTTATCCAGCAGGAAGCAATCCAGCTCTCGATCCAGAAGGAATCGGATGAGAATGATTGTGTGTGGACTGATCGTGACAAGCTGGAAATGGTGCTCGGTAATCTGCTTGGTAATGCTGTCACGTACACGACAAATGGACGCATTGATATTTCGATCAGACAGGCGGGGGATTCCGTCGTTTTTTCGATCAAAAATGGGGTCGGACGTATAGACGCCGCTCAATTGAAGCAAATTTGGGAGCCATTTTATGTGATCGAGCAGTCACGCAGCAAACAACTTAGTGGAACGGGGTTAGGACTATCCATCGTCAAAGCCGTGTTGGACAAACATCTGGCTCAGTATGATGTGCAGATAGTAGGGGAGGAGATTGTGTTTGCTTTTACCTTGCAGGGTTGTTCTGTGGGGGAAAAGAAGTAATTCGCGAGCAAATCCATACACCATGAAAAAAAGGAAGAGGACAAGTGCCCTCTTCCTTTTCCTATTAAGCCTTTTCTGCTTCGCCCTCTGGCTTCTGTCCCATCTTCCCACTACGCAGTGGAATTTCCTTCAGGAACAGCGCGATGATGACAGCGATTCCCGCTACAATCGCACCAGTCAAAAACGTAGTCGTAATCCCATAGCTCATCGCTTCCCTGATCATATCCAGCATGTGAGTAAACAGCGGCTGTAAATCCGGCGGCAGACTAGCCAGCGTGGCTTCAATTTTCGGCTGATCCAACAGATTTTGCGGATTCGTAAAGAGCGCCAGCTTCTCTGCCAGAGCAGGATCGGCTGCTGCGGGATTGTTCCCTTGACCCATGGCTCCCGAGAGTTGCGTCATTTTCGCAGACATGCTACCACTCATGACGGTTCCCATGACAGCAATTCCAATGGTTCCACCGAGGTTGCGGAAGAGCTGCGAAGTTGCTGTAGCGACACCCAATTGCTGTGGTGCGACTGCATTTTGCACGGTCAAGGAGAAGACCGGCATCGCAATCCCGATCCCCAATCCGAGAATGACCATGTAGATCACGAGTAAATAAATCGGTGTAGCTGGGGACATGAAATACATCAGCACCATGCCCAAAGCCATGACGGAAAGTCCGCCCAACGCCATCTTTTTATATTTTCCCGTCTTGGTCATGATTTGTCCGGCGAGTGCGGAGATCGCGAGCATGGCAATAGACATCGGCATTGCCACATAACCGGCCATCGTCGGAGAGATGCCTTTGACTCCTTGGACAAAGAACGGCACATAAATAATTGCGCCCATCATCCCGGCATTCAGGAAGAATCCGACCAGATTGGAGACAGTAAAGATACTGTTTTTGAACAAGCCCAGCGGAAGTACAGGCGTTTTTACTTTCATCTCAATCAAAATAAACACGATTAACGCTACGATTGTGGTGGCAAACAAAGCAATAATTTGCCACGAGCCCCAAGCGTATTTGCCCGGACCATCTCCTGCCCATGAGAAGGCGAGCAGCATCGGTACGATGGTGAGCGTCAAGAACAGCGAGCCGAAGTAGTCGACAGACTCTCCTTCTTGCTTCGGTACTTTTGGGAAATGAATCATGATCAACAGAAAGGCAATCACGCCAATTGGCAGGAAGATCCAGAACACCCAGTGCCAGTCGAGATGGTCGACGATATAGCCGCCCATCAGAGGACCAAGCACACTGGACACGCCGAAGACGGCACTCATGATTCCGCCCCATTTTGCGCGCTCGCGAGGTTCGTACAGATCACCCATGGCGGTAAAAGCAGTGGACATGATAATTCCGGCACCCGCCCCTTGAATACCTCGATACGTAATCAGTTGAAAAATATCGGTAGAAAACCCGGATAACAAGGCCCCGATACTAAACAACCCGATACCCGTCAAAATAAATGGTTTTCTTCCATATATATCGGAGAGCTTCCCAACCAGCACAGAAGCGACAGTGGAGGTCAGCAAATAAATGGTAATCGCCCACGAATAGTAATCCATGCCACCTAGCTTCGAAATAATACGCGGCATGGCAACCCCGATAATGGTCTGGTTGATCGCCGCGAAAAACATGGCCGTAATAATCGCGATCATAATGGTTACTTTCTTTTTATCTGTCAGTTGTTGCAATCTGGATGCTCCTCTCTTTGTTGCTCTATATTCTTCAGAACCTGGTGATAGATGCGGACTAAGTGTTGCTTGTCTTCATCAGATACGCCTGCAAAAAACTGTTCAATCGTGCTCCTCACTACGGCTTTGTATTGCCGCAGGATATCTTTTCCTTGATCGGTTATGTCCAGTTGCACGACGCGGCGATCGGTACTGTCACGATTTCTCGTGGCATAGCCGCAAGCAATCAATTTATCAACGAGACTCGTAACAGCTCCGGGGGTAATATTCATACGTTCTGCAATAGCAGATGCCTTCTGCGGACCGTTCATATCTATAATTCGCAAAAGCATGGCTTGCGATCCTGATACGAGTGGGTCCAGACGCTTGTGTGACTCAGCTGAAACTTTTCGTTGAAGTTGAATATAAAGTTCTTCAAAATTGACTTGGCTTTGCATGGTACCCTCTCCTGTTTTCATTGCTTAATTATATATGGAGTTAAATGTTTACCCACTAAAACATTTATGAGTATACATGGACTCATGAAGGAAAGTCAAATCAACCTTTTTCCAATTTGACCAATTTAGTTGATGATTATGTGATCGAATTCGTCATCAATCGAGATAAAATACTAATTTTCGACCGGACTTCATGGAATTTTCAGAGTTGCGATGCTACAATCAGTTTTGGCATTCTTTTCATCTTAGATAAATAGATAGGTGGGATCTGAACGTGTTTGGGAAAAAATTAACCAGCGCATTGCTCGCCACAGCTCTGATGAGTCCGATGTCGGCATTTGCCGCCCAAGAGACAAAACAGCCAGCAGATGTCGTGCTAACCAACGGCGCGGTCTACACAGTGGACATGAAGAACAGCTGGGCAGATGCAGTGGCCATTCGCGGTAACGAAATCGTCTTTGTCGGCGCAGATGAATATGCGAAAGCACACATTGGTAAGGATACGAAAGTAATCGATCTGAAAGGCCAAATGGTGTTGCCGGGCTTTATCGACAGCCATACACATGCGAGCAAAACAACGGGACTCATTTTCTCCATTGATTTGTTTGACGGAGGCTCTGTCGAGGAATACGTTGCGACCATCGAGAAATTCGTAAAAGAGCATCCAAACGAACCAACATTGCAAGGCCGCGGCTGGAGTAATCCGGTAGTGCCAGGTATCGGTCCGCGCAAGGAAGTATTAGATAAAATCGTGCCAAAAACGCCAATCGCCCTGACCTCGGATGACGGTCACTCTCTGTGGGTGAACTCGGCAGCAATGAAGCTGGCCGGAATCACGAAGGATACACCAAACCCTGAGGGTGGCATTATCGAGCGCGATCCGAAAACAGGAGAACCTTCTGGAACGTTGCGTGAAAGCGCCATGGATCTGGTGCTGTCAAAAATCGGCGGATACACCGTACAGCAATACAAGTCTGGAATTGAAGCTTATCAAGAAAAAGCGGTTGAACGCGGCGTAACAACAGTGCGCGACCCGGATATGCTGCGCTATCCGAACGTATTGGAAGCATACGAGGAGCTCGCAAAAGAGGACAAGCTGACCATCCGTTTCCGCAATGCATTAACAGCAAATCCGGAAAAGGGACCTGAACAGGTCGCAGATTTCGTAAAAATCCGTGAGCGCAATCAAAATCCGTTATTCCAAGTCAACGCCGTTAAAATCTTCTTGGATGGAGTCGTTGAAGGTGCTACCGCTTACTTGGAGAAACCGTATGTCCATAAAGAAACAAACGGAGAATTAATCTGGAAGCAAGAGGTTTACAATCAAACAGCTGCCGCAGTAGACAAGGCAGGCTTCCAGTTGCACGTCCATTCCATTGGGGACGCTTCTACCCGCATCGCACTGGACGGTATGGAGCTCGCTGAAAAACAAAATGGCAAGCACGATGCTCGCCACTCGCTGGTTCACTTGCAACTGGTCAATGAATCAGACATCGAGCGTTTCAAAAAGCTGGGGGCAGTCGGAATCGTGCAGCCATTTTGGTTTATGCAGGAAGAGGGCTACTACGATGAGATCGAAGTACCGTACTTGGGCAGAGAACGCGCAGAAAAAGAATACCCGATGAAGAGCTTCCTGAATAAAGGGGTTCATGTAGCTTCTTCGTCAGACTACATTGTAACGCCAGAATTCAATCCACTGCACGGTATTCAACAAGGCATTACGCGGATCGAGGACGGTGTAACCGATCCGAGCAAAATTGCCAACCCAGACGAGCGTGCGACGCTTGCGGAAATGATCGCCAGCTTCACGATTGATGGTGCTTACGCCAACCACGTGGATGATATCACAGGCTCGATCGAAGTTGGCAAGAAGGCAGATCTCATCGTGCTCGATAAAAACTTGTTTAAAATTCCGGCCACTCAAATCAAGGATGCAAAAGTTGTGCTGACCTTGGTTGAAGGGAAGGAAGTCTATCGTCAAAAGGAAGTAAAGTAAGAGAGGAAAAATGGTCGTCCGTTGCGATGACCATTTTTTTGTGCAAACGATTCTGCTGACAAACTAGGTCTGGAAAGGATTCTTGTCTATCTTTGAGGAATAATTCATACGATTCAGATTCGGGCAAATGCTGTGTTTGTACAGGGGATATCAAACAGCGCCTTGAGGATATCGTAGCAAAGGAAGGGAATGATTAATTTGAAAATCCGCAGAGCAGAAGGACAAGAAGCAAGCGAACTGAGTGAGCTAGCCTATCGCTCCAAAGCTTATTGGGGATACAGTGATGAATTCATGGAGGCCTGTCGTGACGACCTGACGCTATCACCTGCCTATATCGAGAAACACGAAGTCTATGTGTTAGAAGATGAGGGCAGCATCAAGGGCTTCATGAGTTTGGAAAACGATGCAGAGCAAGAGCAGTGGCTATTAGGCTTTTTGTTCATGGAACCGGAGGCAGTAGGAAAAGGGTACGGAAAGGCTCTGTGGCAGCATATGGTGGAGGTGGCACAAAAGCTGGATATCTCAGTCATTACCATCCATAGTGATCCGTACGCAGAACCGTTTTACTTGTCGAGGGGAGCAAAGCGAGTAGGAGAAATCGTGTCTACCGTGTTCCCGGGAAGAGTATTGCCGTTGTTAGAAGTGGAGATCGGATAAGTACGGAGTATGGAATAGCTGCAGTCTATTCCAATCAGCATCAACGCTCAAGCATGGTTTAGATGCTTGGGCTTTTTTGCGTTTCCTTCCTTATTTTACGATTTTATACCGGATCGCCTTGGCAACTGCCTGTGTACGATCTTCTACGCCCATTTTCTGCAAAATCCGATGGATATGCGTCTTGACGGTTCCCTCGGAGATGAGCAAGTGCTGCGCAATTTGATCGTTCCGTTTGCCGTAGGATAGCTGCTCTAGTACGTCCTGCTCTCGATCGGTCAACTGATCTAACATGACAAGAGGGGGAAGCACAGAGTCAGTATCAGAGTCAGAATGAGAGGCAGGCGAGTGATTCTTTTGTTGAAACTGTAGAACCTCCGCTAGAGCCTTGGCAGCAGTAGCCGTGTAGAAAAGTGCTTCTCCCTGATGGGCCCTGCGAATGAGGTCCAACATATCCTGTGAATCGGAATCCTTTAACATATAGCCGATAGCACCTGCGCGAATACCGTCGACGATGTAATCGTACGTGTCAAAGGTGGTAAGGATTAATACTTTTATCGAAGGATGGAGTCGAGTGATTTCTCGGGTTGCATCGATTCCTGACATGTTCGGCATCTGTACATCCATTAAGACTACATCAGGAATGACTTCTCCAATGAGCTTCACGGCTTCTTCACCATTGGAAGCCTCCCCGATTACTTCCATATCCTTCTGCATTTTTATGACATACCCTAATCCTTGACGGATCATCGTTTGGTCATCGACCAGGACCACACGAATGGTCTCTTTTTTGCTTTTATTTACCATGCTGGCATTCCTCCGTATTTATCGCTATTTGCTTATTAAAGGGGAAAGCTGATGTCCATTTGAAAGCCGTGGGGCTCTCGAATGGAATAGGAAAGGTCTCCGTTTAATTGCTTGGTTTGTTCTACGATACCTGTTAAACCAATGCCAAGTTTGATTTGATGATGATTCGTAATATTCCCATTGTCCCAAATAGACAGGAATAGGAAGTTTTGCTTTTTTTCAATCGAGATGAAAATCTCTGTTGCATTCGAATGTCGAATGGAATTGGTAATAGCTTCTTGGAGAATCCGGTAAAGCGTAATGGTCATCTGCTGTGAGAGCGGAATATCTGGATTGGGACTGATCAAATGCATTTTGATGTCAGTATGTTGTTGGGCTCGTGATAAGAGTATACGCAGCGGTGTGATTCCCAGAGAGGATTTGTCTGCGGCTAATGTATGTACAGACGAGCGTATATCATCGAGGCTTTGCTTGGATACCGAAAGCATGTCTCGCACAGCCTCCTGTGCGTCACTCGGTCCGCCTTGCAGCATGTATTTCAAGGCATTCAATTGAACGATTAACGATGTGAGACTGTGTCCCAAGGCGTCGTGAACATCACGGGCGATTCTGGTCCTCTCCTCCAGGACAGCGGCACGGAGTGTATTCACAGAGGCTGCTTGAAGTTCAGAATGGGCTTCCTGGAGTTCAACATGTGCCTCTTGTAATTGTTTCAGATGCTGCTGACTTGATTCCTTTGCTTGATTTTGAAGAGATAATCCTCGTGCACCGATATACCATCCGATATAGGTCACGATAAAGCCTACTACCTCCTCAAAAATATGGTCTTGATAAAAGTACATGACAGAAAAGGAGCATACGCCAAAAAAAGTGGCATAGTACAATGCTCGGCGTTCAAGGATGTGAAATCCAATAAAAGCTACCAATGGCAAGCATAGACCGACCTCTTCCCCTACATATAGAAACTTTATAAATGACACGGTACCAAGAACGATAATGGCGATGTCTTTTTGAAAAGGTTTCCAGTTATTTTTGGGCCTGAGAAACATCAGCAGCAAGCAGATGATGATGATCAGAGTGATGATAAATGGAATGGTGGGTTCAAGCATGTAAGCATTTGGAATGAGAAAAAATGAGATCAATACAAAAAAACAAATGAGCAGGAAACGGGAGCGTAAAGAAGCAGTTGAAGCGTTCAAGAAGAAAACCTCCTTTCTTGGAATACGTACCCATTATAGTTTCATTTTAGCATGTGCTGTCGTCTATCTCCGGGTGTACGGTCTTCTATCTCTGGATAGATAAAATCAAATTCCACAATTTGACTACCCGATAGACTTCGGAGACGAAACGTATAAGTACAATGTGATCTGTGGAGGGGAATTCCCCAAACGATAGACCGAAAAATAGACAATGGGTAGGAGGCTTTTATGAACGAACTGTTTCAGTTAGCGAAGATTCTAAGGGAAACGAGCACTGTATTTTCCACGCTTTCCATGCAAGCATTGGATTCAAGTGATATCACCTGGCAACAAGTTCTCATTCTGGAGCAAATCGCGATAAGCCCGAAAACAATGGGAGAAATCAGCAAGGCGATTGATCTTTCGTATAGTACGACCTCAGGTTTAATCAGTCGGTTGGAACAGATGAACTTGGTGCGCAGATTTCGTGATAAATCGGATCGGAGAATTGTGTGGGCAGCATTGACGGAGCGTGTACCAGCGAATTGGACGGGACAAGAAGGAAGTGCTTGCACACCTGCTTCGCTGCATTCCATACGCGCGCTTATTTTGGAGAAAGAAATACTGAGCTGATACGCTGAGCTCTCTACAAACGAAGAGGTGAGAAAATTTTGAATCTATCAGAACTGTCCATTAAACGTCCGGTGACGATGATTATGATATCCGTTGCGATCTTCATTTTTGGTTTGGTTACCTTTCCTCGCTTGGCTGTTGAATTGATGCCATCGCTGACTTCTCCGGTCGCCGTAGTTGTTACCTCTGTAGAAGGGGCAGCTCCAGCTGAGGTAGAAAAGCTGGTTACCAAACCGATGGAAAATGTACTAGGCACGGTTCCGAATTTAGACAAGATCACATCAACTTCTGTTAACGGCTCCTCCTCGGTCATCCTCCATTTCAAGTGGGGAACAAACATGGATCAAGCGACGCTGAATATGCGAGATAAAGTAGATTTGGTCCGAGGGAGCTTGCCTGAATCAGCTGGTTCACCAAGGGTGTTAAAATTTGATCCGACAAGCCAGCCGATTATTGATCTGGCTGTAACTGGCGATCAAGATGTCAACAAACTGAAAAAAATCGCGGATGATGTAATTAAGTCCCGCTTGGAACGAATTAACGGTGTTGCTTCTGTCACCATCACTGGTGGGCAAGAGCGAATTGTCGACATCATCGTGGACCCAGCCAAACTAGCCGCATATGGATTGACATTGGATCAAATTAAGTTAGCACTTGCAAACGGCAATGTATCCGGATCAGCCGGTGCAATACGGGAAGGTGACTCAAAGACCAGTATTCGCGTGCAAGGAGAATTCACCAATGTGGATACGATTGCAGTCACTCCGATTTCTGTCGGTGGGAGCTTCATCCGATTGAGTGATATTGCCAACGTAACAGATACCATCAAAGAAGTGACCAATCTGAGCTACATTGATGGAAAGCCGAGCTTGGGAATTGCCGTGATGAAAGGCACTGGCGGCAATACGATCAAAATCGCAAAAGACGTAAAGGCTGAGCTGGAGAAGATTAATAGCACGCTTCCAGCAAATGTAGAAACACGTATTGTTTTCGATACCTCCACATACATTCAGAGCTCCGTTGACAACACGGTGATACATGCTCTGGCAGGTGGTGCCATTGGCGTACTCATGCTGTTCTTCTTCTTGGGCAGTCTGTCGTCTATGCTCATTGCGGTCATTGTCCTGCCTGTATCGATCATATCGACCTTCCTTTTGATGTACATGACAGGTCAAACAATCAACCTGATTTCCCTAGCAGGTCTCACGCTCGGATTGGGATCATTAGTAGACTTTGCTGTCGTTATGCTGGAAAACATTTTCCGTCAACGGGAGCAGGGCAAGAGCATGATGGAAGCGGCATTGATCGGCTCCAAAGAAGTAGGAACCGCGGTGATGGCATCCGCATTGGCACAGATTTGTGTATTCTTACCAATTGCGCTGACAGAGGGTCTTGTTGCTGAGCTTTTCGCACCGTTAGCATTGACGGTCGTTTTCTCACACATCGCAGCACTTGTTTTCACTTTCTTGCTCGTTCCGATGATGAGTGCGCGCATGTTAAAAGCAGTACCGGAGCATACGAATCACGAAAACTATCGCGGCTTCAATCCACTGATCTGGTTTAATATCGGATTCCATAAAGTGGAAAAAGGCTATCAAAGGGTGCTTAAATGGGCATTGGGTCATCGAAAAACGGTGATTGGATCTGCTTTTGCTATGTTGATTGGCTCATTGATGCTAGTTCCATCTCTCGGCGCAGGATTTTTCCCAGATATGGACCAAGGATTAATCCAGGTAGAGATCAAGCTGCCGAAGGGTACCGTCCTGACCGAAACTGAAAAAATAATGAAGCAGGTAGAAGAAGTGGTCAATCAAGTGCCAGAAAAGAAATTGGTCAAGTCCTCGGTCGGGGGTGGCGACGGTATTTCAGAGAGCGGTGCATCTACTTCTCATAACGCAACGATCGAACTGCTAGTAGGAGAGATTTCTACAAGACAGCGATCGACAGAGGAAATTGCTGTTGGCCTGCAAGAGCAAGTCAAGCATATTGCAGGAGCAGATATCAAGGTGAAATCCCTTTCCGGTGGTATGGGGGGCGGAGCAGCCATCTCGATTGAAATTCGCGGAGATGATCTGGACGTCTTAACGGAACTGAGCGAGATTGTGAAAGGGGAAATAGCCAAGGTACCGGGAACGATGAACGTATCTACCAGTGTTCAAGAAATGAGTCAGGAGTTCGATGTGAAGGTCAATACAGAGAAGGCGAGCTTGTACGGATTGACAACAAATGAAATCCTTTCTGCTGTGCGAACTTCTTTCCAAGGTCAAACGGTTACCCAGTATCGTACGGGCGAAGATGAAATTGATATCAATCTCAAGCTACCAGAAGACTATAAGGAAGATATCAATTACTTGAAGAACCTGCGTATTTCCACGCCAACGGGTGCTCAAATCAGCCTCACATCCGTAGCGACCATCAGCAAAGTCGATGTACCGCCATCAATTGAGCGCAAAAACATGACGCGTGAAGTGAAGGTCACAAGCGATTTGATCGGGGATGACCTGCAAGCGGCTTCGACAGCAATTACGAGTATCATCAATAAGCTGAATGTTCCGGATGGATACACCATCGAAATGGGCGGGCAAAGCGAGGATATGGGAAATTCTTTTGTGAATCTGGGTATTGCGATTGTCTTGTCTGTCGTGCTTGTGTACATGGTCATGGCTGCTCAGTTTGAATCATTTTTTAGTCCATTTATCATCATGTTCTCGGTTCCCCCGAGCCTTACTGGGGTCATATTAGGGCTTTTATTTACAGGCACGCCTATTACCGTATCTGTTTTGATCGGGTACATTTTGCTGATCGGTCTGGTCGTGAACAATGCGATTGTATTAATCGATTTGATCAATCAGTTGCGTGAAAAGGGTTGGGAGTTACATGAAGCGATATTACATGCAGGACCTGCTCGTCTGCGTCCGATTCTGATGACAACCCTCACGACGATTATGGCCATTGCTCCGCTCTCCGTTGCTGCCGGGTCTGGATTAGAGTTTCAAGCGCCAATGGCTACGACCGTCATGTACGGTTTGATTTTCTCCACCATGATCACGCTCATACTCGTACCTGTGGTTACCGTATGGTTTGATGAGATGGGACAAAAAAGACGTAACAAACGCAAGCAAAAGCAGGAAAAGAAAATCCTTACCACTTTGGAATCGACAAACGCATGAGAAAAGAGGAGGAAGCATTCATGATCATAAATAAAAGAATCGCGATTGTGGCGTTACTTACCTTCACCTTGATTACTGGCTGCGCAAGCCAGGAGAATGCAGCGCCGACTGCTGCCCAACCAGAAGAAACGGTTACCCCTGTACAGGTTGCAACGGTGGCACAAGGTGTGGTCACATCTGAGTCTGGACTGACAGCAAAATTGGCACCGAGTGAGGAAGTCCAAATGTCACCCAAAAACGGTGGAAAAATTACGTCTCTACCCGTAAAGCTGGGTCAGCCCGTAACAAAAGGACAACTATTGTTTACACTCGATACGAACGAGCTGTCTAACAGCGTAAGAGAACAAGAAGCAGCTCTGCGTGTGGCAAAAGCGAATTTATCTCAAGCAGGCAGCACCTCTAACCAAGGCTTGGTGGAAGCACAAAATGATTTGACGGAAGCAGAACGAGCGCTTGCTGACGCAAAATTGAATCAACAACGTAATCAGCAGCTGTTTGCACAGGGAGCGATTGCTGCAGAGAAAATGGATGAGGTAAATACATCGTTTACAAAAGCCCAGATTTCCTATGACAATGCAAAGCAGAAGCTGCAAGGCGCAAAACAAAAAACAGGTGTGCAAGTATCGGCAGCGAGTGTAACGGAGTCCGAGGTCAGACTGCAAAATGCTCGTGAGCAATTGGCAAATGCAACGGTTGTCTCCCCAATCGATGGATTTGTCGCAAGCGTGACCGGAGCAGTAGGACAGATGGCAGGACAGCAAGCGATTGTGACCGTCGTCAAAACGAATCCACTTGTGGTCAAAGCGAATTTGTCGGAAGCAGATGTGACGAAAGTGAAAGTAGGAACAGTCGTCAAAGTAAACGTGCAGTCTACAGGCAAAACGATTGATGCAAACGTAACGGCGATTAGTCCGGTCATGGATTCGCAGCTCAAAGCCTATCCAGTAGAAATCACGATTCCGAATGCTTCTAATGAATTGAAGTCCGATATGGTCGTGAATATAACCTTCCCCCAAGGCTCAGAAGGAGCAAAGTCGCTCGTCATTCCTCGCAAGGCGGTATTTGATCGTGAAGGCAGACAATATGTGTTCAAGCTGGAAGGGGAAACAGCCAAGCAAGTGGAAGTGTCGACGGGCAACTCGACAAGCGAGTTGATTGAAGTAGTATCCGGCCTAGCGAATGGAGATAAAGTTGTAGTAAAAGGACAGACGCTGCTAGCAGATGGCGGCAAGGTGAGTATTCAGGAGTAAGCAGAAACGGAAGAAAAAAGAGGCGGAGCAAATCCGCCTCTTTTTGTTACCAAATGGAAAGATTATCTACTCTACCAAAATTGCTAAACAGAGTATAATTTTAGCTATGGCAGTTGATAAGGAGTCCTGAATGATAATTTCCACCAAACTGTGCAAAGGAATTGCACTGCTCATGGCAGTTGTACTCGTCTCCGGCTGCTCGATGTTTACGAGTAAAGATGAATCCACTGAGCGCCAGAAGATAGAGAAGACACAGAAAATCACCCGATACACGGGTGAAAAAAGCAAGGTGCTGTCCTCCGTATACACGGGGCGCAAGGAACTAGCTCTGACGTTTAACGGCATGGGCGACGATAAGATGATGAAAAGTCTATTGGAACAGCTAGATACTCATAAGATCAAAGCAACCTTTTTTCTCCCAGGCATACGTGTCGCCGAGGAACCCAACATCGCCAAGGACATTTTGGCCCGCGGTCATGAAATTCAAAACAACACACTGAATCAACTAGACATAAGCAAGCTCAGCTACGAGCAGATTTATCGGGAGATTCAGTTGAGTAATGAGGTAATCAAACGCGAGACGGGTATTTCGCCTCGCTATGTGCGAACCAAATCCGGCGATGTGACAGAAGACGTTCGTTTGGCAGCCGCCCATCTCGGGATGGAAGCAGTCGTCAGCTACAACATCAACCCGAAGGACCGTGATTTGCAGAAAGACGCCAAAAACATCGGAGATTACATAACTCGCTACATGTCCAGAGGCAGCATTATCTCACTCAATACAGACATCAATCCTGAGGTGATTCCGGCCATTCCATTGATCGCCAAGGCAGCAGCGGATATCGGCTATCAGTTTGTCCCACTCAGTGAGATGGTAAAAAACGGTGGTGAACGCAAGCCGCTAGAACAAATACCAGGCTTTGACGCCGCAAAACTAAATCCACAATTCGAAAATGCGAAGTATGAGCTTGTCTATCAAGTCGACACAAATAAAAAACAGATCGCGTTAACCTTTGATGACTGGGGAAGCGACAAAACCGTAACGAAACTATTAGATATTTTGGCAGAGCATGATGTCAAAGCGACCTTCTTCTTGCGAGCAAAAGGGGTGGAGAACAATCCGAATTTGGCGCGAGCGATGGTGGAGGGTGGACATGATGTGGCAAACCATTCCTATAACCATCCGGTCATAACGACGCTGACAACGGAAGAATTGCAGAAGGATGTGGTCAAAGCACACCAGGTCATTACCGAAGCGATTCAACAGCAGCCTGTCATGCTGTTCCGTCCGCCTACTGGCGTAGTAGACGATCATACAGCCAAAGTCATTGCAGCCACGGGTTACAAGGTCATTGCGTTGTACGATGTCACCACATTGGATTGGGACAAGAAAAACAGCGCCCAGGATATTGTAAATGGCGTCATGAGCAAGACGAAAAATGGCAGTGTCATTTTGCTGCATATGCTCGATGACATCCACACGATTGAGGCACTCCCGATTGTACTGGAAAGTCTGAAAAGCAAAGGCTACACCTTTGTAAAGATGGACGATATGATCAAACAAAGCCGCTCACACAACTAATCCCTTTCGCAGAAAGGGATTTTTTTTACCTATTTTCGCAAAGCTCGGGCGATTGACAGTAAAAATACTCTTTGTTATAGTTTTGTCGATAATGATAATCAATATCGACAGTAGCATTACTTACATCTATCTTACAAACGTACATAAGGGAGGCTCATCATGCCTACGAACAAAACAAGTAACGCTGTCTTTGCTGTCATTTTTGTGTTCTCGCTTTTTTTGACAGCATGTGGTGGAGCAAATACGGCAGCTCCAGCACCCGCGACGGATTCTGCTTCCAAGCCAGCTGACAAGTCAACAGAAGCCCCTGCTGAGAACAAAATGCGCAGCATCGAAACACCAAAAGGAACGATTCAAATTCCTGACAAGCCACAACGTATTGTGACAGACTACTACGCAGGCGAGTTGATTGCAGTAGGCGGAAATGTAATCGGTGCAGAGACAGAAGCTTTCAAAAGCCCGTTTACCGTTGAACAATTAAAAAATGCGCAGGACGTAGGTAGTCCGCGGATCAATGTGGAGAAAACGTTAGAGCTCGCTCCTGACCTCATTGTCGTCATGTATGATGACAATTATGAAGCCTTGTCCAAAATCGCTCCAACCGTTTATCTCCCATACGGTACGGCGACAAACATTTACGATACGGTCAAATTGTTCGGAGAAGTGGTTGGCGATAAAGAAAAGGCAGACAAGTTCATTGCAGACTTTGACAAGAAGGCTGCCGAGGGTCGCGAAAAGTTGAAAGGCATCGTGGATGAGAATGCGACTGTGGGTCTCTACGAGCTGACCAACAAAGGAGATTTGTGGATCTTCGGTGACAACGCAGGACGCGGTGGTCAAACCGTGTACAATGCATTGAAGCTGAAAATGCCACACGCTGACAAATCCAAAGAGCAAACCGTACAGCTGTCCATGGAAACCTTGCCAGAATACGCTGCGGATTACATGTTCGTGACTTTCTACAACCCGGAAAAGAATAGCGAAGCCTTGAAAACCTTACAGGAGTCCGCTGTCTGGAATGCAACCTCTGCTGCCAAGAACAATCATATTTTCTACAATGACTTCGATACATTCTATCGCTATGACCCAATCGCGATCACAGCACAGATTGATATGTTTGTAGATATGTTGATCAAAAGACACGAAGAGAACAAAAGTAAAAAATAGCTTACAACGGAAGCCATCCCTCCTCGGATGGCTTTTTTTCGTCTCACGAAATAAACCTTACAAAATGTAAAGAAAACTGTAAGGAACATCAATAGCTCCTACTCTGGAATTTGGTTACAGTTAATGGCGACGGAAACAACGAACGCTAGCCAATAGAAAGAATGGAGGAACGTATAATGAGTACTGCTGTACTAGAAGTGAAAGACGTTCAAAAAATATATGGGACAAAAGGTGAAAGCCAGTCGCATGCCTTAAAAGGCGTATCGATGACCATAGATAAAGGAGAGTTCGTGGGAATCATGGGTCCATCCGGTTCGGGTAAGACGACTCTGCTCAACGTGATTTCCACACTGGATCGTCCAACGGAAGGCTTTATTGAAATTGCGGGAACGAACATTACACAGATGAAGCGTGATCAGCTCGCAGATTTTCGCTCGCAAAAGCTCGGCTTTATCTTTCAAGATTTCAATCTGCTAGAGAATTTGTCTGTGTACGAGAACATTGCATTGCCGCTGTCTCTGCAAGGTGTCCCTTCCAATGAGATCAGCAACAAAGTAAGTAAAGTAGCACAAACACTCGGGATCGAAGAGATTTTGCAAAAATATCCGGTTCAAATTTCCGGGGGACAAAAACAACGGGCTGCAGCAGCACGGGCACTTGTGCATGATCCTGCGATTTTGCTGGCAGACGAACCGACAGGCGCTCTCGACTCGAAGAATGCGAAAAGCTTGCTGGAAACGATGACAGATTTGAATGAGAACCACCAAGTATCCATCATGATGGTTACGCATGATGCTTTTTCTGCGAGTTATTGCAAACGTATCTTGTTCATTCAAGACGGTAAGCTGTATACCGAGATTCAACGTACGGGGGATCGTCAGCAATTTTTCAAACAAATTCTGGATGTACTGGCCGAGCTAGGTGCATCACATGATGTACGCTAGGGGGTAACGTTTCATGCTTTTAAAGCTATCCTTGTCCAGTATGCGGAAGATGATGAAGGACTATCTGGTTCTGCTCGTGGGTCTGGTCATCTCCATTTCGATTTTTTACATGTTCCAGACGCTTGCCCTTAATTCTGATTACACGAAAAACAACTCGATGATCTCTTCGATTCAGATCGTTTTCAATGTAGGGGCGTTCCTGCTGGCGTTTATCACGATTTTTTATATCTTCTATGCCAACTCATTCCTACTCTCGCTACGGCGCAAAGAACTCGGAATGTACATGGTCTTAGGGGCGAAGAAGGGGAAAATCAGCCAGATTTTGTTCCTGGAAACATTGACAATGGGAATCATTTCCTTAGTGATCGGTAGCCTGGTTGGTATTGCGCTTGCAAGCGGTATCGGCGTCTTGCTCATGAATATGCTGGAGATTTCCACAGATGGGTATTATCCTTTTTATCTGCCAGCGTTTTGGATGACATGGGGATTCTTCCTCATCCTGTTTATCATCACATCCACGATCAATGCGACTCGTTTGGCTCGTGCAACAGAGCTCGCTCTCATCCGTGCCGAGCAGCAAAATGACAATATCAAGGCAAAAGGAATCGGAGCGGTTTTAGTCGCTATCCTTGGAGTTATCCTGTTGGCTCTGGGCTACACATGCTTGCACTTGCTTATGTACCTGCAGGCACTCGGCTTTATCGTAGGGGCAATTTCATGCACACTCGGGACGTATTTAATTTTCATCTCGTTACTGCCAGTTCTTGTACAGGCTTTGAAGAAAAATAAAAAGCTGAATGATAGCAAGTTGAACGCATTTACCTTTGCTCAGCTGCGTTTTCGGGTGAACAACCTGACCAAAATCCTTGGTACAGTAGCAATGTTGATCGGACTTGGTGTCGGGGCGATGGCAGGGGGCTTGGCGTTCCAGCAAAACGTCAATTTGTTTACTACGGTGTTCCATGTGTATGACGTGAATCTGCATGATCCGGTTGAAGCGGATTATCAGGCATTGAAAAAAATGAACGTGCTGGAGCAAAATACGTATCGATACAAAGTCGACGACAAGGCGTATTACTACTTGAAGGAAGACTTACTGGCAAATCCGCTGTCGATTTCCACGAACAGCATTCAAGATTACTCTGCTGACAACAAGCCAAAACTTGTGACAGATCCGCTTCCGAAAGAAGCGTATATCGTAAGTGCGTCAAAAGCAGACGAAGGTAAATACGATGCCATTCCTGAGGATTGGGACAAAGCGTTATTCACCAATTTTATCAACTACCAGATGCTTGAGGGCAAATCTGTTCTGGTGGTGGATCAGGCGACGTATGAGAAAACCGCTGGAAGTGAACACAAGGTTCTCCTTGCTAAGGTAGACGACTATTTGAAATACACGCAGGAATTAAAAGCAATGGATGAACGTCAAAAGCAATTGATTGGCTCTATCACAAATGTGGAAGCCAAAGACGTTTATACATCTTCCAAATACAACACGTATGCGGGCATGTATATTTTCACAAGCGGGACGATGTTCATGGGCTTCTTCCTCGGAATGGCCTTCCTGGCGATGATGGCGAGCTGCCTGATGTTCAAAATCTTGTCTGGTGCTTCCCGTGACAAAGACCGTTACAGCATGCTGCGTAAAATCGGCGTACGTCAATCGTTGCTCGTAGGCTCGATCTATAAAGAGCTGTTCATGGTATTCATTTTCCCGGCGATCATCGGTCTGATGCACGTATTGATCGGTATGGAGATGTTCTCGTTCATCCTCTTGGATCCGTATCTGAACATCTGGATTCCAACACTGATTTTCGTTGTGATCTATGCGATTTACTATTACATCACGGTTCAGCTTTATCGTGGAATTGTGTTGCCAAAAGAAGCATAAATAAAAATCCTCCTCATTTGAGGGGGATTTTTTGCTTTCTAATCGGAGTTGTTGTGGGGGAAGAAGCGCATTCCCAGTCTACGCTTCGGCCTCCGCCCCGCATGGGGGGATGGACTGTCCGCTTCGGAATAAATGGCGGGAGCGCTTCAAACGTAGAAGTTTCGAGGAAGTATTTCATAAGTGAAGCTGAAATTCCCCGCCATTTTTTCCTGCGCTGGGGAGGGCTCCAGAGGCGCTTGGACTGGAAATGCGCTTCTTCTAACGCAGTCTTAGTAAAACACTTGAAAGTGATTTCAAGAAGTTTTTTCCCTGACGAAAGCAGTTGAAAAATAATATACACATTCCATCATTGACAAAGATAATGATAATCATTATCATAATTAACTGGAAGACATGTCCTTTATCATTCGAAGTAACACCTAGAAAAGTAAGGGGGAATTTTTTCATGCGTCTTATGAAATTACCAGTGATGCTTGTATTTTTGTCTACGATGCTGTTACTCGCTGCTTGCGGCAATGCTGGGTCAACTGCACAATCTAGTTCCAACCAAGCTGCTACTGCTCAGCCTGACGCGGCGAAGCCGGCTGAAGAGCAAGTGCGCACAGTGAAGCACACGATGGGAGAGGCTACTATCAAGGGTACTCCGAAGCGTATCGTTGCATTGGAATGGAGCTCAGCAGAGCATTTGTTGGCTCTAGGTATTCAGCCTGTAGGGATTGCAGATATTCCTAATATGAAAAAATGGGTGAAGCTCCCTGTGGAGATTGCTCCAGAAGTAGTGGATGTAGGGAGTCGTACTTCACCAAACCTGGAATCAATCATGATGTTGAAGCCAGATTTGATTATCGGTATTAAACGAAATGTAGAAGCCAATTACGACGAAATGAGCAAAATCGCTCCAACGATTGCTTTTGATACGAATCCTGCTGAAGGTCAGGGATCACAGTATGATCGAATGATCGAGATTTTCAAGCAACTTGCGGATATTACGGGTAAAAATGCAGAAGCTGAGGCCGCTTTGAAAGACCTCGATAAGACTTATGCGGAAGCAAAAGAAAAGCTGACCAAAGCTGGTGCAGATAAAGTTCCATTTGTCCTCGCGATGGGCTACAGCAGTCAAAATGCCGTAGAATTCCGCTTGTCTACGGATAACTCTACAGCAGCAAGCATCTTGATTAACATTGGTCTGACAAATAAGTATAAGCCTAAGAAATTTGAGCAAACAGGATTGACACTGGCAGATGTAGAGGCACTTCCAGCGTTGCAGGATGCGAATTTCCTCCATATCATTCAAGATGATGACAACGTGATTGAGAAGCAATTGAAGAACAACCCGGTTTGGAACGGCCTTACTTTTGTGAAAGAAAATCGCGTCTATGCTTTGGGCGGAGATTTGTGGCCTTACGGTGGTACCATGTCTGCAAAGATTCTCGCGAATAAAGTTGTAGATCTGTTGGCAAAATAATGAGTTTAGCCAAAAATAAAATATTCACACGAACTGACATCACTCCAGCCACTTCCTCACAAAGAGGGGGCTGGAGATTGTTCTTGATGTTAGGGAGTGGACTTGTCGCTCTGTTGGTGCTTACATTTGTCAGTTTGACACAGGGGATGGCAGACATATCTCTGCGTTCTGTTGTACAGGCTATTATTGCTCCGCAAGACATTTCTGATCACCATATGATACAAGGTGTCAGGCTTCCGAGAACGGTCATGGGGCTTTTATCGGGTGCAGCATTGGCTATTGCCGGAGCATTGATGCAGACGGTGACACGAAACCCGCTCGCTTCGGAAACGACACTTGGCGTAAATGCGGGTGCGTATTTCTTCGTGGTGTTCGGGATGGTCTTTTGGCCATCATTCTTGCATGAACACCCGCTTCCATTTGCGATGCTGGGCGGAATACTCGCAGCGGTTACCGTATACTTCATGTCTGGCGGGCGCAAAGGTACGCCAGTACGTGTGGCATTGTCCGGGATGATTGTCACCTTGGTATACTCCTCCTTGACGAGTGCCATCATCTTGTTTAACGAAGAGACGACAAATGGCATTTTCCTCTGGGGCTCAGGCTCCTTAAAGCAAAATGACTGGTCGGGTGTAGAATTCAGTTGGCCTTGGATTGTAGCTGGGATTATGGTCAGCTTTTTCATGGCCAGGCAGCTCGATGTACTTAGCCTTCATGAAGAAACGGCGAAGTCATTGGGGCAAAAGGTGGCGAAAACACGGCTTTTCACCATGTTTATTGCGATCTTGATTACGTGCGTCAGTGTCAGTGTGGTCGGACCAATCGGTTTCATCGGACTCGTGGCTCCGCATCTGGTGAGATTGTCAGGCATCACGCAGCATAGATGGCTGTTGCCGCTATGTGCCATTTGGGGGGCAGCACTGCTTGTAGCTTCCGATACGATTGCACGTATGTTCATCAATCATTATGGTGAACTTCCAGCAGGAGCCATCACGGCAGCTATTGGTGGACCGTGGTTGATTTGGCTGGCTTTGCGTGTCTCGCGCAGCATGAGCGCTGGGACTGGAGGCTCGATGAGCGTCGGAGGAGCACAACGCAAAGTTTCGTATCCGTTGATTGTGTGCACGCTTGTTGTGCTGCTCGTAGTCGTTTGGATGCTCAGCTTGTCTAGCGGAAACTTGTACCTGCCGTGGACAGAGATCATCGCCATTTTCATGGGACAAGGAAACGAGATGTACAGTCAATTGGTGTTTGAGCTTCGGATGCCGCGACTGTTGACAGCGATGTTGGCAGGTGTGGCACTCGCGATCAGTGGAAGTCTCATGCAGAGTGCAGTACGTAATCCGCTGGCTGATCCGCAGATTGTCGGTGTCACGAGCGGTGCGGGTGTAGGGGCGATTGTCGTGCTCCTCGTGTTTCCTCAACTCTCGGCTTGGATGCCGCTTGGTGCTGTTGTAGGGGGAATCATCTCTGCTGCGATTGTGTACGCGGTCTCTTGGAGAAGGGGACTCAATCCAATCATCTTGACACTTGTAGGTATTGCGGTTTCTGCCGCAGGTGCCGCTCTTATCAATATCTTGATCGTACATTCCATGATCTTGGCAGCGCCTGCTCTCACTTGGCTGGCAGGAAGTACATACGGGCGGGGATGGATGGAAGTAGGCCGCCTGTTGCCTACGATTCTCGTTTTAGCACCGATAGCGTGGTGGTTAGGACGTCGGGTGGACCTCTTGTCATTTAACGACGAGAGCTCGACTGGATTGGGGTTAAAGGTGCGGATGACGAGGTTGTCTGTAGCAGTCATTGCCGTGCTGCTCGCTTCAGCGTCAGTTGCCAGTGTCGGAGCCGTAGGATTTATCGGTCTTCTCGCTCCGCATGCAGCACGCATGCTGGTTGGACCTCATCATCGACGTGCAGTTGTTGTCTCAGCTATGCTTGGAGCAGTATTGCTGGCTGCATCTGATTTGCTGGGAAGGATCGTCATGATCCCGAAGGATATTCCGGCGGGGGTCGTAGTGGCGTTGCTAGGCTCGCCCTATTTGTTCTTGCTGATGTTCCGTTCGACTCGTTCCTCACAATAGATAGGCAGGTACTTGCCAAATAGAAAGATCTCCAACATGATGAAAGTAGAACAGGCTGATTCTGGCAATCAGCTTGTCTACTTTTTCTTGCTATTTCCGGTGATAGAAGGATGTGAATCTGTTGACGATTAATCAAGATTATCCTGGCTTTTTGATGACCGCCTTTCGCAAACAGCGATTGAAAGATTTTCACCTGCGTCAGGTGGAAGTAAACACCCATGTCCTTTGCTATGTGGCAGAAGGAAGTGCAGAGATTACGGTTGATGGTCAAAAGCAGTTGCTCGACGCCGGAAAGCTCTTGTTGTTGCGCCCGACGACGAAGATAGAAGAATTGCGGTGCCAATCAGGACCGTTGCACATATACAGATTGCATTACGTGGAAGCGAGACACGATCAGCATGAGAGCGCTCCCGAGAGGAAAGAAGTCAAGGTTTTGGCTGTCTCTACTCCCGCCTCATTCCTGACGGTATTGGAGGAGCTCTCGCAATTGACACGGAAGCGGGACTACTCTTCTTTTTTACGGAGCCAAGCATTGCTCTACGAACTGCTTGGTGTTGTTCATGATGAACAGAAAAAGCAAGAAGAAAAGGGCATTGGAGCGATTGAGGAGACCATCGCCTACATGCAAAAACACTACCGCGAGTCACTAGAATTGGGAAGCTTGCCGAAACTGGCGGGGTTGACCCCCAGCTCTTATTGCCGTGCTTTCAAACGTGAGACGGGAATGACACCTGGAGAGTATTTGACTGGGCTGCGGATGGAGCATGCTAAGGAGTTGCTTGCCCATTCTGGAGGAAGTGTGAAGGATGTGGCTCGTAACGTAGGTTACTCCGATGAGCTGTATTTTAGTAGACTCTTCAAAAAACGAGAAGGATTGTCACCGCAAATTTATATGAAGCAAAGTGACCAGCGGGTAGTCGTGGTCAGCAAGCTGTTTTTGCAGGATCATTTTCTTGCGATGGGCATTCAGCCGATTGCTGCCCCCTCCTTCCCGAACTACTTTGAAACGAGGACGGGCTTTCCTTCTTATTTGCAGCAAAAGTTGCGCGGGACAAAAGCACTGAATGCAGAGCAATTGATCGATCCGAAAGAGATTTTGACTTTGTCGCCTGATGTGATCGTCAGGATGAATTTTTTCCACAATCGAGAGGCAGGAGACTGGGAGAAAATAAAAGGAACGGTCTCCTTTGACGGCTATCCGAACTGGATTGACTACCAAACCAAATTGGCGACGCTTTTCAAGAAAGAGAGTCAGGCAGAGAAAATTATCAAGCATATCGACAAAGTAGAAAAACAAGCAAGAGAGGCACTACTGCCGATTACACGCACGGGTGAATGGACCATGATTCGCGTGCTTGCGGATGAAGTGCGCCTGTATGGTGTAGAGGGGCACGCCCTTGCTGACTTGTTTTATTACAAGCTTGGATTTGCGCCTGATCCGAATGTGACCCACGCAGCCTATAAACCACATGCGCTCAATGATCTGATCGAATTGAACCCGGAGAGAATCATCGTGTTCTGGAGCGAACGGGAGCATGTGGCAGCGCTTTGGAACAACCCGCTGTGGAGAGACTTGCGTGCGGTGCGGGAAAACAAAGTGTACCATCCCGCCAATCACGAATGGGACCCATGGGGTCCATTTGGCAGAGAGCATACGATTCAAAGGAGCACAGCGTATTTTCTACAGATCGCACAGTGGTAATTTGGTCCATGGCAATTAGACAATCACGTCCATAGAAAAGCAAGAGGAGTCTCTATATACTATCAATTGATAATTGTTATCACTAAGTTGATAAGCAGAAGTGGGGGCATTCTCGATATGAAAAGTAAGACCAGTTTACGTACCATGCGCCACATCATGACCAGCTTCTTCGCGCTGTGCTTACTGGTTGTCCTTGCCGGTTGCGGAGGCAATGCCAATCAAGCTCAACAGACGCCAGCTGCATCGGGAACGACGACTGAGGCTACTCCAGCATCAGCGCAATCAGCACCAGCCGATTCTAATGAAGTACGTGAAGTGAAACACGCAATGGGCACCACTCCAATTAAAGGAACACCAGAACGCGTGGTTATTTTGACTAATGAAGGTACCGAAGCGTTGCTTGCACTTGGGGTTAAGCCAATCGCTGCTGTACAGTCCTGGGATGAAGATCCATGGTATCCTCACATCAAAGATGAGATGACAGGCGTAGAAGTGTTGGGCTTCGAAGACCAGCCCAATCTCGAAGCGATTGTAAGCCTGAGCCCTGATTTGATCATCGGAAACAAAGTACGTCATGAAAAGATTTACGATCAACTGTCCAAAATCGCTCCAACCGTATTCTCTGAAGAGCTGTCCGGTAGATGGAAAAGCAACTTCACGCTCTATGCAGAAGCACTGAACAAGAAGGCGGAAGGCGAGCAAGTCCTGAAAGAATTCGACGACCGTGTAGCTGCTGTGAAAGCAAAGCTGGGTCCTAAAGCTTCTACGAAAGTATCCGTAGCGAAATTCTCCAAAAAAGGCGTACAAATCTATCAAAAAGATACTTTTAGCGGTGTGCTGCTCGATCAGCTGGGACTCGCACGTCCAGCTTCCCAGGACGTAAACAACTTTGCAGAAATGATCAGCGAAGAAGGTATGTCCGCTATGGACGGGGACATCCTGTTCTACTGGGTAACGGAGCCAACGAAAGAATCGAAAGACGTTGCGAACAACGCGAAAAAATGGATGGAAAGCCCAGTCTTCAAATCGCTGAATGTGGCGAAGACCAATCAAGTTTTCCAAGTAGACGAAACGGTCTGGAACAAAGCAGGCGGCATCAAGGCAGCGAATTTGCTGCTCGAAGATATCATGAAGCGCCTCGATGTGAAGTAAGAAGAATAAGTCGTCAAAGCCAAAAACCTCATCCGAAGTATGGATGGGGTCTTTTTTTGGCATAATATGGGATGTCCCGCTTGGTTTACGCACCCTAAATTTCCCCGTCGTTTGTTCAACCATGACATTTGTCATGTCCTCGACTTGACGTTTATGACTACAGCGGACAGACGCTATTTTCTACAATAAAGATAGAATATGCGTCCGGTGAATTTACATGTCCCTGTACGCTTTGATCGAGGAGGAAACAATTGATGCATAAAGCCAACATTGCCGAGTTGAAAAAGAATGTTGCCCCCTTTGAAAAATCAGATATGAAAAAAAGTATCCGACAGCTGATCAATACGCTAGTTCCACTGATTCTACTCTGGTACGGTGCTTATCTCAGTCTGTCTGTTTCCTATTGGCTCACGCTGCCTATCGTCATTGTCGCAGCTGGCTTCGTCATCCGTACCTTCATCATTTGCCACGATTGCTGCCACCAATCCTTTTTCAAAAAGCGTCTGGCGAATGACATCGTGGGGACGATTACTGGTGTACTTACCCTCGTTCCGTATGAACAGTGGAAGAATAGTCACAATATTCATCATGCAACGAGTAGCAACCTCGACAAACGAGGCGTAGGTGATCTGTGGATGTTGACTGTTGATGAATATCTCGAAGCTTCTACCTGGCGAAAAATTACTTATCGGATTTATCGTAATCCGATCGTTATGTTTGGTTTGGGTCCTATTTTTGTCTTTTTGCTCCAATATCGTTTTAATGTAAAGCGAGCTCGCCGCAAAGAGCGGTTGAATACGTATTTAACGAATGTGCTATTGGCCGGTCTTTATGGGCTTTTAATCTGGGCGGTTGGCTGGCAAGCATTCCTGCTGATTCAAGGTCCGATCTTTTTTGTCTCAGGATTGTTTGGGATTTGGCTGTTTTATGTGCAGCATACGTATGAGGATTCGTACTTTGAGAACGAAGAAGAGTGGAGTTACGTGAAAGCAGCAGTAGAAGGAAGCTCCTACTACAAGCTGCCGAAGGTTTTGCAATGGCTCACGGGCAATATTGGCTTTCACCACGTCCATCACTTAAGCCCACGCGTACCGAATTACAACCTGGAAGAAGCACATAACGAGACACCGCCGCTTCACATGGCGACAACGATTACACTGGCGTCCAGCTTGCAGTGCCTGCGTTTTCATCTATGGGATGAGAGCAACAAGCGTTTTGTGAGCTTCAAAGGCATCAAGCGATTGGCTGCTGCTCGATCTGAAGCGATCATGGATGCACTCCAAGGCTCTAAACCGAGTTTGGAAGGAAAATAAGCCTGCCATTAACCTTTGAATTCCGATACACTTGAGAGAGTGGCGAAGAAAAGGTGGGCAAGTATGCAGAAGCAGAAGTGGTATCACATTCTTCAAAAAAATACGGGCTTGAGCCCTTATGTGTGGGTTGTCTTCTACATCCTGCCATTCTATTTCATCTTCCGGTCATCCTCGACGTACGAAGCGGTGATCGGAATCATCATGATCATTCTGTTTTTCATTTGCTATGTATTCTCCTTCCTGTCAAAGGGCTGGCTGATTTACTTTTGGACGAGTGTGCAGATTATCATATCCATCGCCATGACCTTGATGTTCGGCTATGTGTATTTCTCGCTCTTCCTGGCATTTTTTATCGGGAATATCGAGAACAAGATCGGCTTTGTTACGCTGTACACGATTCATTTGATTAGCACTACCATATCGGTTAACATCGGCTTTTTCACCAAAAATGCGCAATTGATTGGCCAGCTTCCGTTTGTTTTGGTTAGCATGATAGCTGTCATTCTCTTGCCCGTGACCACGTACAACTGGAATAAGCGAGAGAAGCTGCAAGGAGAGCTGGAGCATGCGAACAAGCGGATTTCAGAGCTGGTCAAGCTCGAGGAACGCCAACGCATTGCCCGTGACTTGCACGATACGTTGGGGCAGAAGCTCTCCTTGATTGGGTTGAAAAGCGATTTGGCGAACAAGCTGATCAACAAAAATCCTGCTCTGGCGAGAACGGAGCTAGAGGAAATCAGGCAGACGGCGCGTATCGCTTTAAAAGAAGTGCGGGAAATGGTCACGCAAATGCGTGGGACGCGGCTAGAAGATGAGATGTTTCGGATCAAGCAAATTTTCAAGGCAGCGGAAATTGAATTCGTGCTGGAAGGCGACACGAATCTAACCAACACTTCGCTGATGACGGAAAACGTGTTGTGTATGTGCCTGAAAGAAGCAGTTAACAATATTGTGAAGCATAGCAATGCCACGGACTGTTCCATTGTCATCGAGTCCACTCGCACCGACCTCGTCGTAAGCGTAACGGATAATGGGATCGGAATGGCGGAGGAATTGGTCTACCGAGGCAACGGTTTACGTGGGATGAAGGAACGGCTGGAATTTGTCAACGGCAGCATGGAAATCCAGTCCTCGGAGTCTGGAACACAGCTAGTGATTCGGGTACCCAATGTCTTCAAACAACCAGAACAGGAGGCGGGAGGATGATTCGCATTGTCATTGCAGAGGATCAGCGGATGCTTTTAGGAGCCCTTGCTTCCCTGCTCGATTTGGAAGAGGATATGAAGGTTGTCGGGCGAGCTAGTAACGGTGAAGATGCGGTCAAACTCGTGCATCAGCATCAACCCGACATTTGCATCATGGATATCGAAATGCCGGTCAAAAGCGGATTAGACGCTGCCGAAGAATTGAAAGGTAGCGGCTGCAAGGTGATGATTCTCACGACCTTTGCCCGTCCAGGATACTTTGAACGAGCGCTAAAAGCAGGTGCAAACGGCTACTTGCTTAAGGACAGTCCGAGCGAAGAGTTGGCCAGCTCGATTCGCAGTATCATGGCAGGCAGACGAATCTATGCGCCTGAGCTGGTGGATGAGGCATACGGCCAGGAGAATCCGCTGACGGTGCGGGAAAAGGAAGTCCTGCTCTTGATCGCTGATGGGAAGAACACCAAGGAGATTGCCAGCCAGCTGTACATTACGACAGGGACTGTGCGAAATTACATCTCCGTCATTCTCGACAAGCTCGGTGTGAGCAATCGAATTGAAGCGATTATGCATTCTAAGGAAAAAGGCTGGTTTAAGTAGCAGATCAGCTGGAGGAGGCCCTTTCTGTTTCGGCAGGAAGGGTTTCTTTTTTATGGGGTTGTGATTGATGATCTGGTATATTTAGTATAATTTCATCCACGATAGTATATGAAATGCTACTAGCATATTTTTTATAGTTTCCGTCGATATTGCAAAGGGGGGCTTAACGTGAATCTAGAAACCGATGATCCCAAACAAGTTGTTTTACAGGTTGGAGGGGTATTAAAAAAAATTCGTAAAGAGAAACATTTGAGCCTTGAAGATTTATCGGAATTATCCGGTGTGAGCAAGCTGACACTGGGAAATATTGAACGTGGAGAAACCAACCCAACTATCGGGGTGTTGTGGAAAATTTCGAAATGCTTATCTATACCACTCTTGGCTCTGTTCTCAACTGAAAACAGTGTGAATCTGTCCAGAGCTGGGAAGGGACTCAGAATTGCTGGGGAGAATAAAGATTGGGTAATTGAGCCAATCTTTCAAAACATAAGTAATGAAATGGAAACGTATAGAGCTTATTTACAACCGAATAGCTCATACTATCCAGAGAAGCATCACCACAATACAACGGAAATTGCGACAGTCATGTCGGGAACGCTTTCCATTCAAGTAAATAATGAGTCATACCTCTTGAATCAATATGATTCGATTAGTTTTTGTGCAGATGGCACACATTCATATATCAATCAATCTGACGAGCTTGTAGTGATCCATATTATATTGAAATACGGGGGCTAAAAATCTATCCCCTGTATTTTGATAGACTACGACGACTAAGACCCTTTATCGACCGAATGGTTGCTAGAGGGTTATTTTTTGTTGTGATTTATTAGAGAGGATAGGTATTGGACATTTATTGAATGTTATATTATAGTATGTTTTATTAGACAAAAAGCATATTATAATATACTTTTTGTTTCAGCCTCGAATGAAGGAGGGAAAATTATGAGCACTCAAGAGATAAAATCAAAGACAAATGTTACTAGATCAGCAGCTTGGGTGGTTATTGTAGGTATTATATTTATTGCAGTTAATTTACGGGCTCCGTTAACCTCGGTGGGGCCTCTAGTTGGTCTTATTAGGGACGATGTTCATATTTCGAATACGCTGGCAGGTATGATTACCACGTTGCCCCTATTAGCCTTTGCACTTTTTTCTCCTATTGTTCCTAAATTAGGACGAAAGTTTGGAGTAGAAGGAATGATTCTAATTTCCATCATCCTTCTTACTTTTGGGGTTATTTTGCGTTCTGTCTCAGGAATTACTACTTTATATATCGGTACTGCTGTTCTTGGAATTGCAATTTCCGTTTCGAATGTATTGTTGCCTAGCCTTATTAAACGAGAGTTTCCTAGACGAATTGGCTTAATGACTGGTGTATATTCCGTTTCTATGAATCTATTGGGAGCAATAGCATCTGGTATTAGTGTTCCCATTGCAGTTGGGTTAGGAGTTGGATGGCAAGGGGCATTGGGTATATGGGGCATTCTTAGTTTGGCATCCGTATTATTTTGGTTACCTCAAGTGAAACGCCGCAATAGGGAAACAGCCACCGTTCAAAATCAATCGGCGGATAGCAGTGTGAATTTATGGCGTTCCGCATTAGCGTGGCAAGTAACCTTGTTTATGGGACTCCAGTCTATGGTTTTCTATGTACTTATCACATGGCTACCTGAAATCTTAAAACAGCAAGGAACAAGTTCAGATCAATCTGGTTGGTTACTTTCCATGATGCAGTTAGCCTTGCTTCCCTTTACTTTTGTCGTTCCGATTATCGCAGGGCGTATGTCTAGTCAACGTTCATTAGTTACGATTACGACCATTTTGCTTTTAAGTGGAACGCTTGGATTACTTTACGGAAGCGCGAATTTTATTGTTTGGTGGATCATCATGATAGGAATTGGTGGAGGTTTTGCATTTAGTTTATCGATGATGTTTTTTGGCTTACGTACAGAGAATGCTCAACAGGCTGCAGAGCTGTCCGGTATGGCTCAATCAGTTGGATACCTACTTGCTGCAATAGGACCGACCCTTTTCGGATATCTGCATGATGTAACGGATAGCTGGACTGTTCCACTTCTACTTTTGGTTTGTGCGTCCATTTTGCTGTTTGTATTTGGTCTAGGTGCAGCTAGAAATCGTTATATTGGTTCAAAGGCGACGATTCCACCGAGCACACTACCGCCAAAAGCAATGTAAGCAAACCATCCGCTTATCTCTCCAACGAATAAAAACAGTCATTCACCATCGTGCCCGCAATTTCAGTGCTTTCGGGCACGATTTCATCTAGCTTCATTCCGGCTTTCTCCAAAACGCGTCGGGAAACCACATGCTCTTCGGAACAAACAGCCGTAAATTTTTTGAATCCAAAAGTATCTACAGCGAAATCAAATACGCGTCTGATTGCTTCCGTTGCATAGCCCTTGCCTTTAAATCCATCCAGTATGATGAAGCCTACTTCCGCAGTGAGATTTTCCAGGTTACGGGTGCAGATGCTAATCAAGCCAACGTCGTTACCAGAGTCGCTTTCACGTATGATCCAGGTTAGCCAGTGGGTGGATTCGAGGCTCCACGGAGCGAGTTCTTTCTCGAAGTTACGGCGAATATCTTCTTCGCTCATGGTCGCTCCGATATGCTCCATTAGTGTCGGGTTGGAATAGATGGAGCGGATCAGCTCCCAATCGGGTAATGCCACTTTAGTGAGAGTCAGGCGCGTACTGAGAATTTGATTATTCATTGGGATTCTCCTTTGCGAATTGTAAGGAATATTTATAATAGTATACGCTGTTGAATGAGAAGGAAAGGAGTCTATCATCAAGAGTGGGGCTGTTCATCCAAAAAGGCCGTCGACTTTCTCGACAGCCAAAAGAGTTCCTTGCATCGTCTGTTTTTGAGGGCAATAGAGTTATCGAATATAGATGTTTCGAAGCTGATTGATGTCGTTTTGGGTAGGAGCAGTGATTCTCGTTAACCAAGAGTTATTCATAATCGAGTGATCCGACCTATGATTTAGTCGCAGTACATGTCCAATCTCATGAGTAGCCAAAGCTTCTAAATAAGCGGCGTTTCTGTTGCTCACTCTGTTCCATTGAATGACGGTGCCACCGGTAACTCTGGAACCATTCGATTGCCACCAGCCAAATCCATCGTAACCTCTCGCATAACCTTCACCTAAGGTAATGGGAGCATTTTGTGTTGGTGTTAATGAAACAATGCCTGTGTTGTTCCAATTTCGTATAGCATTTTCATAGGCCTGTCTAAGAGCAGGGATATTCGTCGTAATTGTTACCTGATACGAAACGAAGGCATTGTTTTGATCGGTTGTAGGTGGGTTTCCGTTAATAAAAGCAGAGGCAACATAGTACTTCACGCCATTTCTCTCGTAGAAGAACCATCTATTATCAGGGGCATTTGTCCAAAAGTCATTGAGCGAGGTACCTCGGGTCCAACCTGAAAATTGTACACGGGTATTTGGTTGAAGCTTGTCGATGATAGTAGCAGAAGTAGTCGGTCCGGTACGGATATTGACAGGGATCGAAGCGGATACACCACTAAAATCCACGCGATACTCGGATTGATCCTGTGCGTTTGTCGGCATAACAAAATATCCATTTACAAGAGTGACAAGAGTAAAGGTGAGCAATAAGAGTTTACCCAAAATTCTTTCTAACATCATGAGGCTCCTTTCCAAGCAAGAGTTTTCAATTCCATTTCTACTAGTCCATCTCTTTTAAGTAGTTTGAAATTGTTTTTCTAATGGTAAAATACGTATCCATTATTTTCAAGTAAATTACAATATTTTTACAATAATAGAACGTTTTTACCATACTTTCTACTCGTTCATGTCATTGCAATAGTCGTTTTTTACCGAAAATAATCGGGAGGCTTGATCAAAAAGGACGAATGGGGGAATAAAAAAACCTACCCTTTTAATAAAAAGTAGGAGTTGGAGTCCTCAGCCTATGGTCAAAGAGAAAAGGAAAAAAGCTGATGTCGATTGAGTTTCGACGTCAGCTGGTGGATGAGATGTATGCCATGTGCTTAACTATTGAGGATGCGGTTATCCAATGATTCTGATTAGCCTAAAGGCGCTTGATTAGGTTCATTGTTCCCGTTGATCTGATTATGATCCATCCGTCAGGAATAGGCGAGCCTAACATCACCCATATCTCTTGCCCAGAAGAGGAGTTGTTAAGATTTTTAAGCAGGTTCATATTTCCAGAACTTCTGATCACAGCCCATCCAGTTGGAATAGGGGAGCCAAGCATTACCCAAACTTCCTGATTGGAAGAGGCGCTGTTAAGATTTTTAAGCAGGTTCATAGTCCCGGTACTTCTGATCACAACCCATCCGTCAGGCATAGGGGAGCCGAGCATCACCCAAACTTCGTAACCAGCAGGAGCATTGTTTATATCCTTAATCAGGTTCATATTGCCAGAAGATCTGATTACGACCAACCGCTTGGAATAGGGGAGCCGAGCATTACCCAGACTTCCTGACCAAATGCGGCATTTTTGATAATTGCTTTTTCGGAGGTTGGCGCCTTCTCCTGTAGAGGTAGAGCCGTCCCTTGGGCTTGTGCTGCTACACTTGGTACAGCGACAACTGAGCTTAATGTCAGGATGATCAGGGCTTTTTTAAACATGAACATCAACCTTTCATGACAGTGGTAAATGTAGCTCTGAAACGATCATCGAGTAGATGCCAGATGTTGAGGTACTCTATACAGAATAATGAGATGGCTATCATCGCTCCTCCCAAAGCTACCATATATACCATTTTATAGGATATCCATTTCTTTTACTTTAGGAGATATTGTCGAATGGTAGAAAAAGTAGATGACATTTTGTACAAAACACGATTTGTTAAAGGAACGGAAGCGAATCGCTCTTGCATTATTTTCTGAATAGTCTGGACATAAGGGAGGTAGTGTGCTACAAATAAAATGAAGTTGGATTTATAAAGTCATTGGAGAAACTAACGTGAAGCAGCAAGGTGAACGAAGGAGAGACGAGCATGGCAAAAGATGAATATGCGATTGGGCTGGATCTGGGTGGGACTAAAATCTTGGCTGGTTTGGTTGATCGCGCAGGTAGGATAATCGCACAAAAGCAGCTGCCGACCTTAGCGGAAGAGGGAGAAAAGGCAGTGGTCGAAAGGGTACTGTCTGCTACTTATGATGTCCTATCAGCAAGCAACATCGATCCCGAAAAAGTACGCGGCGTAGGAATTGCTTCAGCCGGAGTGATTAACAGCGCGATCGGTGAAGTAGTCTTTGCAAGCAATCTAGGTTGGCGAAATGTCCCGATCGGCGCCTTGATTACGCAAAGGTTCGGACTGCCCGTTCAGCTGTTCAATGATGCGAATGCAGCGGCAATCGCGGAGTGGTTGTGGGGCGCAGGAGCTGGCACGCAAAACATGATCTATGTCACCGTTAGCACAGGCGTAGGGGCGGGAGTGATTAGCGACGGTCGATTGATTTCAGGGCGGGATGGGAGTGCGGGTGAGTTCGGGCATATCTCGATCGATTGGAACGGACCACCATGCCGCTGTGGTAATCGAGGGTGCCTGGAAAACTACGCTTCAGGTACTGCCATTGAAAACGCCGCTCGCCAAAAGCTGGCAACCACATATGAGCCAGTCACGACCAAAGCGATCAGTCAGGCTGCGCTAGCAGGAGATCCTTTCTCCAAGCAACTCATCAAGCAAGCAGGGTTTTACTTAGGAGTCGGAGCAGCCAATCTGATCTACTTGTTTAATCCGGAGGTAATCGTCTTCGGGGGTGGAGTTATGAACGCATCTACCATACTCATGCCGGAAATTGAGAAGAGCATGAGAGAGAGATGCCTCCCTGGATTGGTGCAGGAGGTACGTGTCGTCCTTAGCCAGATTGGAGTGGAAGCTGGAGTGATGGGAGCGGCAGGGGGAGTTTTTGCGTTAGCTCAGCCAGGAGAGAAAACATCGAATTTTTAATCGAAATCTATATTGCAAAAATTAAAACAATTTTGTATCATCTTATTAATTACTCCACTGAAAAAACTAATTAATGATGAGAAGCAAGGAGGAAGACAACATCATGGCAAAAGTGAGAGTTGCGGTGATTGGTGCAGGATCCATTTCAGACATGCACTTGCAATCGTACCAGCAAAATGAACGTACAGAAATTCGCGCTGTCGTCGACTTCAACGAGGAGCGCGCTCGGGAAAAAGCACAGAAGTACGGGGCCGAGACTTATTACAGCAAGCTTAAGGATGTTTTCGCAGATGAACAGGTAGACGCAGTGAGTATTTGTACGTGGAACAACACGCATGCGGATATTGCTATCGCTGCCCTTAGGGCGGGGAAGCACGTGCTTTTGGAAAAGCCTTTAAGTACAACAGTTGAAAGCGCTCTCCTGATAGAAGAAGCCGTCAAAGAGAGTGGCAAGCTGCTCCAGGTGGGCTTTGTGAGAAGATACGATACGAATGCGCAATTGCTCAAGCAGTTCATTGATGCGGGAGAGCTGGGTGAGATTTATTACGCGAAGGCATCGTGTCTGCGCCGTTTGGGCAATCCGGGAGGCTGGTTCGCAGACAAGGACAGATCTGGCGGAGGTCCACTTATCGATCTCGGCGTGCATGTCATTGATCTGTGCTGGTACTTGATGGGCTGCCCAAAAGTAACGACTGTCAGCGGGAATACATACAACAAGCTGGGCAATCGAGGCAACGTCAAAAATCTCTCCTTTTACAAAGCAGCAGACTACGATCCGTCCCAAAACACCGTCGAGGATATGGCTAATGCACTCATTCGTTTTGAAAACGGAGCGTCCCTTTTCGTAGATGTGAGCTATACCCTGCATGCGAAAAAAGACGAGCTGGCCGTCAAGCTGTACGGAGACAAGGGAGGCGCAGAGGTGGAGCCTGAGCTGTCCATCATTGCAGAAAAGCATGACACGATCCTGAATGTCAGCCCGCAGATGGATAAATTATCGTTTGATTTCAAGCGAGGCTTCCAAAATGAGATCGATCACTTCATCGCATGCATCTTGGGTGAAAAAGAAACGCTCAGCCCTGTGCAGGATGGTGTGGAGATGATGAAGATTCTGTGTGGCATTTACGAATCAGCTGCGACCGGAAGAGAAATCATATTTACCCGATAATGGGCAGGCAAGACCAATCCATGGACATCCAGATTTCACCCATAGTGTAGATGAAGACAAGGGGGAAAAGAAATGAAAAAAGCATCGTTTTTGCGAACGGCATCCGTCTTACTTTTTTCAGTGGCTTTACTTTTCGGATGTTCCAGTGGCGGTGGCAGTGGTAGTGGAACGCCGGCAGCTTCCAATGGGGGAACAACGCCGGGAGCGCCGCAAAAGGATCAAATGGTCATCGCCGTAAACGAAAACTTCATTACGATGGACCCGCAAAATACAGGGGATGCACTGTCATCAGGTGTCCAAAGCGCGATGTTTGAAGGGCTTCTGATTTATGACAAGGATTTGAAGCTCATGCCGGGTTTGTCGACTGAATATTCGGTGAATGAAAATGCGACAGAGTATACCTTCAAGCTCCGGCAAAACGTGAAGTTCCATGACGGCACACCATTTAATGCCGAAGCGGTCAAAATCAACTTCGACCGGATGAGTAACAAAGACAACAACCTGAGAGCTTATCGGAACTACAAATACATCAAGTCTACAGAAGTTGTCGATGAGCACACAGTGAAAGTGACGCTGAACCAGCCGTTTTCCGCGATGATCAACAAGTTCACGACTGGAATCATCAGCCCGGCGGCTCTGGAAAAGTACGGCAAAGACATTACCAAAAATCCAGTGGGTACAGGTCCATATAAATTCGTGGAATGGGTACAGGGTGACCATCTGACGGTAGAGCTGAATCCAGATCACTGGAACAAGGGAGCAGCCAAGGTCGGTAAAATCGTCTACAAGCCTGTTCCTGAAAACGGCTCCCGCGTTGCCATGCTGAAGACGGGAGAAGCCGATGTCATCTATCCGTTGCCGGAGCAGCAAGTAGAGACACTGAACGGTGAAGAGGGAGTAAAGGTAGAGCGTACACCTTCCACTATCACCCGCTATGTCTCGATCAATATGCTGAAAAAGCCGTTTGATGATCCGCGCGTTCGCCAAGCTATCAATCATGCAGTGGACAAGGACGCGTTCATTAAAGTCGTGAAATCCGGATACGGCGCACAGCTGGAATCCGTGATGTCCCCAACGATTGCCCACTATGCAAAGCAAGGCGCCTATGAATACAACATCGAAAAAGCGAAGCAGCTTTTGAAAGAAGCGGGCTACGAGAATGGCTTCACAACGGACATCTGGGGCAATACGAACTCGGATACGATGAAGGGCATGCAATTCGTTCAGCAGCAATTGCAAAAGGTCGGCATCACGGTTGAAGTGAAATCGATGGAAGAAGCGACGCTGTCCGATGAAATCTACGGCATCAAGTCGCCAGAAGAAGCAAAAATGAACATGTGGTACGTAAGCTGGTCCTCTGCTGATCCAGACAATGCGATGCGTTCGTTGTTTAGCAGCGAGAATTTCCCGCCTGCGGGAGCGAACACGGCTTTCTACAAAAATGACCTTGTCGACCAAAGCATCAAGGAAGCGACACAATCGTCAGACCAAGACAAGCAAAAGCAGCTGTATGGCGTTGTGCAAGAAAATGTGTTTAAAGATGCACCATGGATTTTCCTCGCAGTCGATGAAATCTTGTACGGAAAACGCGCGAACGTGAACGGTGTTTCTATCACACCGAGTGGCGGCATCTATGTAAGAGAAGCGGCGTTCCAATAATACTTGAAGCAGCGTTCGGGCATTGTCTGCCGCTGGGCGCTGCTTTCCTTTTAGGAGGAACCGTACCATGTTCCGTTATATCGTGAAGAGACTCATCGAGATCATCCCGATTATTTTTGTCGTGTCGTTGCTCATTTTCTTCTTTATCCATCTGGTTCCGGGTGATCCTGTTCGTTTGGCGGCGGGAAAAGAAGCGACCTTGGAAGAGATTGAGCGGGTGCGTCAGGAGCTGGGCTTGGATAAACCATTGCTTACCCAGTACGTCAACTACATGCAAAACCTGCTGACAGGAAATCTAGGACACTCCTTGAAGACGGGGCTTCCCATTAGCGATATGTTTGAAAACCGTTTTTCCGTAACGATGGCATTGACATTTATGAGCCTGGGCTGGGCCTTGGTGCTCGGACTGCTGATTGGGACGATCTCTGCTGTTTTCCGCAATAAATGGCCGGATTACGTGGGGATGCTGACGGCGATTTCCGGTATTTCCTTGCCTGGATTTTGGCTGGGGCTCATTCTCATACAAGTTTTTTCTGTCACGCTGGGCTGGTTTCCTACAGGCGGGGTCGAGAGCTGGAAAAGCTACGTGCTTCCCTCGTTAACTTTAGGAGCAGGAATCATGTCGATGCTGGCCCGTTTTACAAGGTCTCCCTGCTCGAAACATTAAAGGAAGATTTTATCCGAACAGGTCGGGCAAAAGGGTTGAAGGAATCCGTAGTCGTTCGCAAGCACGCGTTGAAAAACTCAATGATTCCGGTCGTGACCATCGCTGGTTTGCAATTCGGCTTTTTGTTGGGCGGATCGGTTGTCGTGGAGACGGTGTTTAGTATTCCGGGTATGGGGCGTCTGTTGATTGATTCCATTGCTTTTCGCGATTATCCGGTCGTACAGGCAGTCATTCTGTTGTTTTCACTGGAGTTCATTCTCGTGAATCTGCTAGTAGACATCTTGTACAAGGCACTGAATCCGAAAATCCGTTATGACAGCTAATGGCAAGGAGGTGACGTAAATGGAGGTAGTAAAAGAAATCGGGCACAACGTTGTAGTCCCCACTGAAAAGAAATCCCGAGCACGCGAGTTTTGGAAGAAGTGGAAAAAGCAAAAGACAGCTTTCTGGGCAGGGTTTTTTATCTTGTTTTTGTTTGTAGTAGCGCTGTTTGGCCCGTGGATCGCCCCGTATGATCCGTACGAGCCGAACTATGATGTGACGTTGCAGACTCCATTCATGGAGCATTGGGCAGGGACAGATGAATACGGACGAGATATTTTGAGCCGCATTATCGTAGGAACGGGAATCTCACTTGGCGTCAGCTTTTCTTCTGTGCTGGTCGGCGCAGTGGTTGGAACGGTATTAGGTTTGATTAGTGGATATTATGGCGGGTGGCTGGATCGCCTCATCATGCGGTGGAGTGACGTCATGTTCGCTTTTCCCGATTTGTTGCTCGCAATCGCCATTGTTGCGATCCTCGGCCCGGGATTAACGAATGTCGTCGTAGCAGTCGCGGTGTTCAGCATTCCATCGTTTGCGCGTTTGATTCGCGGCAATACATTGGCTGCCAAGGAAGCGGTGTTTGTAGAAGCGGCGCGGTCCATGGGGGCAAAAAGCAGCCGGATTATTTTCCGACACGTCTTCCCAGAGACCGTCTCCAGTATGATCGTCTTTTTTTCCATGCGGATCGGTACTTCGATTTTGGCAGCATCCAGTCTCAGCTTTCTCGGTCTGGGGGCCGCGCCCGAGAGTCCCGACTGGGGGGCGATGCTCAGTATGGGGCGTGATTATCTCGCCACTTCTCCTCATGTGGTCATCATTCCCGGGATTGCGATCTTTTTGACCGTGCTGGCGTTCAACCTGGTTGGGGATGGCTTACGCGATATCTTGGACCCGAAAACGAAGAACTAAACGAGGGAGTTGGGGCAGATGAGTGGGAACATCATAGAAGTAAAGCATCTGCAGACGCAATTTACGAGAGACAACCAGAAGACAGTTGTCCTCGACCATGTCAGCTTTCATATAAAAAAAGGCGAGGTGCTTGGACTGGTTGGCGAATCGGGCTGTGGCAAGAGCGTGACCTCCTTGTCGATCATGCGCCTGTTCAAGGACACGACGGGTGAGATTACCAATGGAGAGATTGTTTACAACGGTACGAATTTACTCTCGATTTCGGAGAGTGATATGCGCCGTATTCGCGGAAAAGAAATCTCGATGATTTTTCAAGAACCGATGACCTCGCTCAACCCGGTGATGAAAATCGGAGAGCAATTGATGGAAGCCATTCGTTTGCATCTCGGCTATACCGACCAAAAGGCCCGAGAACAAGCAGTGAGCATGCTGACAAAGGTGGGCATTCCGCGCCCGAGCGAAATTATGGGAGAGTATCCGCATCAACTCTCCGGCGGTATGCGGCAACGGATCATGATTGCGATGGCGATGTCCTGCAATCCCAACCTGTTGATCGCTGATGAGCCAACGACGGCACTCGATGTCACGATTCAAGCACAAATCCTCGATGTCATGAAGCAGCTTCAGGATGAAGAGCATATGTCGATGCTGTTGATCACGCATGATCTCGGTGTCGTGGCAGAGATGTGCAACCGTGTCGTGGTCATGTACGCAGGGCGTGTCGTGGAGGAAGCATCTGTTTACGACTTGTTCGACGAACCCAAGCATCCGTATACCAAAGGCTTGATCGGCTCTGTCCCCAAGATCGGGCAAAAGCGCGCGCGGCTTGATTCGGTTCCGGGCAACGTACCGACACCGAACAATATGCCCAAGGGTTGCAAATTCGCTCCGCGCTGCAAGGATGTCATGCCTGTCTGCTGGGAAAAGGAGCCCGCCATTACGACGGTGGGAGAGGAACGCTCTTGCCGCTGTTGGCTCTACCAAGAGGAAGGTAGGGATGTTCATGTCTAAATCGCTGGTCGTGGTAGACGGTATCAAAAAGACGTTCCCGATTGATAGTGGTCTATTAAGCAGCAAAAAAAGCGTAAAGGCAGTGAATCACGTTTCGTTCGAGATCAAGGAAGGCGAGACGTTCAGTCTGGTCGGAGAGAGTGGCTGCGGCAAGTCGACGACAGGGCGCTTGGTCACACGACTTTTGATGCCAGATGAGGGCAAGGTTTGGATCAATGGTGAAGAAATCTCCAAAATGAATGAAACAAAGCTGCGGGAAGTGCGCAAGCAGGTACAGATGGTTTTTCAGGACCCATACGCCTCACTGAATCCGCGGATGAAAATTCGCGATGTGGTAGCAGAGCCTCTTCTCATTCATAAGAAGCTGTCTGCCCAAGAGCGGGATCGGATTGTCGCCGAAATGCTCGAGGTCGTCGGGCTTTCCAGCTATCATGCGGAGAAATTCGCCCATGAATTCAGCGGAGGGCAACGGCAGCGTATCGGAATCGCTCGTGCCCTGATTTTGAAGCCGAAGCTGATCGTCGCAGATGAGCCAGTCTCAGCTCTCGATGTGTCGATTCAATCGCAAATCTTGAATTTGCTAAAAGATTTGCAGGAAGAATTTCAATTAACCTATTTGTTTATTTCCCACGATTTGAGCGTGGTCGAGCATATTAGCGACAAGATCGGCGTGATGTATTTGGGGAGTCTCGTAGAATCCGGCCCGAAGGAAACGATTTTTTCCAATCCTAGGCATCCGTATACAAAAGCGCTGCTCTCTTCGGTTCCGATTCCTGATCCACGGGCAAAGCGGGAGAGGATTATTTTGCAGGGAGATGTACCGAGCCCAGTGAATCCGCCGTCAGGGTGTCTGTTTCATACGCGCTGTCCGTTCGTGATGGACATATGCAAGACGACATCACCTGCATTAAGGGAAGCGGCAGATCGAGATCATTTTGTCGCTTGCCATTTGTGATTTGAAAAAAAGGGATGGTTACATGCGTAGGACGGGTGATTTAAAGCTGATCCAGGAACTGAATCGCTCCATCATATTAGATACGATCCGTCATTACGGGCCCATTTCCCGGAGTGAAATAGCGAAGCGGAACAAACTGAGTCCTACTACCGTGACCTCGGCTGTCAGTGAGTTGATTCGTGACTCGTTTGTATGCGAGGTGGGAACAGGAGAGTCAAATGGCGGACGAAAACCGATATTGGTCCAGTTTTCTCCAGATAGTCGCTTTCTGATCGGCATTTCGATCTCGGGCTCGAAGATTACGATTGCCGAGATGAATTTGGAAGCCGCGGTCAAACGAAAGGAAGCTCACTCGATCAAGCAGTACCAAGGGGATAGCGTCCTCGCTTATTTGCTGGACATCATTGAGCAATTTTTGCGTGGAGCCGCGAGTCTAGAGACATGTATGGGAATCTCGATTGTCACTCAAGGCATCGTGGACTCGGTCCATGGGGTGATTCGCTATAATCCGAAGCTCCGCTTGCAGAACGCCCCTGTGAAAGAAATGATCGAGCAGCGTTTCCAGTTGAAAACCTGGCTGGATAACGACACGAACGCGTATTTACTCGCCGAGAAGACTATCGGGGATTTCAGTCATTATCAAAACATGCTGTACGTCACGATTGGGGATGGATTGGGAGCCAGTATTTTGATGAACGGTTCCATCTATAGGGGCTTTAAAGGCGGGGCCGGTGAGTTCGGTCATACCACGATTGATCGGGCAGGTGTGCGGTGCGACTGCGGAAATGTAGGCTGTCTAGAAAATTACGTGAGCTGGCCAACGATTTACTCCAAGCTGGTCTCCTCGCTTGCGAAAGGAAAGACGAGCCGCATCTCGGATTTGGTGGAGCAGGATGTTGGCCGGATTACTCCTGCGGTGTTTCGTCAGGCATTAGCAGAGCAGGACCCGCTTGCGGTCAGCATTTTGGAGGAAACCGCTTCTTATTTGGCTTCGGGGCTGGTCAATCTGATTCATTTGTTCAATCCGGAAGTCATGATTCTGGGCGGCGAGATTGCCTTCGAAAATGAGCTGTTGATCGCTAAAGTAAAAGACTACGTGGGGGAATACGCGCATGGAATCCTGACGGAGGAATTGGAGATTCGGCCGAATTCGTTGGGTGAAAATGTAGAGGTCGCTGGAGCTGCCGCTGTTTTATTGCAGGATACGTTTCAGTTTTCGCTATAAAAGGGTTGTGTCAAGCAGTCCACAAAGCTCGAGGAGAGGGGGAGCGGGATCATGGTAAAAGTGGTGGTCGCAGGGGAAGCGGGAACAAGCGTCAAAGAGTCACAGGCTTGGCTTCGGATCAAAGAGGCAGAGCTTGTAGGTGTGGCAGACAGCTTGTCCTCTTTGCGCGAAATTTTGCAGGGAACAGAAGTGGATATCGTGGATATTGGCTCGGTTACGGACAGCGCTGCCCCATGGGTGACGCTTGCTGCCCAGACGGGAAAGCATATTTTATGCGCAAACGGTTCTGCCCTAGGGCGTGAAGGAATCAGTTTGTGCGATCAGTATGAGATCGTGCTGCAATTCGCAAATACGCTGCGTTTCGCCCCAGAATACGAGCAAGCGTACGAACAAATAAAGAAAGGGGCCATCGGAAAAGCAGGCGTCATTCGCTTGCGAAGAGGTGCTCCTGCATCGGCTGAAAATGTAGGGAAATGCATTTTTCAAGCGCTTGGAATGCGTGAATTCGATTGGCTGCGCTGGACGTTCGGCGAGATTGAGCGCGTGATGGCACGAGAGGTTAAGCGCACGAATGAGTCAGGACAGATCGTCCATTATGCACTGGTCATGCTCCGAATGGCAAGTGGGGCAATTGCGCATGTAGAGCTATCTTGGGCGGAGGGGGCAGAACATGCTTCCTTTGAGCTTACCGGTGATCAAGGAATGCTTGCGCATGATAGTCGGGAAAGCACCCCCATTCGCTGGAGTCGGGGAGAGGAGTTTCTTTCGACAGCATTCCCAGGGATGGACCTGATGCAGCGACAGCGGGAGCATTTCATTCGCTGTGTACAGAAACAGGAAGTGCCACGTCTGCATTCTCGTGATCTGCTGGTGGCTCTCGATATCGCTTCAGCAGCGAGAGAATCGGTCCAGACGGGACAACCTGTAAAGCTCATGCACGGAGGTGATGAGGGATGAAGGTAGGAATCATCAGCTTCGCCCATATGCATGCGCATAGCTACGTTTCTTGTTTGCAAAAGCACCCGGATGCGCAGCTGATAGCAGTTTGGGATGATAACCCGCGCCGTGGAGAGAAAATGGCGGCTGCCTACCAGCTCGATTTTTACGAAGATCTGCAAGCCTTTTTGCTGTCCGGAATCGACGCGGTCATTATTTGCTCGGAAAATGCCAAGCACAAGGAGCACGTGATTGCCGCAGCGCGAGCGAAAAAGCACATTCTGTGCGAGAAACCAATAGCCACTGAGATTGCGGATGCATGTGAAATGATTCAGGTTTGCAAAGAGGAAGGTGTCATGCTCCAGGTTGCTATCCTGTCCGTTTTGCACCCGTGATGGAAAACGTCAAACAGATCGTTCAATCAGGTGCTCTCGGAGCCATTCTCGCCATCGATGGCACGAACCACGGACAAATGCCAGGTGGTTGGTTCATTGAGAAAGAGCTGTCTGGTGGCGGGGCAGCGACGGATCACATCGTCCATCTGATGGACCTCGTACGCTGGATGCTCCAAGACGAAGTAAAAAGCGCCTACGCTGAGTTGGACACGCGCTTTTACGAGATTGAGGTAGAGGATTGTGGCTTGGTTTCCGTAGAAATGGAGTCTGGCGTGATCGTCGGAATTGATCCGAGCTGGTCGCGGCCGAAAACGTTCCCGACGTGGGGAGATGTGACGATGCGGATTGTCGGCACCAAAGGCACGTTGGACGTCGATGTGTTCAAGCAACACGCGCTCTATTACAATGACCGCGATTCGAACCTACAACATTTACCTTGGGGTGTGGATATGGATGAGCGGCTTATCGGCGATTTTGTGCAAAATGTCATGGAAGGCCGACCTCCGTCAATTACAGGAGAAGATGGACTGCGGACACTCGAAGTGGTGAAGGCAGCCTATGAATCCCATCGTCTCAAGCAAGTAGTGACTATCAACAAGGTGCATTTCTCATCATGATGAGCAGTTGCCTTTCTATACAATAAATCAAATGAGGTGGAACTGATGAAAATTGGGTTGAGCACTTACAGTCTGCTGACAGCAATCCGAGCTGGGGAAATGGATGTACTGGATGTCGTGCAATGGATCGCCGATAACGGCGGAGAGCACATGGAAATCGTGCCGTACGGTTTTACGCTGGTCGATAACGACGAATTGGCAGACGCTGTTCGGGATAAGGCAAAAGCGGTAGGGATTGAGCTGTCCAACTACTCGATGCCGACCAACTTTATTCAACCAGACGAAGAAGCCTTCGAAGCAGAAGTCGCACGTGTAAAAACACATGTCGATTTGCTGCACCGCATGGGTATCAAGCATATGCGTCACGATGTGTCCGCTTTTACTGTTCCCGTAGAGGAGACGACGATCGAGTACTTCGAAAAGCATTTGGCTGAGATGGTCGAGGGAAGTCGCCGAATCGCTGATTATGCCGCACAATTCGGAATAACGACGACAATTGAGAATCACGGCTGGCTGGTGCAGGCAAGCGATCGCGTACAGCGTGTCTTGCACGAGGTCAACCGTCCGAATTTCAAAACGACGCTGGATATCGGAAACTTCATGTGCGCAGACGAGGCTTCGCTGGTCGGTGTGCAAAAAAATCTGCCTTACGCTTCGCTCGTGCATTTCAAAGATTTCTACTTCCGGCCTTCCTACCATGATCCAGGCGCTGGCAAATGGTTCAAGACCGTCAATGGCAACTTCCTGCGTGGAGCGATAGTCGGCCAAGGCGACATCAACATCCGTGAGGTCGTCAAGCTGGTTAAGCAGTCCGGCTATGATGGCTATATCACGGTCGAGTTCGAAGGCATGGAGGATTGCCGCGAAGGCTCCAAGATTGGGATGGACAACCTGCGACGTTTTTGGGACGAGGCGTAAAACGGTAGAGGAAAAACGGCATTTGGGGAGACCTGAATTGCCGTTATTTCTTTAGGCGAAATATAAAAACCTCTCCCTTATGGGGAGAGGTGATGGAGACATTAGAAGGATTGCGAAGTTTTTGGATTCGCACCGTATTTGTTGTCTCCTTGGCTGTCTTGGCACAAGAAAACGAGCAAAATAATTGCACCGATTAAAGGAATAAACGAGAGAAGGATCCACCAACCGCTTCTTCCAGTATCGTGCAATCGGCGTGCAGTTACGCTCAAACTAGGCAGTAAAACAGCCAATGAATAGATCATACCCAAAATAGATCCTGTACCAATTAAGTAGTCTACGAGAGCAATTACCATAGATACGATGATGTTGAACAAAGTGAACATCCAATATTCTTGACGTCTAGCTCTTCCTTCAAATGCAACGTATTTCTTCAATACACTTGTATACCAATGCATGATAATTTCCCCCTTTCTTCTAAATTTTGACACACTTTGATATTTTATCACTAAACCCAGGGGAATAGAACCATATTCTGTCAAGTTTCTCTGATGCTATTGAATCATTTTTAAGTAGGACAAAAGTAATGGGTATTTATGAACGAAGTGGAGGAAAAAGTAAGAGCAAACGAGTTTGGGATGCTACTACAGGGGGAAATGACGCTTGGAACAAAAAACAGAACAAAACGTTACGCTGCATGGCTTCAACAATTTGACCAAGTCACTCAGCTTCAACATGTACGACATTTGCTACACGAAAACAAAAGCGGAACGGGAAGCGTATATCGAATACATAGATGAACAATACAATGCAGAACGATTGACAAATATCCTGAAAAACGTGTCGGATATTATCGGCGCACACATACTGAATGTCGCGCAACAAGATTATGTACCACAAGGTGCGAGCGTCACTGTTCTTGTATCTGAGGGGCCAGTCGTAGAAGTCCCTACTGAATCTTATGAGGAATCCCCCGGACCTTTGCCTGAAAATGTGGTGCTGCAATTGGACAAGAGCCATATTACAGTGCATACGTACCCCGAATACCATCCAACGGAAGGCATCAGCACATTCCGGGCAGATATCGACGTATCGACTTGTGGCGAGATTTCTCCGCTCAAAGCACTCAATTATTTAATTCGTTCGTTTGATACAGACTTGATGACAATTGATTACAAGGTGCGCGGTTTTACCCGCGATATACATGGATACAAGCTGTTTATCGATCACGACATCAGTTCGATCCAAAATTATATTCCCGAGGAAATTAAGGAATTGTTCCACATGATTGATGTCAATGTGTACCAAGATAACATTTTCCATACCAAATGCAAGCGCAGGCAATTTGATCTGAACAATTATTTATTCGGATACACGAAGGATAAGCTGACACCGGAGGAGCAGGAGGATATTACGAAGCAATTGCAAATAGAGATGGACGAGATTTACTATGGGAAAAATATCGTGAATTAATAGCTGTAGTGGGGGAAAGAAGCTTGTTGTGCTTTCTAAAAGTGAAATACTCCATGCAGATTACACAAGATGCTGAAACAAAAGATCATCTCCCTCAAAAAACTTCCAGACATAACTACCAAAAAGATCTAATCCCCCGAAATAATCCACTGCTGTTCGAAAGTCATGTCACATGTTTGGAAGGAGACCGCCCGAACGAAGAGAGGATACAGGCGACTGGAAAACATGTGGCATGGCTTCTACCGACCTCAACAGGTGGAGGTCTTCGTTCTTTTCTCTTCTCGAAAGGTTGGGTTCAGATAGTAGGCCCGAATCTCCTCCAGCGTTTTTCTAGCAGGCTGCACGAATTCCCGGTCCCAATCTTCCGGAGGGGAATCCAGCGAGATGCCCTTTTCCTGCAAGGTTCGAAACAGCTCCTTATCCGCTTGCGTAGGTATCCACCACGTGTAGACGGGATTCGTTTTGCCATTGAGAAACGATTCGAACATAAATTTCACATAGGTAGCTGTAGAGAGTTCGCCGTAATTGACGTCGAATTCAGGCTCGGGTGCCGGATAATCCTCTGGATAGCGGAACGGGCCAAAGTGAATAGAAATACCGAGAAAGCCGACAGGTGGAATGTTGTTTCCATACCCCGGAAGGGAGAACGGCAGATCGGCTGCGAAGTGCAGGCGAATCATGACGGAGTTGATGAATTGCCGTTCGAAGAAACTTTCTTTTTGCCAAATGCCGAGTTCTCGTGAAAGAGTATCCCAGTGAATAATGGACGTATTGTGCGCGAGCCAGAAGGAGGACGACATCTGTTCAAACGTTTTGTAAAATTCCTCGTCGTGATTATGGAATGGATCGATCATGTCGAACAGGCTGAAGCACCCGTGTTTTCTCCTCCATTTTTGCGCGATGGTCAGAAAATCAATCAATCGTTGGATTCGCAGCTCCGGGCTGCTTTCATTATTGGCAAACAGATATGTAGCTTCTATCAAATCGGCAGTGAAGTTGCCGTTAACAAAATCCCAGTAATTGATTTCACCAGCTTCTACGCGTTCTTCATTAATCCGCTTCGTATCCGTTTCCCATCGCGCGAATGTGGTCACATCAATGCCAAAATAAAGCTCAGGCAAGAGGTCGCCCAAAATATGGAACCGATAAGGGCTGGACTGCTGGAACCAAGTTTTGATGAAGTCCAAGCGAGAAGAGGGAGACACGACTGCGGCCCGCTCCACATAGCACGTTTTGGCAACGGTTGACTCGAATTCTTCAACGGATGAGCGATCGCCACGAAAGGGGCTGCTGAGATCAGGAAATCCACCCCGTCTTCGTCGTTGTCGTATTGCACAATGATGTGCTGGAAGGTTGCCTCAGCCAAGGGAGATAACACGAGCTGATTCCAACGGTGTGCGGTTGTATCGTCAATGGCGCCGATGACGACGACGGGTTTGTCTGATTCCCCACGAAAAGAAACAGAGGCACCATTTTGGACGAAGATCTTGTTTTGGCAACGTACGTTGATGGAGGTACCTGCTTCAAAGCTGATTGAAGTGCCAGCAGCTATGATGACATCTTCTGGTCCGATCATGTACGGACCATTTTCTGCTGTAAATTCCTCCGATTGATGGATGATCCCTGATAGGCGTTTGTACTTATCCACGTGCAGTTGATAGATGTGCTGAGGGTCTGGATCAGGCCCAATCGTCAGCTGCACGTAATAAAGACCATCTTCCTCTGGAAAAAATGGAAGGATGATGGGGGCGTTCGGACTATATTCAGCTTCTGTGAGTTTTGTTCGATGGATGTCATAGATTCTGATGGTAGTCAAAGGATGCGTCAGGTTACTCATATGGATTTCAATAGCGTCTGTAGATGCAAGAAAGAGCTTGTACATCTCCACCTTGGCTTCAAGGTTAGGAGAAGCTTTTCGGATGCGTTTGTCCGTTTCCAGAATAGATGTATACGAGCTGACGGTCATGTAAAACAGGCTCCAATCAAAATGATATAGGCATAATGGAATAGTCCACTAGTAATTGACGCCTGAAAATAGAAAAAGTTTTGAGTTTAGTAGGGTCTTTTGGTCTAGAAAATAAGAAAAAGGATAGGGGTCAGATGATTTCTGACGATCCTATCCTTCTTTATATGGGAGAAGTTCTTTATTTACCGCCCGCCTGCGTGAGCAATTCAATCATTTCTTTGTAGCCATGCTTCTTCGCATGCCCGAGAGGCGTTACGCCATCGTGATCAGCAAGATTCACATCGGCTTTGTGCTCAATCAGGAGCTTCACGATTTCCTGATGCTTCTTGCCACCATCACCCAAAATCACTGCTTCTAAGAGCGCGGTCCAGCCCAATCTGTTGACGTGATCAATGTTGACATCAGAGGTGATGAGCAGTTCCTTGACGATCGCGACATGTCCACGATCAGCCGCAGGAATCAAGGCCGTTCCGCCAAAACGGTTCGTAATGGTCGTGTCGGCACCTGCTGCTATCGAGGCTTTTACGAATGTGAGCTGGCCTGCTGCGCTTGCGAAGAGCAGGGGATTGTCTAAGTTGTTGTCTCGGATGTTGATGTTGGCTCCGCGTTCAACCAACAAGTTGAAAATGTCGAGTTGAGCAGTGTGGACCGCGATCATCGCAGAGGTGCGGCCTCTACTATCAGTTGCGTCAATATCCGCACCTTCTGCAAGCAGCCTCTCAATCGCTGCTTTGTCTCCTTGACTGGTTGCTGTCAATAAGGCTTGATTCAGCTTATCCATTTCAACTTTCACCGCCTGGGTTGCTTGCTGCTCGCCATAAGACCAATACGCAGTATAGCGAGCCCACACCTTTCTTTTGATTTGGATACACGCATCACACAAAAGAGGTAGTTCATAAAGTCATCTTTTGATCACGAAGTAGTTTTGAGAGCAATCTCGGCATCGAAAGTAACGCTCACCTTCGAAGTCCGGTGCTCATGTAGGTTCCCTACACTCCGCTCCTCCTTCTTCAGGTTCTCGTTACTTTCTCGGTGCTGAAAAGCCGACTTTTTGAACACTCACGCAAAGACTATTCCACTGTCAGCTCAGCAGAAGATTTACCAGCCCAATCGCCGACAGGTGTTATCGTGTATGTGGTACCTGCTTTCAGTTTACCATCCTGCTGGATGTCAAACACACCTGTGGTACCTTTGCGGCTGGAATATTTGTACGTCGCCAGCAGTTTTTCTCCGTCTGCACTAGTGAGCTCTACGCTGCGTCCGGAGAACAGCTCGTCTCCCGGGTCCTCTGTAAGGGTAACGGTGATAGAAGTTTCACTAGCTGCTTTGGCTTCGCTGATTTCGAGCGGAGCGATTTCTTTTGCGACGAAGGTAGGATTCACGATATTCGCCCAGTCAGACGTAATGGTATACGAAACGCCCGGAGTCAGGACTTGGCCTTCTGGGAGACGGAATTTAATTTCCTGCTTGCCGTCTGTTGATTGTGTGAAAGGCACGTATTTCGCTACGATTGGTTGTCCGCCTTCCGGTGTAATGGTCACTTGTCTTGCTTGCATGGAAGGAATGATTTGATACGTTTTGCCGTCTGCGCTGTTGCTTTGATCCAGCACCAATGCATTTGCTCCGCGTCCGCCGCTGTAGGCAGAGATGATGTATCCGTAATCAAGGACACCATTTTCACGCAGGGACTCAACTTCAAAAGTGTCGTTCGTTACTTGTCGTACTTCCGTCATATCGATCTTGGTTGCGTTGCCTTGGAATGTGCCCGCCTTTTTCCCTTTGTAAGTCAGCTCGTAGGTGGTTCCTGGTTTTTGAACCGAGGTCGGCACGATGTAAGTATTGGTAGAACCCGTTTTCAGGCGTGGCATGTTGGTCAGTGTCAGACCTTCGCTAAAGACAAAGTCTTCTTTTGCTTTTGCAAATGCTTCGTTTTCTGCGGTCAACGGAGCGTCGAAGGTCACAATTAACGTGATTTCGTTCAAGGCTTGTACGTTCGTGATGCTTGCTTTGTCAGAAGGCATCGCCTGACGAGCCGTATTCAACAAATAAGCAGCTTCGCCACGAGTAGCGGTGCTGTCTGCCGAGAAGAAGCGTTCTGCCCAGTAGGTAACGGACTTCGCATCGCGCTTGAGCGCTTTTGCAACGACTTGAGTGAGCTCAGCATCCGTCACAGTTCCACGCGGATCGAACTTGCCATCTTTTGCTTGCATAATATCAAGAGATACCAGGTCAACCGCGTATTTGTAGAACCAATCATTTGTTTTCACATCCGTGAAGGTTACGGATTTATCTGTTTTGCCGCCTTGCAAACCAAATGTGTGCGAGACCATTTTTGCCAGTTCAGCGCGCGTAACTTGATTGTGAGCGTTGGAGTTGCTTTGCATCACTTGCAGCTTGGCGAGCTCACTAACTGCTTTTTGAATATCTTGTGCACTCAGGGGAGTGGAAGCTGCTTGCACGTTCAGTACAGCGTAAGGAAGGGATGCAGTACCCAAAACAGTGGCGAGCATCATGATTGCGATTTTATTGGAAAACTTTCTCATCGTTTGGTCCTCCTTTAGAGTCGGTTGTTGCTTGATTACCTGTAGGATAGACGAGAGACCTAAACTGCCAAGAAACAGGAGATTAATAGAATCTAAAAAAGTTCTTAAAAAAAGATAAAAAACCCCAGCGTTGACGTGGCGCCACAGGGACTGACCCCCGTCCGTAGGACAGGTATCAAAACACCATTGCGAATTA
>NZ_JBEAES010000015.1:0-160898 GCF_050477165.1 Brevibacillus sp. FIR094 | reverse complement strand
AAGCGCGGTAACGCGTGGAGCTGACGAATACTAATCGGTCGAGGACTTATCCACAAACTCTTAGCAATCATGCATATCTAGTTTTGAAGGTGCATATAATCACGGAGAGTTACCCAAGAGGCCGAAGGGGACGGTTTGCTAAACCGTTAGTATGCGCAAGCGTAGCGAGGGTTCGAATCCCTCACTCTCCGCCATTTTTATTTTGGCGGCGTAGCTCAGCTGGTTAGAGCGTTCGGTTCATACCCGAAAGGTCGGGGGTTCGATTCCCTCCACCGCTACCAAACTACATAAAAATATGGCGGTCGTGGCGAAGGGGTTAACGCACCGGATTGTGGCTCCGGCACTCGTGGGTTCAAGTCCCATCGATCGCCCCATTACAACATGGGAGTATAGCCAAGGGGTAAGGCACGGGTCTGCAAAACCCTTATCCCCGGTTCAAATCCGGGTACTCCCTCCATTTTAGTCCCAGTAGCTCAGCAGGATAGAGCAACGGCCTTCTAAGCCGTCGGTCGGGAGTTCGAATCTCTCCTGGGACGCCACGCCTTTTTAAAAGATAGCCTCCTTAGGACGTTGTGGCGTCCGCAGGAGGTTTTTTTCGTAGAAGATAACGCGTCTTTCAGGATACAAACAGAAGCAAGTGATAAGACATATGGCTTATTTCAAAAAAATAGTTAAAAAACTTTCATCCCAAAATGGAAATATTTTGTCTGATTTATCGTAAATTATGTAAAAAAATCACAGAATATGGCTCCTTTCTATTCGGAAAATGTGACGAAACGATGATATTTTTGTAGAGAGGTGTTCGCATTCTTCCGAAATTTTTACGACAAGTAACTTTCTTTTTCGACAAACGTATCTACTAGAAGACTGAGCCATAAAAACGATAGTTTGGCAGGAAAAATATGGACTCCATCCAGTTGAAAACGATATTGACTTGCGAAAATTGATTGTGTATACTCAAAAACGTACTTCGTGTCAACAGAAAAACACGAGTAAAATCAGCATTTATAGGCGGTCGTGGTGGAATTGGCAGACACACCATCTTGAGGGGGTGGCGGGGCGACCCGTGCGAGTTCGAGTCTCGCCGACCGCACCAATCCCGGAAACAATCAGGAAGAAATGGAAACGAGTGTTTGTATTTTTCTAAATAAATGGAGCCTTTTTCGACAAGGGCTTTTTTTTCTGCCAACTGCCAAGCACTGTCGAATAGAAAGAGAAAAAGGTGGGAAAGGTGATAGCAGTGCCTTATTTTTTCCCACTTTTGGGTCATTGCTTATGAATCGCATTTGATGTAAACTGCCAATTGAGAGAAAAACAATAGAGAAATGTTGGAAAAACAACACTACCTAAATTCAGATCAGACCCAATCTGGTTTAGGTCGAGGAGAAGAACCCATGAGTGTAATTAGAGAGATCATTGAGGGATTATTCATCGGATTTACTTCTGCGGTGGGTGTAATCGGCACATACCAAACACTGGTTTCTTGTGCAGGCCTGTTCCGTAAAAAAGAGCAAGTAACATCTGAGCCGCAAAAGACGTTTGCTGTGCTCGTGGCAGCTCACAATGAGAGCGCCGTAGTTGCTCCGCTTATTGAAAACCTGAAAAAACTCGACTATCCGCGTGAAATGTACGACATCTTCGTCATTTGCGACAACTGTACAGATAACACGGCAGAAATTAGTCGGGCGCATGGTGCAATTGCATGTGAGCGTTTTGACACATCCAAGCGTGGGAAAGGCTACGGCATCGAATGGATGCTGGAGAACCTCTGGGCAAGACCTAAGCAGTATGACGCTGTCGTCATGTTTGATGCTGACAACTTGGTTGAGAAAAACTTCCTGAAAGTAATGAATGACCGTCTCTGCAAAGGGGCGCGTGTGATTCAAGGCTACCTCGACTCCAAGAACCCGTTTGATTCCTGGATTACGCTGTCCTATGCGGTTACCTACTGGTTTACAAACCGAATGTGGCAGCTGGCTCGTCACAATTTGGGACTGCCGAATACTTTGGGCGGAACTGGCTTGTGCATTGAGAGCAACCTGCTCAAAGAAATGGGCTGGGGAGCAACCAGTCTCACGGAAGACCTGGAATTCGCAACACGTTGTATTGAGCGCGGTATTTACCCGACATGGGCACATGACACCAAGGTTTGGGATGAAAAACCGATTGATTTAAAATCGTCGATGCGCCAGCGTTTGCGTTGGATGCAAGGGCACTACGATGTGGCAGGACGCTACATCCGCGCTGTCTTGTTTAATGGTTTGAAGTCGAGAAAGCTGGGAATGCTTGATGCAGCCTTCTACCTCTTCCAACCGATGTACGTGCTGATGGTGACAATGATGTCGGTATTGTTCCTGGCAAGATTTTTTGATATTGGTACGCTGACAACGGTATCTACCATCTTGCCTACATGGCTGGTATACGGTTCTACGGCAGTGTTCTACCTGTTGCCGATCTTGGCCCTCTATTTGGATAAAGTTCCGTGGAAGGGGTATTTCGGACTCCTCTTGCTACCGTTCTTTTTCCTGACCTGGCTTCCGATTATGTTTTACGCGTTCTTTACGAAGAAAAACCAAGAGTGGAGTCATACCTCCCACACACGCGCGATTCGTATCGAGGAGATCCAGCAATAGTGACGTAAACAAGCAAAAACCACAGGGGGAATATTCTCCTGTGGTTTTCCTATTATCTTAAAGTAGCGAGACCGTTGCCGAATTTGGTATAATGACGTGATTAAGTAGCGTTCGTCAACGGGATTAAGGCACCAGCGCCAGACGTAGCGGTGCCCATAGGAGGAAAACAGCAATGAAGCTCGCGACAGATATTCACAACAACGACGTCCCATTGTTGTGGGGCGATAAACGATACCATACATGGAATTATCATTTAAGAGGGACTTTTCACGAAAAGATTTTTAAGGTTCCATTGGATGGCGGCTTTAGTTGTCCGAATCGAGATGGAAAAGTAGCGACAGGCGGCTGCACGTTCTGTAGCGCGAGGGGATCTGGAGATTTCGCTGGTGACCGCAGAATGGACCTGGAAAGACAGTTTCATGATGTGAAAAACCGGATGCACGAGAAATGGCCACAAGCCAAGTATTTGGGCTTCTTCCAAGCGTACACGAATACGTATGCACCTGTAGAGGAGCTACGGGAGATGTACGAAGTCATTCTCCAACAAGAAGGTGTAGTCGGACTCTCCATTGCCACACGTCCTGACTGCCTGCCTGACGACGTCGTAGAGTATTTGGCTGAATTGAATGAGCGCACATATTTGTGGGTGGAACTCGGTCTACAGACAGTCCATGAGCACACAGCCCAGTTAATTAATCGAGCGCACGATTATCAATGCTACGTGGATGCTGTAGAGAGATTGCGCAAGCACAACATCCGTGTATGCTCACATATCATCTACGGATTGCCAGGAGAGAGCCACGAAGAGATGATGCAGACGGCAGATGCTGTGGCACATCTGGATGTGCAGGGGATCAAGATACACCTGTTGCATCTGCTGCGCAAAACGCCGATGGTGAAGCAATATGAAGCAGGGCTCTTGGAATTCCTGTCACAGGAAGAGTACACAAAGCTCGTTGTGGATACATTGGAAATTTTACCTCCAGAGATGATCGTCCATCGAATCACAGGGGACGGACCACCTGATCTCTTGATTGGACCGATGTGGAGTCGCAAAAAGTGGGAAGTTCTGAATGGTATTGATGCAGAACTGAAAGCGCGGAATAGCTGGCAAGGAAAGTTTTTCGAGCCACGTACGTAAATGTCGCAGCAACAAAAAGGGAGCCTTTTTAAGGGCTCCCTTTCTTTTTTATAGATTGCGAATCAGATTTCTCGCACGCTTCGGGTAGTTGGTGATCAGACCATCTACACCACAGTCAATGGCTCGTTGGATTTGCCGACCACTGTTCACCGTCCAACTCAATACTTCAAAATGATGCTCCTTTGCTTGTTTGACCAGGTCTTCCGTCAATTGATCATAAGGGACATGCAATTGATCAGTTCGATAGTTGCGGGCTACTTCCCAGGGCTTGACGAGTGGTCCAACATATAAAAGTCCCGTCTTTTGCGTGGCATCCAATTGCTTGATTCGTAAAAGGCTGTCGAAGTTAAACGTTGAAATGATGGTTCGCTTCGTTAGCTGATAACGCCTGATTTGTTCGATGACGAGCTCCTCTAAGTGGGGTTGATCGAGGAAGAAATTTTTCATCTCGATGATGATGCGCAGTGGTGTGTCGACAAACGTCTGGAATACCTCCTGCAAGGTTGGAATGTGGGCTTTTGGTACTCGCATAGACGAGTCTTTATCCGCACGTAGCTGACGCAGTTCACGCAATGTGTATTGGCGCACCAAACCGGTACCATTGGTCGTGCGTTCCAGGCTATGGTCATGAATGACAACCAGCTTATTATCACTGCTGAGCTGGACGTCCAATTCGATCCCATTGGCTTTTCGTCGGACGGCTGCTTGAAACGATTCCATCGTATTTTCCGGAAACAGGCCGGAAGCGCCACGATGGGCATAGATAAGTGGGGGCACGAGGGCTTCCTCCCTTCTCGAGCGTGTGATTCCCTAATACCATGATATGTAAAAGGCCCCTCGATACGACCTGACATGAGAGGCATCTCCAGAAGTCTATCCGATTACGACGAGTACAATGACCAAAAGGACAAAGAGGACAAGGATCAGGGCAAAATTGTTATTGCAGCTCACAAAAAACACCCTCCTTCTCGCACATGAAGCATCTACTTTCATGGTATGAAGAACGAGTAAATATGACCCAACAGAATGCCCACCTTGTGTTTTTTTGTGCATGAGGAACGCTTTTTTATACAGATTGGCAGATGACGGCTTTCCTTGTTTTGCTACAATGAGAGGAGAAGTACTGTAGGGGGAGGATGAAGTCCGTGATAAATGTTGTAGGCGCACAGGACGCTGGCGACCTGATCATTGATCGACAAAATCGCCGGGTAAAGCTGCACGTATATGAGCCATCACAAATCGAGCAGTGGGATCGGGTCATGAAGAAGCTTGCCGAAGAGTCAGAGGCAACAAAAGTGATTGTGTACGGGAAGAAACAAGATGTTCCGCAATGGCAATCCCTGGGTTACGAGCTGGAGGGAACCATCGATGGTTTTTTTCAAGGGGAAAACGCACAGATGCTCACCTACTATCTGACAAAAGAGCGGGCCACCTCTGGTGCAGCGAAGCTTGCCGAGGAAATTCTTACGCTGAGCCTGTCACGAGCGGGGGGGACGATAGAGAAAACATTACCCGAGGGATACCACCTGCGTGAAGCAACGGAGGCAGACACGAAGGAATTGGCGTGTTTGTATGGACTGGTATTCGCGACGTATCCTACACCGATGAACGATCCGTCCTACATTCGCAAAACCATGCAAGAAGGAACCATCTACTATGTCGTTGAAATTGAAGGCAAGATCGCATGTGCTGCGTCAGCTGAAGTATCCGAACGATTTGGTTCAGCGGAAATGACGGATTGCGCAACTGATCCAGACCATGCGGGGAAAGGTCTCCTCCAACCGCTGTTTATCGCGCTGGAACAAAGGATGGAGGAGGCGGGGATTTACTTTTTGTACACCTTGACCCGGGCACAATCTGCAGGAATGAATGTGACGGCTGCCAAAATGGGCTATGCATACCGCGGACGGCTAATTAACAATTGCACGATTTTTTCAGGCTATGAAGACATGAATATATGGGTAAAGCCACTTCGCCCGACGAGGGAATAACAGGCTACCTGTTTGTAGGATACAACTGCTGTTGCAGACGACGGGCCATCAGGGCCAACTGAAGCTGCCAGCGTTGATGAGCATCCTCCAGGCGGTAGCCTGTTTTTTCTTCAATCTGGGTCAACCGGTACTTGAGCGTATGTCGATGGATATACAAGGCTTGCGAGGTCTGTAGACCGTTTCCATTTTGGGCCAAATATACTTCAAGCGTATCGAGAAGCTGTTGATTGTACTTCGTATCATAGCGAATTAATGGTTCCAGCAAGGGATTCCATAGGCGGAGCAAGCTTTCTTTTTCACGATGGTACGGAAACAAAAATTGATAGCCCTGCATATCCCGGTATCGCAAAATTTGCGGGGATTGGGTCAACAGCGGGTACGCTTGTAGAGCAAACATCGCTTCTTCGGAGGCACTGACGACGTTTGGCAATTGCTCACAGGGATTGCTCAAGGCGATCTGTAGGTCATGTGAAGGGTGCAACCCTCTCCAGCGGGAAGTGAGCTGTTCCAGCAAGCGCAGGCTCGTCTGATCATCCGGCAAAATAAACAAGAGACAATGTGGCCGCTCGCGCAACAAGTAAGAGCGCTGATGACGATCGCTAAGCCTCCGCATCAACGTAATGACACTTTGGTGCATGTCTCCGAGCATTGTCTGATCGGCTACCTCTACGCGAACAGCGACACAGAGATGATGTCCAGCAAGCGGGTACCCTAGCATGCGACAACGGCTCTCTAGCTCCGTATGGGTCATCTGCTGCCCGTTTAGCAACTCCTCCACAAAATCCCCTTTTAAACGCCATTCCGTTGCGGCTACTGCCCTTTCCTTTACATATTCGAGTGCACATAAGGTAGAGGCATGCTGTAGAGCGACGTCATCGAGCTCTTTCCAGGTGTGCTCGGGCTTCGTTAAGGTCAACGTGCCAAAATGCTCTCGGTTGGCGCGAATCGGTACACGATGAGCGATTTCCTGGGACTGCTCATGCGGCAGTGTTTCCGAACTGCCATGCTGTGTGACTTCGAAGCCTAATGCATCGATGAGTGACACGACACCTCCGGTAAGTGCAGCGAGCTCGCCAGCGATGGCGGGAAGGCCTCCTTTGGACAGGGCAGCGTCAATCATACGATTGTGAATCGCGGAGGAATAGGCCAGCGTTTCAAATTGCCGATTCATGATCGGCTGCAAGATGGCTTTGGTTATGGTTGAAAAGTTAATCTCCGTGGGAATTTCAATCAATGGAAGTTGGTAGTGATCCGCCAAAGTTAGAAACGTCTCGGGAATTTCTCGTAAATAAAAGCCTGTATGAATCGCAACGCCACTCAGCTTTTGCTTCGCCAACGAAGGAATAAATGAAGCGAGCTTTTCTGTATGCTCAGCCAGCCCAAAGCCGGTTGTAATCAAAAATTCACCTTCCTGCAAGCGACTCGTATCCTCCAGCACCTCGACAATAGTCACCCAACGAATCGGATTGTCCAGTCCGCCTGCTCCTGCGATCAGCCTAGTGTGAACCATGTCCGGCAGTTGTAGTGCTTCTCTTATCGTGATGGTCATCAGGCATCTCCTCCAAAAGCCTCGGTAAAGATTCTCTTATACAAAATGTACAAAAGATTTTGTCTCTTTGCCATGTTTTTTGCCAGCACGTAGGATGGCTCTTGCGTTCTGGTCAGCTAGGATAGAGGTAGAGAATAAGCGAGGTGGCGACGAAAATGACGAAAAGCTATGTAATCAAGCCTGAATTAGGCAAAGAGTATCCAGTTATTTCCCACGGAAAAGGCATCTATCTTTACGATCAAGAGGGGAATCGTTACATCGACGGTTCTAGTGGAGCGGTGACGGCAAGCATTGGTCATGGTGTAGACGAAGTGGCTGAGGCGATGTATGCGCAAGCCAAGGAGGTTTCCTTCGTATACCGCTCACATTTTAGTAGCGATGCTGTGGAGAAGCTGGCAGCAAAGCTGGCTGAGTGGGCACCAGGCTCACTGAACTGGACGTTTTTTGTCAGCAGCGGTTCGGAAGCAACAGAGACTGCACAAAAAATCGCGATTCAATACTGGCAGGAAAAAGGAAGACCAACGAAAAACCGGATTATCTCCCGCTGGATGAGCTATCACGGGATTACAATGGGTGCACTATCGATGTCTGGACACGTTTTGCGCAGAAAGCGGTTCACCTCATTATTGGCTGACTATCCGGCGATTACAGGACCATATCCGTATCGCAAACCTGAAGACATGTCCCTCGAATCGTACGCGCTTGCGTGTGCAAACGAGCTGGAGACCGCGATTTTGCGAGTCGGACCTGAGCAGGTAGCTGCATTTATCGCAGAGCCTGTCATTGGGGCCTCTGGTGGGGCTGTTGTGCCGCCAGATGGTTACTTCCAACGTATTCGCGAGATTTGCGACAAGTATGAGGTTCTGTTTATCGCAGACGAAGTGATGACAGGGGTAGGTCGCACGGGGAAAACGTTTGGAATCGACCATTGGGGCGTCGTACCTGACCTGATGGCATTGGGCAAAGGGATGAGTGCCGGTTACACGCCTATGGCTGCTACGATTGTCTCGGACGAAATCATTGAGACTATTACAAAAGGCAGCGGCTCGATTATGGCAGGACATACGTATAGCGCCAATCCACAATCTGCTGCTGTTTCTCTGGCTGTCCTCGACTATGTGGAGAAGCATCAGTTAGTCGACAAAGCAGCAGAACAAGGTGCCTATTTGCTTGCCCGTTTAAAAGAACTGGCTAACGAACTCCCGTTGATCGGAGATGCACGTGGTCTTGGCATGTTGTGCGCGTTGGAATTTGTGAAAAACAAGCAGACAAAAGAACCGTTTGCTCTTTCTCAAGGTGTAGGCGGGAAGGTCATTGAAAAAGCATTTGAAAAAGGCTTGCTTATTTATCCTGCAATGGGCGGAATCGAAGGGGTGGCAGGAGACGCTGTCATCATCTCACCTCCACTGACCATTACTACGGAGCAAATCGATGAGCTGATATCTCTGCTGAAAGAAGCGGTGGTAGCTGTTCAGCAAGAGCTCCAAGACAAGGCACTGATCGGATAGAGAAGGAGGAACGAGAATGACAAACCGATTTGAAAAGGTCGTCTCCCTGTCCGAAGCGCTCACCCATTTTCGCGATGGGATGACGCTGTTGGCAGGGGGGTTCGGTGGGGTAGGCAACCCGCCCACGTTGATCCAGGGGATTTTGGATAGGGGCGTGCGTGATCTGACACTGATCAGTAATGATACTGCTTTCCCGCATATCGGAATTGGCAAGTTGGTGACCGAAAAGCGCGTGAAAAAAGTCATTGCTTCACACATTGGGTCAAATCCGAACGCAGGGGCCCAAATGACGGCTGGAGAGCTGGAAGTAGAGTTCTGCCCGCAGGGGATACTTGCAGAGCGTGTACGGGCAGGTGGAGTCGGTCTGGGAGGCATTCTATCGGATGTCGGCATCGGGACGATCGCAGAAAAAGGGAAGCAGAAGGTTGTTCTGGATGGAAAGGAATATCTGTTGGAGACACCGCTTACTGCTGAAGTGGCTATCGTACATGCGAAAAAAGCGGATCGCTTTGGTAATTTGGTGTTTGATACAAGTGCACGCAATTTCAATCCGTTAGTGGCGATGGCGGGTGACATAACTATCGTGGAAGCGGATGAGATTGTAGAGGTAGGCATGATTGACCCGGAAGAAATCGTCACCCCGGGCGTTTTCGTGAACTTTATCGTCCAAAGTGAAGGGGTGAACTGGCAATGGGCATGGGAGAAGTAAAAGAAACAGAGAGCTATCGTGAACGTATTGCCCGCCGCGCAGCATTGGAAGTAGAAGACGGCATGATTATTAATCTGGGAATCGGCATTCCAACCTTGGTTGCGGATTTTATCCCAGCTGACAAACGGGTCATGTTTCACGCGGAGAATGGCATTCTCGGTACAGGACCAAGCCCTGCGAAAGGCGAGGAGAACGCTATGCTTTGCAATGCGGGCGGTTTTCCTGTCACGCTCGCAACAGGGGCAGCCTTTTTTGACAGTGCGACTGCTTTTGCCATCATCCGCCGTGGACTATTGGACATGACGATTTTAGGAGTTCTGGAAGTAAGCCAAAATGGTGACATTGCCAACTGGATCGTTCCAGGCAAACGCGTCCCTGGCATGGGAGGAGCTATGGAGCTGGCACAAAAGGCCAAGAAGGTCATGGTTGTGACCACGCATCTGGATAAAAACGGACGTTCGAAAATCGTTCGCGAATGCTCACTGCCGTTAACCGCGACAAAAGCAGCGGATTTGATCATCACGGACATGGCAGTAATGGAGGTCATGCCGGATGGGTTGTATCTGCGAGAAGTCATGTATCCGTACAGTGTCGCTGATGTGATTGGAGCAACGGAAGCCGAACTCAAGATGGACGGAGAGGTTGGTGTTTTCCGCTAAGCAAAGACAAAAACCATGGAACGGGGGAAAAACATGGCAAACTGGCAGGTGCTTATTCGGGAGCAATTGGAAAAAGATCGCGAGGCCGCTGTTCAACTGCTACAGCAATGGGTAAAAAGCCCGAGCGTACAAGGCGAAGAGCAATCCATCCAGCAAAGCATTGCAGAGCTTTTGGGGCAGATGGGGCTGGACGTTGACTTATGGGTCATGGAAGGCGAAGAGCTGGTGTCACATCCGTATTTTGTCTCCCCGCGCAAAACGTTTGAAGGCAGCCCGAATGTCGTCGGTGTGTGGAAGGGGCAAGGAGATGGGCGTTCCATCATTCTAAACGGACACGTGGATGTAGTGCCTGAGGGCGATCTGGCACAGTGGAGCGATGATCCGTTTAGCGGGAAGGTTGAGGACGGCAAACTTTACGGACGCGGAGCAACAGACATGAAGGGTGGAAACTTATCTTCACTGTTGGCGATCCAGGTTCTACAGAAGTTGGATGTGCAGCTGAAAGGCGATGTCATTTTTCAGAGCGTCGTAGAAGAAGAAAGCGGCGGTGCAGGAACATTGGCGACAATCATTCGCGGGTACAAAGCGGATGCTGCCCTGATTCCAGAGCCGACCAATATGAAAATTTTCCCGAAGCAACAAGGATCCATGTGGTTCAGATTGACCGTCAAAGGGCGTTCTGCTCACGGAGGGACCCGCTACGAGGGAGTCAGTGCCATCGAAAAGAGTATGCTCGTCGTTCAAGCAATTGGTCAATTGGAAAAAGAGCGTAACGATCGACTCGACGATCCGCTCTACGCCAAGCTGCCCATTCCGATCCCGATTAATCTGGGGGTAATTGAGGGTGGCAAGTGGCCTTCTTCTGTAGCTGATCTCGTCAAGCTGGAAGGAAGGATGGGTGTTGCCCCAGGAGAGCAGATGGACGATGCCAAAGCGGAAATGGCGGCAGCGCTCAAAAAGCTGGCAGAGGTTGACCCGTGGTTTGCAGAACAGCCCGTTGAGCTGGAGTGGTTCGGAGCTCGTTGGGTTCCGGGAGCAGTGGAGTTAGATCATCCGTTGATGGAAATTCTGCAAGCGCAGTTTAATGCTGTGACAGGAGATCGTGCCATTGTGGAAGCATCGCCTTGGGGAACAGATGGCGGTTTGTTGACTGCTTTGGCTAATACCCCAGCGATTGTTGTCGGACCTGGTGTCACACAGGTTGCACACTACCCGAATGAATACATCGTTTTGGATGAGGTATTCCGTTGTGCTGAGATATTTGCACTTACACTACTGGAATGGTGTGGTGTAGCTGAAAGTGTGAAAGAGTAAAAGGGATATCTAAATATTTCAAAATCAAGACAGGAAGGTACGCGTATGAGGGAGAATGATTGGAAGGTCAACTCCAATCAATGAGAGTGGGGATACCAATGAAAAAGACGTGCTTTATCGGGGGAGAGTGGGTGCCAGCCACTGCTCATGCACCGTTACTCTCTCCATGTACGTGTCAAGAGATTGCACTAATTTCACAAGCAGACTCATCATTGGTTGAAAAAGCAATTGCTGCGGCCCACGAAGCGACAGCCGTCATGCGGCGCCTTCCTGCCTATCAACGTGCCTTCCTGCTTGAAAAAATCTCGATTCTGATGAATGAACGTTTGGAGGAAGCGGCGCGGATCATCGCAATAGAAGCGGGAAAACCAATCAAAACAGCCCGTGGTGAAGTGATTCGAACCATTCAGACATATAAGTTCGCGGCAGAGGAAGCCAAACGCCTCCACGGAGAAACCGTACCACTCGATGCAGCTATAGGCGGAGAGGGACGCCTGGCTTATACCGTGCGTGAACCACTGGGAGTCATCGGGGCCATTACACCCTTTAATTTTCCCATGAATCTCGTTGCTCATAAGGTCGGACCTGCTCTCGCTGCTGGCAATACTGTTGTTCTCAAGCCTGCATCGCAGACACCGCTTAGCGCATTGTTTCTCGCAGAGCTCGCAGAGCAAGCTGGAGTGCCTGCAGGAGCCCTAAATGTGATCACAGGTAGTGGTGCGAGTATTGGTGATAAAATCGTATCTGACCCGAGAGTCAGGGCGGTGACGTTTACAGGGAGCCCAAGTGTGGGGCTGGATATACGCAATCGAGCGGGCATGAAAAGAGTCACGCTCGAGCTGGGATCGAATTCGGCAGTGCTCGTTGATCGTGATGTGCGACTGGATGAAGTGATACCCCGATGCGTTTTTGGCGCCTTCGCCTACTCTGGGCAGGTATGTATCTCTGTGCAAAGAATTTATGTGGTCAAAGAGATCTATCATGATTTCGTCCAACGATTTGTTGAACAAACACGAGCGCTTCGCGGTGGGGATTCGCTCTCTGAGGACGCGGACTATTCCGCTATGATCAATCCACGCGAAACAGAACGTGCGATGGAGTGGATTCATGAGGCGCTTCAGCAGGGGGCACATTTGAAGTGTGGGGGACAGATCGTGGATCGGATGCTCCAACCTACGGTGTTGACGGGTGTTCCGGCAGATGCAAAAGTATCTTGTCAGGAAGTATTTGGTCCTGTCGTTCTGATTAATCCAGTGGAGTCCGTCCGGCAAGGCATTACGTTGGTCAATGATTCCCGCTATGGATTACAGGCTGGTGTCTATACCAACAATCTGTCGTTGGCTCTAGAAGCGGCAGAAGAGCTGCGTGTTGGCGGAGTAATGGTGAATGATATTCCGACTTTTCGCGTGGACCATATGCCCTACGGTGGCGTAAAGGAAAGCGGACTTGGTCGGGAAGGGGTCAAATACGCGATAGAAGAAATGACGGAATTAAAATTCGTTGCCATCAAGCGATAAAGGAAACGAATACGGGCTCTTGCAAAAAATAGTAGAGCTGTGATATAGTAAGTATTGTTGAAATACGGAGGGATACCGAAGTGGTCATAACGGGGCGGTCTTGAAAACCGTTAGAGTGCAAGCTCACGCGGGTTCGAATCCTGCTCCCTCCGCCATAACTACAAATGAACCGACTCCAGTTGAGAAGCTGGGGTCTTTTTTATTGTCGAGAGCTTTGAGTGTAAGTTGTCGTTTCTTTTTTGTTAAAATATCAGAAAATATAGAAAATTACTATATAATGGAGATGAGACTATAAATGATGGGGGAATTTGCATGCTCGAAGCGCAAAGGGTTCGTAGAAATGCACTTGGCGATATTTTGCGAAGAAGTCGTGGGCGAAATCCTGATAAGCCTGCCCTGTACTTTGAGGAAGAAGTATTGACCTACACGCAGCTCGATCAGCTTGCAAATAAGACGGCTCATACGCTTCTTACAAAAGGCTTGCAAAAAGGGGAGCGGGTGGCAGTACTTTCACGCAACTCGATGGATTTTGCGATTCTGAACTTTGGGCTTGCGAAAGCAGGAGTCATCATGGTGCCGATCAACTTCATGTTGAATAAGGAAGACGTCGCCTATATTTTGGGTCATGCGGAAGTGAGTGCGTGCTTCTTAGCTCCCGAATTCCTTCAGCTCGCTCAAGACGGACTCCAATTAGCTGGAATATCCCCAAAGCTGCTTTCCCTCATGTCCAGACCAGCAGTACAAGCAGGGGAATGGTTGCCTTTTCGCGCGCTGATTGAAGCGGCAGACGACCATGAGCCTGAAATAGATATAGCGGACGAAGATGTTGTACAGATTTTGTATACCAGCGGAACGGAATCAAAGCCAAAGGGCGTTATGCTCACTCATAAAAGCATCATCTCCGAATATGTCAGCACGATTATCGAAGGCGGGATGACGCAGGATGATGTGGCAGTTCACGCACTTCCCTTGTTCCATAGTGCGCAACTACATTGCTTTTTGGGACCGTACGTGTACCTAGGTGGAAGCGGTATTATTTTGGAACAGGCAACACCTGCGTTGATGCTGCAGACGGTAGAGGCGTACAAGGCTACTCAGTTGTTTTGCCCGCCAACCGTGTGGATTGCTATACTGCGTTCTCATGATTTTGCGGCGCGTAATTTGAGTACTCTGCAAAAGTGCTACTATGGTGCAGCAATCATGCCCGTAGAAGTGTTAAAGGAGCTCGGTCAACGCCTGCCCAACGCACAGTTTTACAATTTTTACGGGCAGACGGAAGTGGCGCCATTAGCAACTGTATTACAACCGAAGGATCAGATGAGAAAGGCGGGCTCTGCAGGCAAGCCAGCATTGAATGTGGAAACGAAAATTGTCGATGACGATGGTAAGGAAGTCCCTTGTGGAAGTGTTGGTGAAATTGTTCACAGGACCAGCCATGCGATGCTGGGTTATTTTAGAGATGAGGAAAAGACTCAGGCTGCCTTTCAGGGAGGGTGGTTTCACAGCGGGGATTTAGGCATTATGGATGAAGAAGGCTATATCACGGTCGTTGATCGGAAAAAGGATATGATTAAATCGGGGGGAGAGAACGTAGCAAGTAGGGAGGTTGAGGAGCTTATTTATCAACATCCGAAAGTGTCTGAGGTCGCAGTGATCGGAGTTCCCCATCCATACTGGATCGAAGCAGTGACGGCTGTCGTTGTGCCAAAAGCAGGTGAGTTACTGACTGCTGAGGAGATTCTTGCTTTTTGCAAAGACCGTCTATCCTCCTTCAAAGCACCCAAATATGTCGTGATTGCTGACAATCTTCCAAGAAACCCTAGCGGCAAAATTTTGAAAAGAGAGCTGCGCCTCCGATACGAAACGCTGACGACCTAGGCGGTCACAAGGTCTAAAACACAGAAAAACCCGCTCTGTTACGGAGCGGGCTTTTTGCTGCTGTGATTATTTTACGTTGGAAACAGTCGGACGATCGGCTTGAATAACTTCAAAACGATAGCCTTTTTCTTTCAGGTACGAAATGATTTCAGGGAGTGCTTCAGCCGTTGGCGACTTGGTGCTGGAATCATGCATCAAGACAACGATTTCTTTTTGTGACTTTACTTGCTGCTTGATATTGGCTAGTGTTTGAGCGGCTGTGTATTTGTTGCTTCTTGCATCGCCGTTTGTCACATTCCAGTCGATAAACGAATAGCCACGTTGTTTCGCCTCTTCTTTGATCGCATGCATGACTGTATGCTGCTTGTTATAAAGTTTGGGATCTTGATATTTCAAACTGACGGTATTCGTGCTGCCACCTGGATAGCGGAATACTGTTGGTTTTACGCCGGTTGCTTTTTCAATCATTTGACTGCCTTTTTCCACGTCTGCAAAAAAGCTCTCCATGTTTTTGTAAACAAGCTGATAATTATGGGAATACGAATGTCCTCCCACCCCATGTCCTTCGGCTACAATTCTTTTGAGAATGGCCTCATGACCAGCTACCTCACGGCCTACAATAAAGAAGGTAGCTTTGACCTGATGCGTTTTCAACGTATCCAAAACGCGTGGAGTTACAGGAGAGGGTCCATCGTCAAAGGTTAAATATGCGATCTTCTCAGAAGACTTCGGTGTCTGAGGAATCGGTTTTGTAGCTGGTTCAGGCTTCTTCGTTTGATTGGTCGTTCCATTATTATTGCCAGGCTGCGGTGTAGTCGGTGTCACTGGCTTTTCTGGCTTGGTTGGTTTCGGTTGTTCTGGTTTCTTTGGTTGTTTTGGTTGTTTCTGATGAATCGGTTGCATCGGGATAAACGGTTCATCACCATAGATTAAATATTTTTGGCGCAGCTCTACAAATTTCTTAAGATCCGCTTCATAGGAAGAAACAATCTCCTGCGGGGATTTGCCTTGTTCGAGCAGCAGACCGATTTTGTTGGTACCCATTACCTTGTCGAACATGGAGATTTGCATACTCGTACTTTTAGGCATAGGGAATGGCTGCAATTGCTTGGCATAAGCCAGCGCGTAAATACCTGTTTTTACCGGGTTAAACTGATGGAGATCGTTGATCTGAAGGCGTACGCCCCCGGCAGTTCCTTTATCCTGAGGAATAAAGATAACGCCAGGTAGAAGACTTCCATTTAACAGATCAGCGTACTTGTGCGAATCTAGACCTTCTGCCCCGACCCAGGTGAAATGGTCGCCTTGACGAATGGGGGTACCCTCACCCAAACCAGTTGCCATATACCCGAAAACCGAGGTTAAGTTAGGGATGTGCGGAGAACTCGGAATCCAGGCCAAACCTGTCTGTTGATAAATCATGTTGCGTGTATACCCTTGCATCGGAATGACGGTAAGATCTACGCCGATGGTACGGTTGAAAAACAATGCCAGCTCTCCGATGGTCATGCCATGTGCAAGCGGGAGGGTATCCACTCCGATAAAGGAGCGGTAAGGCAGTTCAAGTACAGGACCCTCGACAATTGTTCCGCCAAGAGGATTCGGTCGATCCAGTACCATTACTTCTTTTCCTTGTTCCTTTGCAGCTGTCATGGCGTATTGCAAGGTAGATATGTATGTGTAGGTTCTCGATCCAGTATCTTGCAAATCGACGAGAAGAATATCAATGTCTTTCAGCATTTCTGGTGTCGGCTTGCGAGTTGATCCAGACAAGCCGTAGACCGGTATCGCGTAGACGGGATGAACAAAGCTCGTTACTTGATTTCCCGCGACCGTTTTTCCGTCGAGGCCGTGTTCAGGTGCATAGAGCGCAGTTAAATGGACGGAGCGATCACGTCGTATCATGTCGATCGTGCTAACCATTTGACTGTTCAGACCTGTTTGATTCGTAATCAACCCGACTTTTTTGCCTTCAATGAGATGGTGGAACTGATTGAACAGTGCATCACTTCCCAATTGGATGGCAGTCGTATTGGCGGAGCTTCCTACTGGAGGAATTAAGGTTAAGATAAGTGCCAGGATGAGGAAAGGGAGAAATTTGTTCATCATTCATTGCCTCTTTCAAGATAAAATACTGTCGCTTCTTGTCTATTGTAACGTTTTTAGAAAGCAAGGTGGTTGCATTTTTGTAACAATTTGAAATTAGGTCAAAAGGAGGGGGAAAAAGTAACGTAAAAGTGGAGAGCTACTAGGAAAGAACGATCTTTTAAAAGGAAGATTGCAGGAAATTCTTGAAACAACCTCTATCCTATAGTAGATTAAGAATCGTGTGAACCTTTTTGGAAATGGAGTGAATGTTTTGCTTAAAAAAGTAACCTCATTACTGCTAGCGATCGCCTTGGTACCGATGGCAGCATTTTCTGCAGCGGCAGCACCTGCACCTGTAGCGCCTAAAGCCGTACAGAATGCTGTTAAAGTGGAGTACAATAAAAAACAAATTGCATTTCCTGACCAAGCACCTATTATCAGCCAGGGGCGTACACTGGTTCCGATTCGTCCGATTGCAGAGAGTCTTGGATTTGAAGTGAAATGGAATGAACAAACCCGTACCGTTACCATCAACAAAGGGAAAGATAATATTAGATTGGTCGTTACACAAAAAATTGCGAACAAAAATGGACAAACGATCAACCTCGACGTGCCTGCACAGATTGTGAACAAGCGTACTGTGGTACCTGTTCGTTTCATCGCGGAAGCTCTGAGCTACAAAGTGGAATGGGATCCGAAAACACAAACGGTATTTATTGCAGATAATGTGAACCCTAATCAAGTCGGCCAACAGGAAAAGCCAAAAGATTCGGTGAAACCAGGAACGGATGAGAAAAAGCCTGAGCAGGTAGCTCTGATCGACAAGGAAAGTATTGAAGCGAAATCTACTACAGTAGCTGTGATCGGACTGTATCGAGTTACTGGTAAGGTTGATCCGCAAGCCGAACTAACTGTTGTAATTGAAGATGATACACATGAAGTAGAAGTTAATGCGGATGGTACATTTAAATTACAAGTTAATGGAGACGATGGCATTCGCAGCTTTACTTTAAAAGCTGAAAAAGACGGTAAACAAGATACATTTGAAGGCGAATTTATTTCCATTGATTAAGCCATCTGATTCCTGAGTAAGAACACCTCCTGCACATCACACTAAGTGCAAGGAGGTGTTTTTGTTGTGAGACTGATGAGTGGGAGTATCATCGCTGTGCTCTTGTTTGCCGGCTTGCTGACAGGGTGTTCGCCTAACAAAGAACAGGGCACCGAAGATCAGAACGGAAATCAGGCCAAATTCGAATCTCTCGGAATTAACTTCCAGAACGATAACGTTGCTAGGGACAAAGGCCCGGCAGCCATGATTAGCCAAAAGATGGTTCATCAGCGAGAGCCGCAGCTCGTGGCGCACTTGGAAGGGCATGCGGAAAAGCTGCCGGGTGTAGCCGATATCAAGGTGTTAGCGTACAAGGATAACTTGATTGTTGGTGTGCTGCCAGTCGATACACCGAAACCTGACGAAGTCAATCCGCGGACGTCGATCCCCTATACACCTGGAAAAATTGTGCGAGTCGATAATGGACATCCAGATTCGCTGCATAAACGTGTCGTGGATCGAATGAGATCACGCTTGCAGGCAGAAACACGCTTCAACATTTTGTACGTGACTACTAATCGCGCTGTTTATGACCGAATCGCAAATTTGCATTCACGAATTACGAACGGAGAGCATATTAGTGACGAGGAATTCCAAGTTTTGTTAAATGATATTGGATATACTGTCATTGGATATAATTTAGTGGATTGAATGAGCACCACCTGGACTCCCGGGTGGGCTTTTTGTCGATTAAGGGTCAAATGGCAGGAGAATAGTTAGAAATGGGGAAATAGTCAAAGAAGAGCAGGAGAACGGCAAGGAGTGCACATTTTATGATTCCAATCCACATCCCAATATCCAAAATAACTCCTCCAGGACAGAAGCCCTATGTCTTACGGCGACCTGCATTGGCAAAAAAATTACGTCTGTTGAAATATACGCAGCTTTGTCTTATTCATGCAGGGACAGGCTATGGCAAAACGACTTCTCTGGCCACATTTCTACATGATGAAGCACTTGCTGCGTCCTGGTATACCATTCAGGATGGAGACGATGCCCTTCTTGGGTTTGTCATCTGTCTCGTAGAAAGTGTTCGTCAGGTTCATTCTGATTTTGGCCAGGTATTGCGAGAGAAACTCATACGTATCACAGAGCAAAGTCCAATGCTCTCCATAGACAGTAAGGTATTGGTCGACTGGTTCGTAGGGGAATGTGTACAGCTTCAGGAGGACCACATACTTGTTTTGGATCAATACCATCGAATTGATGATGGTAGTGATGTCGATCTATTTATTCAAGGGTTAGCCGAGGCTCTCCCACAAAAGGTCAAGCTGGTCATCTTAACGCGCTCTCGACTGAAATGGTCTAATCTCGACTTGCTGTCCGCAAGAGGCGAGTGTCTGGAACTTACAACAAATGACCTTTCTTTTACGTTGGAGGAGAGTGAAGCCTTTTATTCAGATCAATACGACATCACATTGTCCGGCGAGGATTGGATCCGAGTCGAAGAGGTGGCGCAAGGCTGGGTGATGGCGCTTCGCACTTTTGGTGAAATGGTAACGAGGGGGCAGACGGTTTCTGACAGCCTGCGTGAGTTATCGCGATTGCTGCATCTGCTGGAAGTGGAAGTCTGGACACAGCTGGATGCAGATATGCAGCGCTTCTTGATGGAGGCAGCGGTTCTCGAACAATTCGACCTGGAGGATTGCAAGCAAATACTCGGGGAAGGATGCATCGAGTACCTGTATGAAGCACAGCGTTGTAATCTTTTTCTGCATGTCCAAGCAGGATCTCATTATTCCTTTCATCCGCTTTTCCAGCGTCTCCTGTCTAGCAAGCTGGCTGCGCATCAAGCGATGTACATGAATGTGAATCAAAAGGCCGCAGGATGGTACAGACGTAAAGGGGACGAGGCAAAAGCTTTTGGGCGGTTGCGTCTCGTCGAGCAGTGGGAGGTGCTGGGGGAATGGTTGTCTCAGGCATCGGAAAGGTTGCTGCAAGCAGGGAAGTTGGACTTTTTATACGAGTGGATAACGTTGTTACCAGAGAACATCAAGTGCGAACAGCATTGGCTGCTGTTTTATCAGGGTGAAGTGGAACGCTATCGCTGTCTATATGCGAAGGCCTTTTCTTCTTATGAGCAATTTTTGAAACAATGTGAACAAAAGCAAGATCAAATCGGTCTGTGCCGAGGGCTGGAAGGGCAAGCACGTGTTCATCTGGACAGCGTACAAGGCGTCCGGGCAGAAGAACTGCTTAAGAGAGCAATTCAACATTTGCCTCCATTTGAGCAAGAGAATGAGATGGCACCGAGGCTATACCGTTTGCTGGCAGAAATTTATACGAATCGCGGAGATGCCAAGCAGGCGGCAGCTTGGTATGAACGGAGTCAGGAATTAGAGCAGCAGACGGAGGTTGAGCTGGAATCGCGCCTGTTGTTCCGTACTGGACGTTTGCAGTCCTCCATTCAGCTCTTGGAGAGTAAGTGGCAGGTGGAACAGAGGAAGCATCCTCCGCTGACCAGATCGTATCGGGAAACCTCGTTGCTGTTATCTTTTGTGTATGCATTGAATGGCGAATGGGAGCGGGGGTGGGAATCCGCAGAAACTGCCATACAACTCGGACGTGCAGCGCATTCACCTTTTGTAGAGGCGAATGGCTATGTTCGAAAAGCCCATGCAGCCCTCATCAGTCAAACATTGCCTACAGACGAGATTCGCCAGCTATATGAAAAAGGCTTGCAGATCATGGAGGAGCTCCAGTCGACACGCGGAAAGTCAGAAACGCTTTTGGGACTAACCTTGCTTCACGCAAGAGAAAAGGCACTCGACCAAGCCCTTTTGTATGGCAACAGGGGGATACAAGAGACAGAGGCAATGCGTGACGACTGGTTAGGCAGTCTGGTAAGGATGGCAATTGGGATTGCCTACGCCAAATACGGTAAAGAAGAGGAAGCGTGGGCAACCTTTATCGATTGTGCCGACCGACTAAGTCAATGCGGGGATAGCTACAGTGTCGTCATTTGCCAATTGTGGCTTAGCTTCTTGGCTTATCGCAAAAAACAATGGGATTTGTTTGTACCTGCGGTGACGCAAGCTCTGTCCTTGATGAAGTCCGGTGAATATCAATTCCTTTTGCAGCGACCTACTCTGCTTACCCCGCATGATGTACAGCAGCTTATGCCGATTCTGATTGAGGCAGAGCGCCGAAAGGTATCGCCAGATTACGTCTCTCAGCTGTTAATTGATTTGGGCTTGCAAAACGTGACCTTCCACCCCGGCTATACCCTTCGTATTCAGACGCTGGGTGCATTCCGTGTATGGCTGGGAGAGCGGGAACTGAGCGAAAAGGCATGGCAGCGCGGGACAGCCAAGCTGTTGTTTCAGCTTTTATTGACGAAGAGACATCATTTGTTAGCCCGGGAAGAAATCATGAACCGACTTTGGCCAGACAGTATCGAGGAAGCGGCAATCCGCGACTTTAAAGTGTCGCTGAATGCGTTAAACAAAGCACTCGAGCCAGATCGTACTGCCAGAACAGATACATTCTTCATTCAACGCCATGGCAGCTCTTACGGTTTCAATCTGGCATCCGGCTACCATATGGACGTTGAAGAGTTCGAGAAGCTCGTTACCCTGGGCTTGGCAGAATCAGACCGACGTCAGGGTGCCATCCTTTTGGAAAAAGGGCTTGCGTATTACTTGGGCGATTACATGCCGGAATGCCGTTATGAGGATTGGTGCGTAGAAGAGCGTGAGAGAGTGCAGGCGCTGTTTTTACGTGGAGCAGAGAGGGTAGCCAAAATCATGCTAGAGGATGGGCAATTGGAAAAAACGATCCGCTGGTGTGAAGCGATTCTGCGGGTGGACGATTGCTGGGAGGAGTCGTACCGCTTACTTATGACTGCGTACTATCAGCAAAATAATCGGACACAAGCCATTCGTTGGTACGAAAAATGTGTAGCAAAACTGAGAGAAAACCTCGGTGTCGCGCCAATGCCTGCAACCATGGAGACATACCTGCAAATTATTGAGAAGTAAAAGATCGCCCACAAAGCGATCTTTTTTTTGTACATAGAAGTAAAGGCTGCTTGACAAAACTAGGAAGTATTCGTAATATAATCTTTGTACTGACCAGTCAGTTCAAAAAATCGAAAGGGGACAGGAGTGATGGCACCATCCAAAAAAGATCAAATAGCAAATGGAGCATTAACCGCATTTGCCCAATTGGGATATAGCGAAACGACCATGGATGCAATCGCCGAAATGGCGCAGGTGGCAAAAGGAACACTCTATTATCACTTTTCCACAAAGGAAGAGCTGTTTCTGTACGTGATAGAAAAAGGCGTGAAGATGCTGATTTACCATGTAGATAATGTGATGCAAAATGAAGAGCTTTCCTTGGAGGATCGCATTCTGAATGTGCTGGATGAGCATCTTCGCTTCTTTTCCGAGAATCAAGATTTGTGTTTCCTATTGCTGAGTGCCTTCTCAGGAGATGGACAGCGCGACAGGATGGTTGGCAATCTGTTAGGTGGCTATTTCAGCACAATGGAGTCACACATGCTGGAATTGCAACAGCAAGGATATATCCGGGCAGATATCGATATTCGTACACTCGCTTCCGCGTTGTTTGGTATGGTTGGTTTTACCGTGCTTCGTAAGCAATTTCGCAAAGAGCCAGTGAACAGTGTCGCAGATAAACAGACGCTTCGTTATATGCTTTCAGGAATGTTTTAAACCAAATAACGTATAGAGAAACGTAAAACAAGAGGAGAAGACAGATGAACAAACGTGCATGGATCGGTGTAGGTAGCTTTGTAGTCAGCATTGCAGTACTTGGAACCGTTTTGTTTGGTTCAAATGTGAGTAGTATGGCTGGTCAGAAAGCAACGAAATTAGCAGGTGTAATCGAGGGAACAGAGGTAGACCTCTCATTTAAAATGGGCGGTTCCATTGAACAACTATCGTTAAAAGAAGGAGACGAAGTAAAGGCAGGGCAAGTCGTTGCCACGCTAAACAGCGCGGAAATCCTCGCGAAGAAAGAACAGGCGGAAGCTGCTTACAAGCTCTCTCTCGTCAAACTTGATCAGGCGAAAAAAGGAGTATCCGTGACGGATAACTCCAGCAATGCTCAAGTCGACCAAGCAAAAGCAGTAGTCAACTCGGCGCAAGCGCAGCTTGATGCGAACAAAAATGGAGCGCGTTCAGAAGAAATTACGCAGCTTAAAGCGAAATTACAAGCAGCACAAACTTCGAATCAAATTGCCGCGACAAATTTGGAACGAATGAAAAAATTAATGGCGGAAGGTGCCGTTCCACAAGTGAAAGTGGAAGAGGCGCAGATGCAAGCAGATAAGGCGCAAGCAGAGTTTAAAGCAGCAGAAGAACAGTTGAAAATGGCTCAAACCGGATCGCGCAAAGAGCAAGTGGATGCCGCACAAGCACAACTGGATCAAGCAAAAGCTGCATACAACCAAGCTGTAGCAGGGAGAGGCCAAGTAGGCTTGAAGGAGCTGGATGTTAAATCAGCAGAAGCGAACGTGATGCAAGCAAAAGGCGCGTTGGCAGAAATGGAAGCCTATGTGAACAACACCAAGCTGTCAGCTCCAGTAGACGGTATTGTAAAATCAGTTGCCGTTCAAAAGGGAGAGCTGGTTTCGCAAGGCTTCACCGTTTTGACGATCCAAACCAAATCAGACAACTATGTCAAATTTTATGTGAATGAATACATGCTCGCGAATGTGAAAACAGGCGATCAAGTGAAATTGTTTGTCCCAGCCTGAACAGAGAAGTAGATGCCAAAGTGGTTACTGTAGCTCCTGCTGCTGACTTTGCCGTAAAAAAAGCGACACAAGAACTCGGTGATCGTGACATTCGTTCCTTCCAGGTGAAGCTCTTGGTGTCCGATCCGGAATTGCGTCCAGGCCTGACGGTTGAGTGGCAACTTGAAGGAGCTGGTAATGGTGAATAGTTTCTCTCACCTGTTCTGGAGCGAATGGAAAAATCTTTTTGCAAACAAAACCATTCGTAATATTCTCTTCCTTGTTCCCCTGATTTATTTGACGATGTTCGGATTTCTGTACAGTGAGAAAAAAGTAATGGAGATCCCTACGGTGATGGTGGATGCCGATCAAACCGAATTGAGTCGTGAGCTCTATCGCGCCTTTGAGGTCGATCATACATTTCGGATCACGTCTATTGTAGGAACAGAAGAAGAAGCAATGAAATTGGTTGACAAGGGCGAAGCAAATATCGCCCTGATCATTCCAGCTGGATTAGAAAAGGAAGTGAAGGCTGGGAGAGAGGCAGAAGTACTGACTGTTATCGACGGCAGTAATATCATGATCTCGAATACGGCAGTTCGAGCAGCGAATACAGCAATTAAGTCAGTTTCAGCAGGAACCACGCTGAAGAAGATGGAAGCACTTGGCGGATGGGGAGAAAAAGGGAAAAACATGTTTACGGGTATCGACTATCGATACAGAGTGCTGTATAACCCGACCTTCAGTTATTTGTCCTTCATGGTATTCGGGCTTGCAGGTACAGTGCTCCAGCAAGTGCTGTTCCTCGGAATCGTATTGTCGGTTGCCCAACAAAAAGAAGAGGGTACTTGGAAGGATACACTCTCTCGCCATAGCTTCTTCGCGATCACGGCGAGCAAATTGTTGCCGTACTTTCTGGCAGGAACGCTCAACATGTTCCTAGCGTTTACACTGATGTTAAAAGGTTTTGATATCCCTTATTACGGAAGCACGTTCGACCTGATGCTACTATCTACCATGTTTAACTTGGCGGTGTTGGCTATTGGTTATGCCATCTCCTTTGTGTCCAGCAGTCAGCTCCAAGCTACTCAGATCGGGATGATGATTGCAGTACCTTCGTTCATGTTATCTGGCTATACTTGGCCACTCATGTCGATGCCAACCGGAATTGTGGCGATTGCAAAATCTTTGCCACTGACGTATTTCTTGAATGGGGTCAGAGAAATCTTGACGAAGGGCCATGGCCTATCAGCCGTTATGAACGACTTTATCGTTCTCGGCTTCATGACACTCATCGGGTTGTTCGCAGCCTATCTCATTTATTTGTTGCAGATAAGGAAAATTAAGGGAAAAGTTAGTGAGCAAACGGCGGTTTAAATGGTAATTGAATACAATAACTGGGCTACGCTAAAGCTTTGGCGTAGCCTTATTTGCGCTTATACGATGCTATCTATCATCATGTGAAGCAGTCTGGGTGTATAAAAATAACCCTTGTGTAATAAATAATCTTTCCTTTATACTTATTATAAAAATGGCAGATTCTTCAACATTAGGGGGACTTTATGTCAGCGACTCATCTAAAGCAATTGTGCGAGGAGACGTACACCAAGTTGAAAAAGGTCAGCATGGAAGTGGAACGTTTTTTGAATCAGGTTACCCTAGCTGGTCTTGTATCCGCATCAGGTGATCCTGAAGAATTTGAAACGTATTACCGTAACTATCTTTCCGACTTGCGCCACCTTTTAGTTTACTGCGAAAATGCATACGAAAGGCTGGGAGTATCGCTCCGACGCGCACGATTTCATGAGGAGTTTGCCGAGGAAGTATTGTATCAGGTCTACCATACCTGTATAAATAACTTCTACTATCCCAAAGGTGAGGTTTACGAAGAAGATGGGCGACTGGCCTATACGGGTCAGGACTGTATCATTTTCCGCAAGCAGGTGGCCCCTGAGTTGCAGCAGTTGACCTTGTCCTTATCGAGAGTATTTGAACCGATGCGTAATGATCTTCAATATTACGAGACAGACTATATCGCGAAAAAAAGTATACAAATAGAAAAAGCACAGGCCTAATAAGCCTGTGTTTTTCTATGGTTTCTCGATCGGGGAATGAACCCTGATGGAAGTCCTATTATTTATAAAAGTGGAGCGTAATGGATAATGGCTGTTTACATTATGCTTCGAAGTAATCACTTTTCTCCTCATCAAAAGAGAGAGGAGAGTTCACAAGAAAAAAACGAATTTCCTCAATGCTTAATCCCATTTTTCGTGCTGTAAGGATTAAATCGATCCATTCCTTGTCTAGGAGATCTTTAGGAGACGGAGTGGTTTTCATGTTAGTTCCCCTTTTACCCTCCTTTTGTAAAAATAAATAAAATACCCAAAAAATGGTTGGAAAAAGATAGGTAAAAAGCTTATATCAGAAATGATACTTAATTCAGTTTCATATGTAAATCTAGTATTTGTGACTTTTGTTTTAAATTCATGCAAAAAATAAAAGCCACCACTATATAAGTGCTGGCAACAATGTTATTTATGTCGATTTAACCGCCATTTATTGTACTCCAAAAACTCCCGAAACTGTTCTTTACTTACCCCGGATTTCATAGCCTCTTCGATCAGCTTGTACCATTCTTCATCAACATTCTCGCTTGAAGGAACATCTTTTTCCTGAAGCAATGTGTCTACTGTCACATTTAATACTAGTGCGATTTTCTCAAGAAATTGAATAGAAGGATTTCGCTGAATGCCGCGCTCGATTGAGCTCAGATAAGACTTGGCGACACCAGCGCGTTCAGCTAAATCAGAAAGAGAAAGGCCTTTGTCTATTCTAAGCTGCTGTATACGCGAGCCGATCATGTAATAGCCACCCCTTTAAATCTCTTCGTTTATTATAACGTCAATATAGCTGAAACACAACTTTTTGTGGGCCTAGTCCTGTGTCGTTTGGCTCATTTATTCGATTTGATTCTACTTACATTGCTAAAAAATTACCTTTCTACTAGTTAAAAGGAAGCGCCATTGTGGCTAAGTATCTATAATTGTGATCGTTCTTTATAGAAAACGCAGTGTTCGCTATTAAGGTTGAGTAAAAACGAGATATTCAGACGATATTCTACAAAATAGTCGATTTTCGCTGTTTTTGGTCTATTTTTAGAGAAAATTGATATTTTACATTCCATAGCTCGTACAGGATACTAATTTCAAATCGTTCTTTATAAAGAACAAAACGAACGAAATGTTCTCTATAAAGAAAACTTCGAGCTTGAATGGCGCTTAACGCTGTCGACTTGAAATGGATAGGAATGTACAGAAAAGCTTACAAAAAACTGGAGAGGAGAGATCCATTCTGCATGCCAATTTATCAGAAGCAGTCACGGTAATCTGCCTGTTAATTGTAATAATTATACTATTTTTTGTGGGTATCTTGGTGATTAAATCAAGGAATTTGTTGATGGAAAGGAGAACGCGCGTTTACCTGGGACAGTTTCAAGACTACTTCACGTATATCCAGTCTCATATGGACTCGCCTGAGAGGTTGAAACCGCCTTACTGGCAATTAAATCGCTTGGAAATGAGCGTTCTGCAACAAAAACTCATTGAATGGATCGAATCACTTACAGGAAGCCACCGAAAGAAAATGATCACACTCTGTGAGGATACAGGGCTCGTCAAGCAAAATCTCCAAAGGCTGTATAGTCGCTTCCATTGGATAAGGATCGATGCGGCCTACCATGTAGGAGCAATGCGATCCAAGGAAGCCGTACCAAGACTTCTGCAATTGCTTCAGACAAAAAAACTCGATCCCACTCATTTTATCATCGCGAGATCTATCGCCAAGTGTGCCAGAAATCTGGACGATATAAGGAGCATGCTGATGCTCCTTGTAAAGCATCGAAAAAGTATTCATTACCTTGCCGTTGACATCATGAAAGAGACAGAACTGGATTGTACACCATTATTGCTTGAATGTTTGCGAAGTACGGACAAGGATTTGAATAAAATCGCTTTAATTGGATGGTCTGCTCCTTTAACCGCGGAGATTGCCGATTTGGTATATCGGCAGATCGATTCGGAAGACCACGAGGTCCGCATCCAGTCAGTGAGGTTGCTGTTCGAATATGATGCTGTTTTGGCAACGGCATTGTTCGAGTCCTTGATGAAGACGAACGATACGGAAGTCTGTCAGAATACTGAAATTATTGAGATGTATGCCAGGTGCAGAAAGCAAATCAATGAGGATGAGCAGGTGGACAAGAAAAATCGTTATGTTTATGCCGTGTAACTATAACTGAAAGGAGATTGACATGAGGGACTTTTTGCAAGCATACGGGATCTTTGCTGTTTATTACGTAATCGTGATTGAGACGCTCTATTTAACAATTCTAAGCCTGTCCATCAAAAATATTTTTTCCATCATCAAAAGCTCCATGTATTCTCGCTTTCAGTCGCTCTCTGGATCAGAGTACGTACCACAAATATCCATACTTGTTCCTGCTTACAATGAGGAATTGACCATCATTGAAAATGTTCGTTCGCTTCTCGCGCTAGATTATCCCAAGTATGAAGTCGTTGTTATTAATGACGGTTCGAAAGATGAAACGTTGCAAGTTTTGCTAGATGAGTTCCAGTTAACCCGTACAGAGTATGCGGGGGGTTTCAAAGTATTGGAAACCTCCAGCGTACGAGGCGTTTATTACAATTCGCAATATCCCAATTTATATCTCATTGATAAGGAAAACGGAGGAAAAGCCGACTCGCTAAACGCCGGGATTAATCTTTCCCATTATCCATTGATTGCTTCCATCGATGCTGATTCATTATTGGAAAAGGACGCGTTGATCCGCATCGCCAAGGTGTACATGGAAAACCCTGAAGAAACGGTCGCGATCGGCGGCATCGTCCGAATCGCAAATGGTTGTGAAATCGAGGACGGAATGATAAAGAAAGTCAATCTTCCTACCAAAATTTTGCCTATGTTCCAGTGTGTCGAATACTTAAAGGCATTCCTAGGGGGGAGGATTGGGTGGAGTTCAATCAACGGACTGATTATTGTGTCGGGTGCCTTTGGGGTATTTCGTAAAGATTTTGTTGTCAAAGCCGGCGGTTATCGAGGGGGATATCCCGGCGAGGACATGAACATCATCATCAAGCTTCATAAATATATGCTTGAGAATAAACTTCCGTATCGAGTGGCTTTTTGCCCCGATGCCGTTTGCTGGACTCAGGCTCCTGATACGCTGAAAATACTTGGTAGTCAGCGAAGGAGATGGGGACGCGGGAACCTCAAAAACATGTTGGAGTACGGCATTTATATAGTAGGCCGTCCCAAGTACAAAGTAATGGGGCTGATTACATTTCCCTATAACATCATTTTCGAAACGCTGAATCCTTATTTCAGGTTTACCGGCTTTTTAGCTCTTCTGGGATATACATTGATAGACATGACTCAATGGAGAATACTGGCTATCTATGCGCTGCTGAATCTCTTGTTTGGCGTGCTGCTCGGGATCGGTTCTCTGTTTATGGAGGAACTTGCCTTCAAGCGTTACACAAGAGTTCGCGACAATTTCAAGATGTTGGCATTCCTCTTCTTCATGTTTCTTGGATATCAGCAGTTGGGGGTCATTTGGAGATTTTTGGGTCATATCGAGTTTATGCGCAACAATAACACATGGGGAACCATGACGAGGACAAGCTGGAAAACATAGAGAAACAGGGCACAGGAGGGAGATACCATGAGTCAGATTGCAAAAGCGTATTCGTTTCCTTTATTTCAAGCCTTTGAACATGTGCTTACTTTCTATGAATCGAGTCAGTTGCCATGCGGGATTATTCTAGCTGTCACGAATGGCAGTAGTGAAGAAAAGATCCAGGATTTGAAATTGTCTTTGGCAAAAGCAGGGGGGGGGACGGATATCCATTGTATTTACGACAAACAAAGCAGCATGCTAGGTATTCTCCTTGGCGACCAAATGCTAGGTAATACTCATTTCCATTCTCTCTTCATTAAGGAACAGCTACGGACCCAACATATGTTGGCAGGGCCAGTAATCATCGCCAGCTTCCCTGAACAGGGGGAATCAGCAGCACAAGTCCTCAGTGGTATGGTACAGGAGATTACTGCTGGAAAGGGAAACGCTGGTGATATTCACATATACAGCGGTAAAAGATTATCGGAAGTTAAGAGAAGTCTTTTACTTGTTTCGCAAGATGAAACTGTGAATGAGTTTTTACGCATCTATTTACAAAGAAAAGGTTACTGCGTTTATTTGGCCGACAACGGGAGAGAAGCGTGGGAAAAATACAAGCGATTTTTACCGGACGCTGTTATCACCGATGTCAATTTGGCCATTGAAGACGGTTACCAGCTCATCAGCAAGATCAATACAGTTGAGCATGGCACCAAAATCGTGGTATTAACCCACAAACGGTTGGAAGACGACAAGAAAAGATCATTCGAGCTGGGAGTCTCAGATTATATAGCGAAGCCATTTTCACCCGTAGACCTGGAAGCACGAGTGAGAAATCTATTGTCTTAAAAACAGATAAAAGGGAGGAAGAAAAAATGAGCTACTTCACAAAACTGAAGCAAAAAATGGAATCAAAAACCGTAAAAGTTGGGGTGATTGGACTTGGGTACGTTGGTCTGCCCCTCGCTATGGAAATGGCAAAAGGCGGTTTCTCTGTTTATGGGATCGATTTGGACCAGCGGAAGGTAGAAACCTTGCTCGCAGGCAGGTCTTATATCCAGGACGTTCCTTGCGATGTAATCCAATCAAGCCTTTCTGCTCAGCGATTCTTCCCGACCACTGATTATCGGGTGCTCAAGGAGCTGGATGCCGTCAGTATATGTGTTCCAACGCCGCTCAGTGAAAATCAAGACCCGGATACGTCCTTTATTAAGGGAGTTGTCCGTGAAATTATCAAATACAAAAAGAAAAACCTTCTGATTACGCTTGAAAGCACAACTTACCCTGGGACGACAGAAGAATTGATCCAATGGGAGTTCGAAAAGCTGGGTCTGACCGTCGGAAAGGATTTCTTCCTGTGCTTCTCTCCTGAGCGTGTAGATCCAGGCAACTATTCCTTCAACACACATAATACGCCAAAAGTAATCGGGGGAACCACGTCGAAATGCTTGGAGTTGGGGGCCCTGCTGTATAGCAATTTGGTTACCAATGTAGTAACGGTTTCTTCCCCGAAAGTTGCTGAAATGTCTAAGTTATTGGAAAATACATTCCGGAGTGTAAACATTGCCTTTATCAATGAAATGGCTATGATGTGCGACAAAATGGGTATCGATGTGTGGGAGGTTATCAAAGCTGCGTCAACGAAACCGTTTGGCTATATGCCTTTTTATCCAGGTCCTGGAATTGGGGGGCATTGCATTCCACTTGATCCGATGTACCTCTCCTGGAAGGCAAAGGGCTTCCGTTTTCATAGCAAATTTATCGAGCTGGCACAATCGATTAACGACAATATGCCAGACTATGTGATCAATAAAACCGCACAGGTTCTGAATCTTTATGCCAAATCAATCAAAAACTCGCGGATTCTCATTTTGGGGATGGCCTACAAACCTGACATTGATGATCTGCGTGAATCCCCAGGTTTGCATATTTACGAGCTGTTCCAGGAAAACGGGGCTCGTGTCGATTACTACGATCCTTATGCACAAAGCTTTGTAGACAAACGCGGGAACACAGTTCGTTCCATTCCGTATGACTTGGAACAAATGAAAAATTATGATTGCATGGTACTCGTTACGAATCATAAGAGCTTTGACTACCAGAAGTTTGCTGATCTGGGTGTAGCCGTCATTGATACACGAAATGCCTTTGACAGCATAACGGGTCAACACATATACAAGCTGGGAAATCCAGCAAGGATGCACGTCGGGGAAGAACGAGTCGTACTCCTGGCTTAACTAGAAAACTTGCTGATGATTACGGAATAGGGAGGCAATCGTATGTGCGGTATCGTGGGATATATTGGTGAGGGACAAGCGCAACAAATCCTGACAAATGGTTTGCAGAAGTTAGAGTATCGCGGCTATGACTCGGCTGGAGTCGCAATATTTAACGGTGAAAGAATTGAGATTTGCAAATCAAAAGGAAGGCTGGCCGTTTTGGAAGAACGGCTCGACCAATCTCCTATTCAAGGTTGTTTGGGAATCGGACATACGCGTTGGGCCACTCATGGCCGTCCGTCAGATGAGAACTCACATCCGCATACGGATGAATCAGGAAAGTTTTCTGTTGTCCACAACGGTATTATCGAAAACTATCTGGAAATCAAACAGGAGCTTTTGGACCATGGAGTCACGTTTACATCCGAGACCGATACAGAAGTCATTGCTCATCTCATTGCTGTACTATACGAAGGCGATCTCGTCGTCGCGGTTCGAAATGCAGTACTGCGTATGCGCGGGGCATATGCCCTCGGTGTTGTTTGCGAGTACGAACCAGATAAAATGGTGGCAGTCCGATTGGCAAGTCCATTAATTATCGGGGTAGGCAAAGGAGAAAACTTCATTGGTTCCGACATCTCTGCGGTTCTTGAGCACACACGCGACATTGTCATCCTGGAAGACGGGGAAATGGCAGTTCTCAAGAAAGACAGCGTTTCTCTCATGAAAGTGGAAACAAGCGAACCGTTTCAGCGAGAGATGTTCCGCGTAGATTGGAATGTGGAACAGACGGAGAAGGACGGTTTTGAGCACTTCATGCTAAAAGAAATTTACGAGCAGCCAAATGCATTTCGTAACACGCTGCTCAACCGGATTGACGAAGAAGGAAAGCAAATTGTTTTGAAGGATTTCCAATTACCGCTAGAACAAATCAATCGGTTTGAGAAAATATTCATCGTAGCGTGCGGAACCGCATTTCATGCAGGATTGATCGGCAAGAATGTGATCGAAGAATTGGCGAGGATACCTGTAGAGGTCGATGTCGCTTCAGAATTTAGATATCGACGCCCTATTATATCTGAAAAAACACTGGTCATTGTTGTGAGTCAGTCGGGTGAAACAGCTGATACGCTGGCAGCCTTGCGGGAGAGTCAACGTCTGGGAGCCAAGGTCTTGGCCATCACCAATGTACAAGGTAGCTCGATTGCCCGTGAAGCCGATTATGTGCTTGCTACCTTTGCCGGACCGGAAATTGCTGTCGCTTCAACGAAGGCGTACACCTCTCAGGTCATCGTTTTTTATCTGCTCGGATTGTATCTGGCTCAGGTGAGAGCGACGCATACGACAACAGAACGGGAATTCATGATTGCCAATCTGCGACAGCTGCCTGAGCAGGCTGAAAAGGCACTCCAACATGCGGATGATATTCGCGTCTATGCTGAGTCCATCAAAAATCAGTCCAGCCTGTTCTTTATCGGTCGAGGCATTGATTATGCTGTGGCGCTGGAAGGGTCCTTGAAGCTGAAGGAAATTTCCTACCTTCACTCCGAGGCGTATGCTGCAGGGGAATTGAAGCATGGAACGCTGGCTTTGATTGAAGAGGGTACACCTGTCATTGCCTTGGTGACCCAAAAAGAGCTGGAAGAAAAAATGGTTAGCAATATTACAGAAGTGAAGGCACGAGGTGGGAATGTGTTAGCGATCACATTGGAAGGGAATGTTGAATTGCACAGAAATGTAGATGAAGTATGCTTTGTGCCTGCGACATTGCCTGTGTTAACCCCCATCCTGTCCGTTATTCCGCTGCAGTTGATCTCTTATTACACTTCTCTGGCATTGGGCAATGATGTAGACAAGCCACGGAATCTTGCCAAAAGTGTAACCGTTGAATAAAAAAATATGATTTGAAAGAATCCCGGAACAGCCAGTTTATTGGAGAAAACGGGATTCTTTCCCCATTTTGACTTGTCGGATTTACATTAATTCCGTAAGGGGCTGAATTGTCCATGATGGATTCCACTGACCAAACTCTTGATCAAAAAACGTTGATAGAAATTATGCTTCAGGTTTACGAGAAAGGTCAACAGACAACGACAATGGGAACGAGAGATATTGTTGAGGATATTGTCAACAGAGTAAGGCCGTACTTCAAAGAAGCCAAATAAGTCGATCTGTTGGGAGGATCACATGAGTAATCGTTATGCAATTGTATTGGCAGCGGGAAAAGGGACACGGATGAGGTCTACGCGCTGCAAAGTGCTCCATGAGGTTTGTGGAAAACCAATGATTCAGCATATTGTCGACCGATTACATGGCCTTGGCATCCATGAGATTATTTTGATTGTAGGGCATGGGGCTGAGCAAGTGAAAATGCAGTTCGGTGCTTCTGTTCGCTATGCTTACCAGTCCGAGCAATTAGGAACTGCCCATGCAGTGATGATGGCGGCTGACCTCCTGCAAGACAAACAGGGTACAACGATCGTGTTGAGCGGGGATACACCATTGGTGAGGGAGAAAACGCTGGATCAACTGCTTGAGCAGCATGAAACTCAACATGCAGCTGCAACTGTATTAACGGCACGAGTAGACGATCCTACAGGGTACGGGCGATTGATCCGCGACGCAAACGGTCTTGTAGAACGGATCGTGGAGCATAAGGATGCCACAGCCGAAGAACGGCTCGTATGCGAAATCAATACAGGAATGTATTGTTTCGACAACCAAAAGCTGTTTCAAGCCCTATCCCGAGTGAAAAATGATAATGCCCAGAAAGAGTATTACTTGCCTGACGTTTTGACTATTTTAAACGAGCAAGACGAGCGCATTGGGGCTTACATGACCGATGATGCGGAAGAGGGGGGCGGCGTGAATGACAGAATCCAGCTGGCTTGCGCCGAGAGATTGCTCCGTATGCGAATTAATGAGCAGCATATGCAAAACGGGGTCACACTAATTGATCCGACTTCCACCTATATTGATGCCGATGTGTGTATCGGACCTGATACGGTTATTCATCCGGGAACATACCTCCGTGGGAAAACAACAATAGGACCCGGTTGTGTCATCGGACCGAATGCAGACGTAAGCCATTGCGAAGTAGGGTGTAACGTAGAAATTCGTTATGCAAATGCATGTAACAGCATCATTCGTGACGGGGCATTGGTTGGCCCTTATGCCTATATTCGCCCAGGTTCAGATGTAGGTGAGGAGGCGAAGGTCGGAGATTTTGTGGAACTGAAAAATTCACGTCTCGGGAAAGGTGCAAAGGTTGCTCATCTCTCGTATATTGGTGATTCTGATATTGGTGAACATGTAAACGTAGGGTGCGGTACAATCACTGTCAACTACGATGGCGTCCGCAAACATAAAACGATCGTTGGAGATCACGCCTTTATTGGTTGCAATGCCAATTTGATAGCTCCAGTTACCATCGGGGAGGGCGCTTATGTAGCCGCAGGTTCTACGATCACAGATGATGTTCCGAACGACGCTTTGGCCATCGCCAGAGAACGCCAAAGCATCAAAGAGCAGTATGCCAAACGGTTGATGGCAACCCGAACATAATCGGAGTAGGAGGATGTCTTATTTTTACAGCTAGTACAGAACCAGAACAAAGTCGATCAAGAAAAAAAAAGCTACTGCTTGGTTTTTTGATCATCATCATATCAGTCATCGCAATCATCGCTTATTTGTATAGGACACCGCCGATGATCGCGACCTGGATTTGGAATACGCAGCTCATTGTCACAGAAAGAGAAGAAATCATCGCATTTGCCAAGCAACAGGACGTCAACCTCATTTATTTGCATATTGACCAAGAAAATGTTGCCCATCAAGATTATCGTTCCTTTATTCAGGCAGCAAATGCATCCGGGATTCGCGTGGATGCTCTTGCAGGAGATCCGGTCTGGTCTCTCGTTTCCAATCGAAAAAGTATTACTACCTTTTTAAACTGGGTTCAGACCTATAATAAATCAGCAGGAGAAGGTGAAAGATTTAGCGGACTCCATCTCGATATTGAACCTCACGTACTACCTGAATGGAATGAGAACAAGGAAGTAATCAAAAACGAATGGGTAGCCAATATCGAGTACTTGTCCACAGAAATCAAAAAGGACCCGGCTTTGGAGCTAAGTGTAGATATCCCGTTTTGGATGTACGAGCTGTCGCTGGCAGACAATTCGGAAACGATCAGTAAATGGCTGGTCAGCACGCTAGATCATATAACGTTAATGGCCTATCGCGACAGGGTAGAGGGACCGAACGGGGTATTGGAAATAGTAAACCCGATCATGAACGAGACTAACGATCAAAAAAACAAAGTGGTCGTAGGTCTTAACCTGCTGCAAAGCGCAGAGGGAGAAAACACAACCTTTTATGAGGAAGGGCATGGCGGATTGGAGGAGCAGCTAGCCATTCTCGAAGATAACCTCGAAGAATTTGCAGGCTACGCCGGATACGCCATCCATGATTACGAGAAGTGGAAGGAATTAGTCAAAAAAAGCGAAGCACAAATGGAAGTAAGCAAAGCGTCAAAACCGATGCCTGTATTCGAAGGTGAAGGCAAGAAGCTGGTTGCCAAGGTAGACGGTGGGGATATTGCCCTCTATAACGGACAAGGCTGGAAACCCGTGTTTTGGGCGGGAATCAATCTGGGTGCAACGACACCAGGACACTATCCTGGAGAGCTCTCACCGACCCGAGAGGATTACTTACGCTGGTTTTCGCAAATGAAGGAAATGAATAACAAAGTAATTCGCATTTATACGATTCTACCTCCGATTTTTTATGAGGCTTTACACGAATTCAACCAAAAACAGGGAGAGCCGTTGCTCCTGCTGCAAGGAATCTGGTCGCCGGATGAAGCGCTCGCGGGTGAAGATCGAAAAGGACGGGATGCATTTACTCCCGAGATAACCAAAGATTTTCGCCAAGAGATTAAAGACGCTGTACAAGCAATCCATGGAGACGTGACACTCCCAGAGCGGTACGGTCGTGCCAGCGGTGAATATCGGACAGATGTGTCGCAATACTTGGTAGGGTGGATACTCGGTACCGAGTGGTATCCATATACGGTACAGGTGACGAATGCATCTCATCCGGACAAGCCTCCTTATCAGGGAAAATACATCAAGGCAACGGAAAAAGCGTCTCCTTTCGAAAGCTGGCTGGCCTTCATGCTTGATTATTTGGCTGAGGAAGAGATGAAATATGGTTGGCAGCATCCAGTATCGTTCACAAACTGGCTGACGACCGATCCGCTGTCGCATCCTAACGAGCCGCTACCGCAAGAAGATATGGTCTCGATCGACCCGATGAATCTGAAAGCATCGGTGGAATGGACAGCCGGTTACTTTGCCGCTTATCATGTCTATCCGTATTACCCAGACTTTTTGCGATATGAGGAGAAGTACCAAAAGTACCGGGATTCCAGTGGCAAGTTAAACCCATATGCCGGATACTTGCGTGATCTGCGTGCCCACCATAAGGGAATCCCGTTGTTGGTTGCCGAATATGGCGTACCTAGCTCACGGGGAATGGCTCATTATGGGCTTGCTGGACGGAATCAAGGAATGCATACGGAACAAGAACAAGGCGAGATGAACGCCGATATGCTGCGTAATATTTATGAAGAAGGTTATGATGGCGCACTTTTATTCGCATGGCAGGATGAATGGTTCAAATTTACCTGGAATACGATTGACCTGGAACTGCCTTGGGAACGGAGGGCGATGTGGAGCAATCCGTTAACGAACGAGGAAAAATTCGGCGTCATCGCGGTGGAACCTGGTAATTACGCGTCTGACCAGATCGTTCTCGATGGGAAAACAGCAGATTGGGAAAAAAGACTTCAGCGAGTCAAACGTGCTTATCCGGGATTTGATCTTTCTGTAACACACGATGAAGCGTACTTGTTTCTCATGCTAAAGAAGAGCGAAGGAGAGTGGGATTTCTCAAAGGACACGGTGGATATTGGCTTCGATACGCTGAGTGGTGGGAGTCGAACTGCTGATAAAGCACCAGGTATTACATTTTCCCAAGAGATCGAATTTTTGTTGCGAATGCAAGGGGAAGGCAATTCTCGCATGTTGATCAATAGCGCCTATGATCAGCATAGTTGGCTATACGGGTACCTAAAGGGAATACTGCCTTGGGACGAGCGTTATGATCAAGCAGATAGCGGCATATTCTTGCCATGGAAGCTAGCGCTAAACAAAGCATTGTATTTACCAGAAACCAAGAAAACAGTACCTTTCGAAGAGCTGGAAGTGGGCATCATGAAGCTAGGGATTTCTGATCCGCAAGATCCGGCGTACAACTCACTGGCAGATTGGTATGCAAAGGGCAAGGTTTTGGAAATACGCATTCCTTGGATGCTATTAGGGTTTACTGACCCGAGCAGCAAACAGGTTTGGAAATATCCGTATGAAGCGAAAGGAATTGTACCAACCGAAAGTAAAGGTGTCGGAGTGGAAGTGTTTGCACATTCCAATCAGAAGCCATTCTCGCGCGAAGCTTCCAAACCACTCTTGTACCAATGGGACAAATGGGAACTGCCAACATACCATGAACGAAAAAAGCAGAGCTTTGAGATTCTGCGCAAGGCTTATGAATCATATGGTACGCCAAAGTCTGAGTGACAACCCACATAAAAAAAGCGTACGAACCCTAAATCAGTTCGTACGCTTTTTTGTTCACTAAACTTATTGCCCACCAAAGCGCAGTCGTTGAAAGAATTTATTAAGCAAGCCGCCGATCGTTTTTGGAGGTTGTTCTGTTTTGACTCGCTCGGCCGGCTGGGCTTGGCGAAGAGCCTGGTTCACATTGATCAGGCCGTATCCGTATAACTTGTCGTGCCCAGGAGCACCGAGATCAGTCGAGGATTGTCTAATGAGATTCATCACGTCTTGGGTTTTCATATTGGGGTGAATGGAACGGATGAGTGATGCGAGTGCAGCGACATGAGGGCACGCCATCGAAGTACCTGATAGCGAGGCATAGTCGCTATAAATGTACGTGCTCGGAATATCAACCCCAGGAGCAGATACATCCACATAATCACCAAAGTTGGAAAAATCGGCGCGTTCTTTACGGTGATCGACAGCGGCAACGGCAAGGACTTCATCATAGGCAGCAGGAAAGCTAGGCTGATCGCTCGCATCGTTTCCAGAAGCAGCGACTAACACGACATTTTTATCAAAGGCATAGCGACATGCTTCCCGCAGAGCAGCAGAGGAGGTATAGTTACCTACACTCAAGTTGATGACATCCGCTCCGTTATCTGTCGCCCAATAAATCCCTTGTGCGATGTCCACGGCTGATCCTGAACCGTCTGCGCCAATGGCTTTAATCGGCATGAGTTTGCTATTCCAGGACATCCCGGCAATGCCATCTCCGTTATTCGTTTTCGCTGCTATGACACCTGATACGTGGGTTCCATGACCATTATCATCCTCAGGTTTGTTACTGCCATCCAAAACGTTGTAGCCTTTGACCAGCTTACCAGCAAATTCGGGATGCTTCATATCCACACCTGTATCGACAATTGCAACGATGACATCACTACTGCCTTCGCTGACGTCCCAACTTTGCTCCATGCCAATCAGAGGAAGATTCCACTGGTATTCCTTGTAATACGTATCGTTTGGTTTCACGTTCGGAAGCAAGAGGTAATTTGGCTCGGCAAATACGGAGTCAGGATGTTCAGCCAGTTTTTTCATGAGTTGCTTGGTAGTCATGCTCTTTGATTTGATAATGAGAAATTTGTCAAAATCACGTTTAATCTTGGCATCCAAAGAAGAAACGAGCTGATCAATTTTTTCTTGCTTGGGGCGTGGTGAAAAGCGCACGACGACTTCGTTTTCTACATAATGACTACGGTCACGCTGGTTATGATGAAGCGTTTGAATATGGCTCTTTTTCTCCAGGTCACGACGAATGTCTTTCACCTGTTCAATGTAGTTAATACGAGGAATTCTCGCTTGAACCGATGTCACGCGGGGATGAGGTTCGCGCATTTCTTGTTCTGCATTCTGATTCATCCGAAACGGGACAACTACGAGACCGACCAAGGCAACAGCGGCAACAAAAGGCCAGACGCGCAAAAAAACTCACTCCCTCCAGTGCTGTTGTCTATAGCGTGCACATGAAGGGAGTGATTATGAAGGAAATAGCTTACAGTTAAGGTGTCTAAATTAAACCAAGCTTTGCTAAGCCATGTTGGATGCCACTATCGTTTACGTGGCGCGTAATCATATTGGCGAACGGCTTCAGCTCTTCATGAGCATTGCCCATCGCTACCCCCATACCAACATAGGAGAGCATCTCTTTGTCGTTCAATCCGTCTCCAAAGGCAACAGCATCCGCAGGAGTTAGTCCAAAATGTTTTAAGACGGCTTCAATTCCTTTTGCCTTGGAGCCGTTTGGGGGCAAAATATCCATGCAGTGTTCATGCCAACGAATGTAAGAGACGTCATGGAATTCACCCGTGTATCTCGATTCATTAGCGCCACAGTAAAGAAATGCTTGATAAATCGGCGTTTGCTCCCAGTAGCGATGCCGATATGCCGGGGATTCCAGTCGCAACCAATCAAAAGACTCAATGATATGTGGGTGGTCCATGGCATTGGCATAGCAGTGATCTGCACTCAAAAATACCATGGGATGGGACTGACCCTCCGCCATTTGTTCGAGCTTTGCCAATGTATCTGTAGCAATTGGCGTGTGATGGATGATTTTCCCTTCGCTCTTCACATACGACCCGTTAAAGCCCACGAATGTCTCAATGCCCAATTGCTCAGCGATTGGCATCAAATGATAAGGAGCTCGGCCTGTTGCGATCGCGACATGGACACCATTTTGTTTTAATGTTTGTACGGCGTCCACCGTTGTTTGTGGAATGATGTGATCGGTGTTCAGTAAGGTTCCGTCAATGTCAAAAAAGACGATTTGATAAGCCACTTCTTATCCGCTCCTCTCCACGCTACCTCTAGTTGTTCTCTCTATAAAGGTTTTGCACAAAAAAATAGGAAAAGGAATGCCGGATGGGACACTCCTTCTCATATCGCTATTAGAATACAGCTACTTCTGTCTCGCTGTCAAATACATGACATTTGGCAAGATCCATCGCTAGTTTTACCTTCATCTTTGGTTTTAGCGCTTCCCGAGAATCCACGCGCGCTACCATCTGGGTATCCCCGATATTGTGGAAATAGACGTACAATTCGGAACCCATGTTCTCTACGACTTCAACTTCTGCTTCCAGTGAGCTCTCAAAAGGATTTGCTTCCATAAAAGAGGCGTCGCTGTAGATATCCTCTGGGCGAATACCAAAAATAACCTGCTTATTTACATAACCTTTTTCCCGTAAAGTCTTGGCTTTATCTTCTGGGAAGCGTACATGAATATTTTGTGCATCAAAATAGAGTGCTCCGTCTTTCTCGGAAAGATTCCCTCTCACAAAATTCATCGCAGGAGAGCCGATGAAGCTCGCTACAAACAGATTGACTGGATGATTGTAGATTTCAGTTGGGGTTGCCACTTGTTGGATAAGGCCGTCCTTCATGACGACGATCCGGTCCCCCATGGTCATAGCTTCTGTTTGATCGTGCGTCACATAAATGATCGTGGTATTCAAGCGTTGATGCAGTTTCAAAATTTCCGTGCGCATTTGTACACGTAGCTTCGCATCCAGATTGGACAACGGTTCATCCATCAAAAATACTTGCGGCTCACGCACGATCGCGCGGCCCAATGCGACACGCTGCCTTTGCCCCCCGGACAGCGCTTTTGGCTTGCGGTCTAGCAAATGGGAAATATCGAGGATTCGAGCTGCATCTTGAATTCGCTTATCAATATCGGATTTGGAGAATTTGCGCAATTTCAGACCGAAAGCCATATTTTCGTATACATTCATATGCGGATAGAGTGCATAGCTTTGAAAAACCATGGCGATGTCGCGATCTTTGGGTGCCACATCGTTGACACGGCGATCGCCTATGTATAAATCACCTTCCGAAATCTCTTCTAGACCTGCAATCATGCGCAGCGTGGTAGATTTTCCGCAACCAGATGGTCCGACTAGAACGAGGAATTCGCGATCTTGAATTTCTAAGTGAAAATCGTCAACTGCCGTAATATTGTTTCCATATCGTTTATACAGGTGGGAAAGACTTACCTTTGCCATGAAATAGGCACCTCCTCGGGTTTGTGAAGAGAGCAAATTCTTTGATGTCTGTAATGGTAGGGTACCAATTCACTTGCAAGATGGATATGGACAGTATATACGAAATGTTTTGTTAATTTTGACGAAAGAGAAGGTAGAGCTGTAGCATGACGGCATCAGGAAACAATCGCGGATCTAATCCAGTTTGTTCTTTCAGCTTGTCCAATCGATACAACAGGGTATTCCGGTGAAGGAAAAGCTGCCGTGCTGTATCGCTTACATTCAATTGTCTGGCGAACAACGTATCTAATGTTTCCAGCTGTTCATCTGTCATGTGCGGAATGGTTATGACAGCGGCCAGCTCGTTGGCGATTGCGTCTGCTATTTCTTTGGGGAGAGAAGCTGCCCATCGTTCTAATGGATAAGACCAATCTCCAGCGACCATCATTTGTGGTCGATAGGACTGAAGAGCACGTGCGAGTGATACTTGCCGTAAAAGAGTGTCGCCTAATGCAAGTGGACTCGTGAGTGGCGATCCGACAACAAGGCGAACAGGTTCCATCCATTCCATTGAAATCAGATCATGCATGCCAGATGCCCACTCCAAAAGCTCTGCAGCCGTTTTTTGATGATCGAGCATGGAGACAGGGACGATGAGAAGGGCATGTGTTTGCGTCAACGGAATGAAATCAGGTACTCCTTCAAAAAAATCATGCAACAAGGGCTGCAAGGAATCCCATTCTCCCTTGCGATCCGGTCTGCATCGCTCTAATAAAAAGGAGACGCGCGCTTCTTTCCACGGCCATTTTGCTTCCAGGTGAGCAGGGATTGCAACAGGGGAGTCAGAGACAATGCCCGAAAGCCAATTGGATATCTGCATGGGGAGTGGAAGCGTTGCTGGATGATCCACATGAGGAAAAATCAGATCCAACAACGCACGGGCTGAAGTATGCCAAGCTGCCGTTTCGATAAAGATCAATGTCATCACATCGTTATTCGAATGGAGGGCAACTTGCTCCCAGCCGTTTTTTACCCAATCCTGCTTCGCTTGTGCTGCTCCTGTTTGTGAGAATTGTACATATTCGATCGGTAAATTTGTCGCTTGTCGGATGTGCTCGACATCTCTCTTCCATTTTTCCACAAGGTGACCCCCATCTCGACACGAAAGTAAGGCTATTATACCTTAGTCGAGGACGAGGGTGGCAGCTGTTTCTTGTAGAGCCAGAGCTGGAACGGCCATCTCGTTGAATGGAGCATCACTTCCCAGTACATGCAAGGTTATCTCGGGACGGGAACGCAGACGGATGTTTACCCCTGTTTGCCCCAGGCCCTCACTAATGTAAAAGGGGCGACCATCCATCTCGTGAAGACCTTTCACGATATTCAGCTTAGGCAGTTTCCCCATCGTTGCGAGATGAAAGGGGCGCGGCCAATGGATCTGTCCTCCGTGAAAATGCCCTGACAACAAATAATCGTAAGCATACTCTTTCATGTGCAAAACGATATTAGGATCATGAGTTAAGACGAGCCTTGCTCCTGTCTCGGGTACACCGAAGAAAGACTTGGCCAGGTCGCTATGGCGCGTGCTGAAATTATCCACACCAATAATGTGCAGGGGCTGACCCTTGTGATAAATGGTTTCATTTTCGTTGATGAGAACACGGCAGCCAATTCGTGTAAGCTCCGATTTCAACTGTGCGAGCTTGAAAGGGGGAAGAACGTAGTCATGGTTGCCAAAAACTACATAAGTTCCGAGTGCTGGCTGTAATTGCTGGAGGCATTGCACAAAAGCAACTGCCTTCGGGATGTTAATTTCGCGGTCGAGCAGGTCACCGGTAATGGCAATCAGGTCTACCTGACGCTGCGAGAAGTCAGCGACAATGCGCTGCGGCAGTACAGATAAGTTTTCCATGTGCAAATCAGACAAATGTAAGATCGAAACCGGCTCAAACTCATGCGGTTGATGAAGGTGCCGGGATGTTTGCAAGGGTATCGCTACTTCTTTTATTTGAACATCAAATGTATTGCGATAGGCTCGAAAAAGCAACAAGGCGATAGCCCCAAGTAGAATAAGCCAGAACATCATGGTCAGCCATCTCCTTTGCAGTAGAGTACCGTCATTATACAAGAAAATGTTCGCAATCGAATAAGTAGGTTCTGGCAGGAGGAATTACTCAAAAAGTGTAGAAATATTATGAATGTTGTGTAGTGAGAAAAACGATGTTGAGTGGGAGAGTGAAGACATGAACGTAGAGAAAATTCCAGCAACGGAAGGCCCTTTTAATCTGGAAAATTATGACGAAACATATGCGAATTTTGATTGGTTGGATGTGGAGAAGCAGTTCTCTTGGTATGAGACTGGGAAAGTGAACATGGTGTACGAAGCCATTGATCGACATCTCGCTACTGATCGGAAAGACAAAATCGCTTTGATGTACAGCAATGCGACGAGAGACGAGACTTATACTTTCGCGCAATTAAGCGAGTTATCCAATAAATTCGGTAATGTTTTGCGGAATCTGGGCATTGTGAAAGGGGACCGCGTATTCGTCTTTATGCCGCGTTCGCCGGAGCTTTATGTAAGCGTTTTAGGCACGATTAAGGTTGGCGCAATCGTAGGACCACTGTTCGAAGCGTTCATGGAAGCGGCTGTGCGTGATCGCTTGGAAAATAGCGAAGCAGTTGCGATTGTTACGACACCTGCACTCTTGCCACGCATTCCCGTAAGCGACCTGCCTGCATTAAAACACGTGATTGTTGTAGGTGCAGAAGAGGAGCTAAAAGAAGGACACATCGGCTTTGAAAAAGCGATGGAAGAAGCCTCCACCGAGCTGGAAATCGAATGGGTTGATCGTGAGGATGGCATGATCCTGCATTATACCTCAGGCTCAACGGGCAAGCCAAAGGGTGTTCTGCATGTTCACAATGCCATGATCCAGCACTACCAAACGGGGAAATGGATTCTCGACTTGCAAGAGGATGATATTTATTGGTGCACAGCAGACCCAGGCTGGGTAACGGGAACTTCTTACGGCATTTTTTCACCTTGGTTGAATGGAGCAACGATTGTCGTACGTGGCGGACGTTTCACTCCCGAAGACTGGTACAAAGTCATTGAGAAAAACAAAGTATCCATTTGGTTCAGTGCTCCGACTACGTTCCGCATGTTCATGGGGGCAGGGGATGAACTCGTCAAGCAATTTGACTTATCCAGTCTGCGTCACGTCCTGAGCGTTGGGGAACCACTCAATCCTGAGGTCGTTCACTGGGGTATGCGCGTGTTCAATCAACGCATTCACGACAACTGGTGGATGACGGAAACAGGTGCTCAGCTGATTTCTAACTATCGCTGTATGGCGATCAAGCCTGGATCGATGGGTAAGCCGTTCCCAGGTATTCATGCAGCGATTATTGACGACCGTGGTAATGAGCTGCCGCCGAATCGCATGGGGAATTTGGCAATCCGTACAGGTTGGCCAGCCATGATGAGACAAATCTGGAACAACCCAGCGAAGTACGAGGAATACTTCAGCATCCCAGGCTGGTATGTATCTGGGGATTCTGCATATAAGGATGAAGAAGGTTACTTCTGGTTCCAAGGTCGAATTGATGATGTGATCAATACTTCCGGTGAGCGAGTCGGTCCGTTTGAAGTAGAGAGCAAGCTCGTGGAGCATCCAGCAGTAGCGGAAGCGGGCGTCATCGGCAAACCAGATCCGGTACGCGGTGAAATTATCAAAGCGTTCATCTCGCTGCGAGCTGGTTATGAGCCAAGTGAAGCGTTGATGGATGAAATTCGTAAGTTTGTGAAAGAAGGACTCGCTGCACATGCTGCTCCTCGTGAAATTGAATTCCGCGACAAGTTGCCAAAAACACGTTCCGGAAAAATCATGCGCCGCGTCTTGAAAGCGTGGGAATTAGGTCTACCGACTGGTGACCTGTCTACCATGGAAGATTAATCACAAGAAAACCCATCTCTCGAAAATGTCGGGAGATGGGTTTTTTTCTTAGGAATGGCTATGTTGTTTATGAGCATGCGCATGGTCGTGGTCATGATCATGATCGTGGGAATCGGTTGTTGCCTGGCAATGTAAGTCACCGTGTGTAGTAGACGAGTTCTCAATCTGAATGGTAGCGTGCGTAATGCCGAATTCTTTTTCCAAAAGGGCAAGCGCGTCATTTAATACAGGGTAGCTAGGCAAATCGTCCTCGACAACTAGATGGCATGTCAGGGAATCAAATCCGGAAGTCACCGTCCAAATATGGAGGTCATGCACTTTGATAACTCCAGGCAGCTGACTGAGTCGCTCTTCTACTTTTGTCGTATCCAGCCTTGACGGAGCGCCTTCCAGCAAAATATTGACGGATTCTTTCGTTACGCGCCATGCGCTCAGCATGATCAAGACAGCCACGACGATACTGATGATCGGGTCGGCAATGTACCAGTCAAAAGCCCACATCAGGATACCACCAACGATTGCACCGACAGAACCGAGAAGATCGCCGAGAACATGGAGATAGGCACTGCGTACATTGACGTTGTTCTTGGTATCGCCACGCATGAGTACAAGGGCTGCCGCAATATTTGCCAAAAGACCTACGCTGGCGATGATGATCATGGAGCCGCTGGCAACCTCAGGCGGATTCCACATGCGTTGGAACCCTTCCCAAAAAATGAACAAGGAAATCAGAACAAGTGTCACACCATTGGTCAGTGCTGCCAAGATTTCAAAGCGTTTCATCCCGAACGTTCTCTTGGCAGAAGGTGGTCGTGCAGCGAAATGAACTGCGATCAAGCTCAACAGAAGCGCTAATGCATCGCTTAACATATGCCCTGCATCAGAGAGCAATGCCAAACTATTGGTGAGGAAGCCCCCGATGGTTTCTACAACCAAAAATACAGCAATGATGAGGAAAGAAATGAGAAGAGCTTGTTTACTGGCTCCTTTTCCGTGGTGATGGTGATCGTGGCCATCTCCATGATCGTGATGATGAAAGCCCATGATTGTGTCCTCCTTATAAAACGAATGATTTATAGATGCTCTGCTAAATAAAGCGCGTCATTCCCTACACCGCCCATAAGTGCTGATCCTCGTGTATGCTGCCAGGGTAGCCCGAGAAAGGATATACCGGGAACTTCTGTTATCCCTCGACGATGAATCGGTCGGCCATGAGAATCGAGCACATTGCGAACGTTTAGCCAATCGTAGTTCGGTCGAAAACCGGTTGCCCACAATATGTTGTTGAACGTTGCCTGTGTTCCATCTGCAAAAGTAGCGGTATTACCGTTCACCTGTACTGCGCGGGGAACCAATCGCATTGCTCCGGTTCTGGACAGTTCACGGACCTGCTTTTTGTAACCGAATATGGGATCAGGTGAGCTGCGCATTTTCTTTCCGAGCCAGGTGGAGTGGTGAGCATCGAGTAACCCCAGTATCTTCATATAATCAAATATAGGTTTTCCAAAAATGAAGATTGGCAAGTAAGAGCGTGATTCTCCCTGTGAAAAAATAACGGGCCGATGGGCGGCGAGCTCTACCGCAATTTGTGCTCCAGAGTTGCCGCTGCCAACGACGAGGACCGTGCCGTCGATGAGCTGGCTCTCATTCTTGTACTGCGAAGTATGCAGTTGATAAACGGTGTGGTCCAAGCTGTTCGCGATAGCTGGGATAAACGGTGTATGAAATGGTCCAGTCGCAATAACGACTTGCTTAGCGTAGAGCAGACTGTCTTGTGTCCGTATCTGAAAGCTGAAATCAACCTTGCTGAGCTCCATAACAGTTGTACCTAGCATGACAGGCAATTCGAAATGTTTGGCGTACAATTCCAAGTAGTCTGCCGCTTCATCCTTGTTCGGGAGTGTATTCGGCTCTCCGGGAAACGCAAGACCAGGTAGTTGATTATGTTTACGTGGTGTAAAAAGTACTAGTGAATCGTAGCGCTGTCGCCAACTATCACCAATCCGTGTATGTTGCTCCAAAATGACAAAACGGCGATTTTTACGCTTGAGTGCATATCCGAGAGCAAGTCCTGCCTGCCCCCCTCCAATGACGATTACGTCAAACTCTTTCATGTTTGATGCCTTCTTTCCAGCTAAGAATTAACTAAATCATACCACATTCATTATTATATTCAATCAATCGTTTGAATGTTTTTTGAGCATAAGCAAAAAAAGGCCGCCACTCATAGTGACGGACCTGTCTGTAGCTAGTGGGTTTACGGTTTTGATTGCTTCAATTCGGCAGCATGCTCAATTCCACACATGATTAAATGACGGACATGATCATCATCAAGCGAGTAATAGACGAGCTTGCCGTTTTTGCGGTAGCGGGCGAGACCCATGTTTTTTAACAAGCGCAGATGGTGAGAGGTATTGGGGATCGAACTATTGATGGTTGCTGCGACATCACATACGCATAGCTCTCCTTCAAGTGCCAGCGCGTAAATGATTTTTGCCCGCGTATCGTCTGCGAGAGCCTTGAAGAGAGGGGCGACACCTTCTGTCTCCATCATTCTGGGCCGAAGCCTGTTTACTTTTTCTTCATCGATCGTTTGTACTTCACAAACCTCTAGATCAGTGGGAATGCGCTGACTGTCTTCGCTCACTTCATTCACCCCGAAGCGTTCCATTTTTCACCATTATAAGACGGATACAGGGGGAAGGGAAGGCTGTACAACCTGTTCATCTTGCAAAAAAAAGTAAAAGAACAAGAAGGAAATATAGATACCTTTATATAAATAGGAATGATACCTATTTGTGAATGGAGAGGAGAGAACTCCCACTTGATTCTGAAGATTCGCCAATTCCTGGTTGAAATAATCGGGGCGCTCCTGCTTGGACTAAGTGTCATCTGGTTAACAATGGGCAGAGACAGTAGCTTTTTTTCCGGTTGGAGCATAGAGTGGTCCCCATTGTGGCTTGATGTGAAAACCTTTTTCCTTAGTATTTGGCTGGAAGCAATCCCGTTTGTCCTCTTGGGTGTGTTCTTTTCTGCATTTATCCAGACGTTTGTAACAGAGGAGCAGGTGAGGCGCTGGACACCGAAACATCCGCTCGTGGCCCTGCCGTTTGCAGGATTGCTCGGGTTTTTGTTCCCCGTATGTGAGTGTGCCATTATCCCTGTGGTTCGTCGCTTGATCCAAAAAGGGATGCCGTTGTCAGTCGGGATTGTTTTCTTATTGGCAGGACCGATTGTGAATCCCGTTGTTTTGTCATCGACCTATGTCGCTTTCGCCCGTCAGCCGGAAATGGCATTCTACCGTGGCGTTGCGGGATTTATTGTTGCACTCATTGTGGGTATGCTTGTCTTCCTGTTTGTCAAAAAAAATCCGATTCGACTCGGCATGGAATCGCAAATCAGTCATGAAGCTGACCATGTAAAATCGACGGGTGGAAAGCTGTCTTCGACGTTTGCCCACGCGGTAGACGAATTTTTTGACATGGGAAAATATTTGTTGTTTGGTGCGTTTATCAGCGCGCTTTTACAAGTGTACATCAGCCGGGATACGCTCATGGACATCGGTCAAACACCGCTTACCTCCAATTTGGTCATGATGGGGATGGCTTATTTGTTTTCGCTTTGTTCAGAGGCAGATGCGTTTATCGCTGCTTCCTTTACCAATACGTTTTCAAGCAGTTCGTTGCTTGCATTTCTGGTTTTCGGTCCCATGCTCGATTTAAAAACGACGTTGATGCTATTTGGAACGTTTCGATTTGGTTTTGTTGTCAAGCTGGTCGTGGCTATTACGCTTTTAGTAATTTGTGTCACCATGCTCATACCGATGTAAGGAGGAAAATATGGATCAGAACAAATTGAAGCGTCATCATATCATGCGCAGTCTGATATTGGCGGGCATTACAGCGTTGTTGGCCTATTTAATCCTGTCGGAAACGCTCCGTCACTATCTCGCACCGCGATTACACATGTTCAGCTATGTCACGCTCGTCATCATGGCCCTGTTGACAATTGTCAGCATACGGCAAATTTTTGTAGGTAGTAGTGTTTACGATTGCGATTGTGAGGAGCAGCATAAAGTTCCGCGTACACCCATGGGCTCCCTTTTGGTTTACGGATTGTTTGTGCTGCCAATCGTGATGGGATTTGTCATGCCGGATAAAATTCTTGGCAGTGATGTAGCGGAGAAGCGGGGAATCACGCTTCTCAGCAATGATGTACGAAAGCTGGCGGATGTGACGGCCAACGCGAATACGAATGCAAATGCAACAGAGAATGTGGAGCAGCCAGCAGTGGTAAAAGAAGATGCCGAGCCAAGCGTAGAACAACAGCCAGAGGCTATCAATCAAGGAGCAACCCCCCCAGTGCAAGCGACAAACGACGAACAATTGCGGCAGCGATTTTCAAACGGGGGATTTGGTGACTTTTATACGGATATCGCCGTCTCTCTACATAAACAGCCAGTGATTGAATTGAATGACAAAGTGTTCCTGGACGGACTCACCACCATGGAGCTGTATGCGAAAGAATTTGCTGGAAAAGAGCTTGAGACGATGGGATTTGTATATCGGCAGCCTGATTTTACGAAGCAGCAGTTTGTCGTGGCGCGTTTTTCCGTCACCTGCTGTACAGCAGATTCCAGTGTTTATGGCGTGTTGGTGGAAAAGGAGGACGCGAACAAATGGGCAAAAGACAGCTGGGTAAAAGTTCGCGGCAAGCTTGAGCTACGTCAGGTAGACGGATACGACATGCTCGTTCTCAAAGCCTCTCAGGTTGAAGCCGTCTCTGCACCAAAAGATCCTTATGTATACTATAGCTTTGAAGCAGCACCAGACAGTTAACATGCGGGGGAAAGCGAAATGATCGTGCGACTAGATTTACAGGATGAACAAACGGTACAAAAACTTTGGAACATGCAGCAAAGAGCGTATCGTGTAGAGGCGGAGTTAATTGGAACGGAAGATATTCCACCCCTGCGCGAATCAGTAGAACAACTGAGGACATGTGGAGAAACGTTTTATGGCTATATCGAGGAAGGAGAACTGGCAGGGGCGGTTTCTTTTTTGATCGAGGGAGAAACGTTGGATATTCATCGGATGATTGTGGATCCTCTTCATTTTCGCAAGGGAATCGCGAGTCAATTGCTTGCCTATGTCCACGAGCTTAGCTGCAGCAAGATAGCCGTCGCGACTGGCTCCTTGAATGAACCGGCTGTTCGATTGTATGAAAGACATGGGTTTACCTTGACGGATCAGAAAGAAGTGATGCCCGGTCTGCGGCTGTCTTTTTTCGAGAAAACGCTTCGTCCACGGTAAGGTGAAAGGCCGTCCCAATAGTTTGGGAGGGATAGGGTTACACAAAACAACCCGGAGAACGGGCACTTTTTCAAGTGTCTGTTTCCGGGTTTTTATTCTTATAAAAGCATATTCTTATTTGTTATCATCTGTTTCTTTCTGTTGGTCTTCATAAAACCAGAGAGGATCATCGCAATCCTCATCACCATTGTAGTTGATTAAGATTTCTTCACCCGCTTGAATGTCCGTATACGCATAAAAATCAAACGTGTGGTTATCGAAGTTAATCTCGTACGTGGCATTTGGCGTGTAGGAGTGGTTAAATAGCATGCCATAGCCTAACAAGAAAGCTGTATGATTAGCACCGTACTCAAATGCATAATCTGCTAGCAAGGTTTTCTCGATATGCTCATGTTCTTCGTTCAAATAGGGCAGCACGGGCGCTTCATGAATCAGGACGCCTTTTCGGATATCTTGCGTTGCAAATACACCTCTATTTAATTCTCCATTACTTAGTTTGGAGGTCTTGATTTCGATCATGCGGATCACCTGCATTTCTTAGGTCTGTGGAAAACGTATCTTCTAAGGATGACAGTTGATCGGGCAGAAAGCAATGTTTTTTATTTTATGACCAAATGATGGCGAACCGCATAAGCAGCGAGCTGGACGCGATTGGCCAATTGCAGCTTCTCGAGAATGTTTTTTAGGTGGTTTTTCACCGTGTTTTCTGCGATGATCAGCGCCTCGCTTATTTCCCGATTTGTTTTTCCTGCTCCCACATACATGACAATCTCTCGCTCTCGCGGGGTCAGAACATCTGGTACCATTTCATCCGTCGCCTCTTCTTGACGGAAGCGGTACATGAGCCGGGTTGCCATTTCTCGAGTCAATTCACTGTCCTCGCCGAGCAAGGCATGCAAGTAGTTAATCCAGTCGTCCGGCTCTAAATTTTTCAGCAAGTAACCTTGGGCGCCGAACTGAATAGCCGTGATCAGGTCAGCAACGTCATCGGAGACGCTGAGAATGACGACTTTGATGTGCGGATATGCTTTCTTGACCTCGCGGGTCGCTTCGAGTCCGCTCCATTTCGGCATGTTGATGTCCATGAGTACAAGATCCGGTTGTATTTGTCCGCATAAGAGAAAAGCTTCCTCGCCATTTTGCGCTTCTCCGATGACTTCAAAAGAGGGATCGGGATCAAGCAGGCTGCGAATGGCCATACGAGCCATCGGGTGGTCGTCGGCGATCAGTACACGGTAAGCGTTCATTGTATTTTTCCTCCTGATTGAGAAGATAAGCGGATGGTCGTTCCGCCTGCCGGTCGTAATTGAATGTCGATGGATGCGTTCAACTGGCGTGCTCGCTCGCGCATCATGGACAAACCGTATTTTTTCGCATCGGGAGAAGGGTTGGAGATCCCCATGCCATCGTCTTCAACGGCGAGAACCCAGCCAGTTATTTCATCCGTCGTGAGGTGAATCCACGAATGCTTGGCCTGAGAGTGCTTGCGGATATTGGCAAAAGCTTCTTGGATGATCCCGAACAGTTGTACTTCTGCAGTGGGAGTAAAAAAGCCGTCTTTGACATGCAATTCGCTGACAACGTCGATTCCAGATAAAGCGCTCCATTGCGCCAGCCATTTCTCAAGGCGTAGATCCAGACTGCCTTCTTCTGGTAATGAGCGCAAGTTAAAGATGGCTTGACGTACATGATTGTCGATAGCAGAAACAGCGACCCGGGCATCGTCCAATTGTCCCTGCTTGAGCTTTACGTTGAGAAAGAACAAAGACTGCGCAATCCCATCGTGCAATTCGCGGGCAAGGCGTTCCCTTTCTTCATAAACAGCGCGACGAGCTTGTTCCTCGACGATTCGTGCATTCATTTGTTTAAGGGTGTGAAACATCCAGGTAGCGAATAAAAAAGAGAGAAAGAGCGTCAAGAGGGTAATGTATACATTTCCCGCTTCCATAGACATGTAGGGGAGTAAAAAGTCATGACGGATGAATTCGAAGCCCCCGATGATAATGGTTGGAATGAGAAAGGTTAACCAATAAAAAATACGATATGACATGGAACTGTCCCCTTTGAATACAGTTGGCAAACATTCCTTTAGTATACCGAATGGGACGAGCGGATGGTATACTCAGGTGAGAAAAGGTGGAAAGCAGGAGGGAATATCATGAGCACGATTGCGAAAGCATTGACCATAGCGGGTTCAGATAGCGGTGGGGGAGCTGGGATTCAGGCAGACCTGAAAACCTTCCATCAACTCGGTGTGTACGGAATGAGTGCGATCACAGCAATCACTGCACAAAATACATTGGGCGTAGCAGGTGTTTATCCGTTGCCGACAGAGGCGGTTGCACAGCAAATGCATGAGGTGCTGTGTGATCTAGGCGCTGACGCGGCGAAAACCGGAATGCTGTTTAACGCTGATATCATTCGTGCAGTAGCGGAAGAGGTCAAAGCATTTGGCCTGAAAAAGCTGGTGGTAGACCCGGTAATGATCGCCAAGGGAGGGTCAAAACTACTGCTGGATGAGGCGATCGTTGCCTTGAAAAAAGAGTTGTTACCTCTCGCAGAAGTCGTCACACCTAACTTGCCAGAAGCAGAATGCTTGACTGGCATGAGAATCGAGACGACAGACGAGATGCGCGAAGGGGCAAAAGCAATACATGCGTTAGGAGCTCGCAATGTCCTGATGAAGGGTGGACATATGCAAGGGGATGTTGTCGTGGACATTTTGTTTGACGGTACGGCATTCCATGAATTATCCCATGAGCGTATCCATACACGTCATACGCACGGCACAGGTTGTACATTCTCAGCGGCACTTACAGCAGAGTTAGCAAAAAAGACACCGCTCATCACTGCGGTTGAAAAAGCAAATCGCTTTATCTTCGAAGCAATTAAGACAGCCCCGCAAATAGGTGGCGGGCATGGGCCGACCAATCACTGGGCGGTTGTAGATTAATTCGGTGAACCAAAAAGTGAATGCCCCACAGTGATCAGGTCACACAATCACTGTGGGGCATTTTTTATTTGACTTCAATAGAAAAAGTACCTTGAAGTCGTTCAGGATAGCTGGACAGAGGAAAGGAATAGGAAGTAGGCGTACCTTTGTTTGTTTTTCGCTTAAATAGAATGGAATAGTTTTGAATAGATTCAACATCTGTGGAGTAGGTGCTTCCTTGCACATAATCATATTCATTTCCTAGGTCGTCCGTCAGGCCATACCCTAAGGAGATATGAGAGTGTTCATCTTGTGGCGGAACCTTCAAGGAAAAGTCCATGCCAACGACATCATCAACTTGACGTAGTGCCGTTAATTTTAGGCGATCATCCGGCACTTTTGTTAATGTGCCTGTCTTCGCATCGATTACGATTTGCAATTGATCTTTGTCTATGGCACGAATGCCATTGGCTTTGAGAATTAGCTTTTCGGGCTCTACAAAATAAATACTCTCCAGGTTGTATACCCTCCCATTCTCACCATTGTCCCGAATAGGAACGCCATTTCCCCAAAAAGCGAATGTTTCTCCTTTTTCATCTTCGAGCCTCAGCTTATCAAAATCAAATACGTGCTTTTTGTTAGCTGGATCAAAGCGAATGCTCACTTCAGTCTGAGTAGGAAAGACTGCAATTTGTTCTATTGTAAACCGCTGTCCGTCAACCGTGACATCCTTCATCACTGGATATATTTTTTTCTCAAAGGTCTTAAATTTGTTCTTATCCACAGCAAAGTCGATCATGAGAGGAGTCTTTTGTTCGAGATTATCTATTGCTAGCGTGACTTTTGCAGTCATCGCATCGGGTATTTCGGTGGCTTCTTCGATGTGAATATCAATACGATTTCGGATCACAGGGTCTTCACTGCCCATGCTAGACCAGGAAACACCGTGCTCCCACTCCTTTCCAGATTGATCGAACAACTCGATTTTGTGAAGTGCTACTTCTTTATCGGAGAGATCATTCTTCAGTGTATAGAAGAGGAGCATCCGTTTTTCATCTGCCAATACCTGATCAATCGTAAAAGAGACACCCTCAAGTGAACCACTGGCGCCAATATTTTGGACAAGATTGTGTTCTGCTGCCCTTTGCAAGCCTTTATCATCACGAAGGAACTCAACGATCCTTTCCATCCCGGGAATCGAGCTGACGTAAGCAGCAACAGCGGGCGATAAGCGAATGGAAAAAATAAAGACAAAAATAAATGAACAAGCCACCAAACTAGAACTTATGCGTACCCAACGTTTGCGGGTGTGTTTTTTTCTTAGTTCCTTTGCCTGTTCAACCCCTTTTCGAATGTATTGATCAATCTCAGCGGGAACCATGAATGGACCCGCATTCTTTTTTTCATTTTCACGCATGAAGCTCACCAGCCTTTCCCGAGATCTTTGCGGAGTGCACCCAATGCTTTATGTAGCCATGTTTTGATGGTGCCTTCCGGATGACCGAGTACCTCTGCAATATCGCTTATCGTCCGATCTTCAAAATATTTCAAAATAATGATGTGGCGATAATTCGGATTGAGACGAGCGAGCGCCTCTTCGATTTGAATACGCTCGACATTTTGGTCGTCCATAGGAATATTTGCACGATTTTCGACGTCATCTTCCATCGGATCCAAGATGATCCGTTTTCGGCGCTTTTGCTCATCCAGACAAATATGAATAAGGATGCGGGACAGCCATGTACGAAAATACGCAGGCTGTTTCAAACGTGCCAGCTTGAGATAGGAACGGCACGTCGCTTCCTGAATGGCCTCTAATGCATCTGTCTCGTTACGAAGAAAGGCGTAGGCGATTTTATACAGTTGTTCTTTATGAAGGCTGACGAGTTGAAAAAAGGCATCATCATCCCCATCTTTTGCGCACGAAACGAGCTGTTCCAGATTCACTTCTTCCCCTCCTCTAGCATTAGACGGCGCAGGTGGCAAAACGGTTTTCATAAATTGTCAGCCAAGCTGTTTTTTTTGAACCAATCACCTGTCCACTGCTTACTGTAAAAGAAAGAAGTGTGTAAGGATGGGGTGCAGGTGCATGTGGATCAAATGGAGTACGATTCATGAATCGTACGGCCTCCCGCGGATTGCTCAGGAGTGTCGGCGTTATCTAGAAATGAAAGGTATTCGAGTCAGGCTTTTGGCCAGACAGACCAAAAAAGCAGGACATGTCTATACACTGCAAGTACCGCTAGCTCAACAGGAGCAAGCAAAGGTGCTGCTACACGATTTTAAGAACACCCTGAAATAACGGCAGCCATACTTCCCCTTACGTCTAGTCGAATGGCACGGGCATACTAGGTGAAGGGGGAGATGATGGCAATGGGAACGATCCTTTTGGAAAGACCCGAAAAGACGGAACAGAAAGGCAGCAAGCTGTTTGTTCCGGATTATATTTTCGTCGAGCCAAATGCACTGAACTATCCACTTGGTCAGGAGCTGTATCGCCGTTTTCAAACGGAAGGAATTCCGATGCAGATGACGACTAGCCATAATCAGGTCCGTGGAATCCCTGGGGATACAGAAGTGGAGAAATATCGCAATGCGAAGCGGACCTTGGTCATTGGGGTACGCAAAACATTGAAGTTCGAGACCTCTAAGCCTTCCGCAGAATATGCCATTCCACTGGCTACGGGATGTGCTGCCCACTGTCACTATTGCTATTTGAATACAAATATCGGAACAAAGCCGTATGTTCGGGTGTACGTCAATACAGATGAGATTCTTGCGCAGGCCGAGAAGTATATCCAAGAACGCCCGGGTGAAATCACTCGTTTTGAGGCAGCCTGTACATCCGACCCGGTTAGCATTGAGCATCTTACGGGCAATCTGAAACGAGCAATTGAGTTTATGGGCCAGCAGGAGTTTGGGCGGTTGCGCTTCGTGACCAAGTTTCATCACGTGGATTCCTTGCTGGATGCCAAGCACAACAAGCATACCCGATTTCGCTTCAGCATGAATGCCGACTATGTCATCAAAAATTTCGAGCCAGGCACCTCCAGCTTTCATCAACGACTGGAGGCTGCTGGGAAGGTAGCCAAGGCCGGTTATCCACTCGGCTTTATTTTGGCGCCTCTGTATTGGTTTGACGGATGGGAAGCGGGGTATACCGATTTGCTGGAAAGGCTGCGTTCTCAGTTGGTTCCCGAAGCGATGGTGGATTTGACGTTTGAGCTGATTCAGCACCGCTTTACCAAGATCGCAAAAAGCTTGATCCTTCAGCGCTATCCGAAAACAAAGCTTGTGATGAAGGAAGAAGAGCGCAAGTACAAATGGGGGAAATACGGGAAAGGGAAGTATGTCTATCCAGACATCCAAGCAAAGGCGTTACAGGCCCATTTGGAAAGTGAAATTGCCCGACTGTTTCCGCAGGCTCGCGTTGAATATTTTACGTAAGAACCAGACTGCTCTTGATGAAGAGCAGTTTTTCTTTTAGAAAAAAGAGTACCAAATGATACCAAACGACACGATGCGAATGGTTTCGACAAACGCTTACATACATGCTACAATACGGAGTGCTCTCATTTTCTTGAAAGGAATCGAAGCATACATGAAGTCCATATTGATTACCATTGAGGGACCTATTGGTATTGGGAAAACCTCTTTATCGCGGGAACTAAGTCGTGCATGCAACTTGCAGCTACTGGAAGAAATCGTCTACGAAAACCCGTTCCTGGGTAAATTTTATGAAAATATTGCCGAATGGAGCTTTCAACTCGAGATGTTTTTTCTCTGCAATCGTTACAAGCAGTTGCAGGATATTCATTCACAGTTCCTGAATCAAGGTATTTCCGTTGTTTCTGACTACAATATTTTCAAAAATACGATTTTTGCTAAACGAACGTTACAAGGAAATAACCTGCCAAAGTACCTCAAAATTTATGATATCCTAACAGAGGATTTGCCTCAGGCCCATTTGGTGATCTACATGACAGCTTCGATTGAGACCGTGATGAAGCGGATTGCGATGCGCGATCGCGAAATGGAGCGCAGCATGGATGTCACCTATATGGAGAACCTGATTGCTGATTACAACGAGTTTATGGAAGCGTTTGAAAAGCATCATCCGGATACGCCTGTCATCAAATTCGATTGTGACGATTTGGATTTTGTACATAGACCAGAAGATTTGAAGGTTGTACTGGATCGAATTACACCACGGATTCAAGAGCTGATGGGACAAGAAGGATAGGGAACGAAGGAAAAGTAAGCATGGGGATAAGGAGTTGCGTACATGTCGAGGTTTCAAAACAGCACGCTTCGTGAAAAATACGGGATACCGAGCAACGCAGTGATTACGATCGGGGGGACAGTAGGGGTAGGAAAATCCACCTTTACACATGCCTTGGCAGATCAGCTCGGATTTCGTGTGTCCGTAGAAAAGGTTGACAATAACCCGTATTTGGGCCGTTACTATAACGATTTATCGCGTTGGGGTTTTCATTTGCAAATTTTCTTTTTGGCAGAACGCTTTAAGGAACAAAAACGGATGTTTGATTATGGCGGCGGCTTTGTCCAAGACCGCTCCATCTATGAGGATACCGGGATTTTTGCCCGCATGCTGTACGACCAAGGCAACATGACAGAAGAAGATTACCGCACTTATACAGAACTTTTTGAAGCGATGGTCATGACGCCTTACTTCCCGCATCCGGATATTTTGATCTATTTAGAGGGAAGTTTCGATGATATTATTGGCCGCGTAAAAGAGCGCGGGCGTCCGATGGAGCAACAAACACCGGTGGATTACTGGCAGGATTTGTTTGGTCGCTATGATAGTTGGATTGCCTCCTTTACTTCCTGTCCGATTTTGCGGGTCAATATCAACGAATACGATGTTGTGGATGACCCATCTTCGGTAGAGAGCATTATTGCTCGGGCCGCTGAAAAGATTCGAATTGGACGAGCTACCCGCTTTTCATCATAAAAACCCTTTATAATAACAGAGCACCCCAGCATTTTGCCGGTAAGAGGCGGAAGCAGGGGTGCTTTGCTTTTATTTGGTGCGATATCCTTCCAAGAGAAGGGTCATCGCTTCTGAAATTTCCTCAAGGGACTTCTCATGATCAGACGTCTCCGAAATCCAGAGCACCGCTTCGTTCATCGCGCCAGACAGCAAATGCGTCAGGGCATCGACGGAAACGGGGCGTAGGTACCCTTGCTCCTGCATCGATTGTACCTGCTCCCTGAGATGCCGCATGGAGTTTTCCTCGTCCATTCGGCGCCACGTTTCCCACCCGATGACAGAAGGGCCATCGATAAGCAAAATCCGCTTGTTGCGATGTTCGATGGCCGAGGAGACAAAGGCCAAGCAACCCAAGATCAATTGTTGCCAAGGATCCTTACTTTTCGCAGCTTCAGCTTCTACGCGCTCTCCGATTTCTTGTTGGACAGAAGCCAGTACTGCTTCAAATAATCCTTCTTTGCTCCCAAAATGATGGTACAGTGCACCACGTGTCACCCCGGCTTGTTTCACGATGTCTTCCATGGCGGCATCCGCGTAGCCTTGCCTGGAGAACATCTCTCTTGCTACGTCGATCAGTTTTTGCATCGTCTGCTTTTTTTGTTCTGCTTTGGACATCTTCATGCTATACGATCTCCTTACTTATTTCATGCCAGATTATACAGGGTCAACATAACTTTCAACAAATGCTTCAGAAGGCGGGATTACTTTTATGATATCAAGTAAAATGCCGTTCGGATCGGATGTAATAAAATGCCGCTGACCGAACTCCTCATCTCTAATGTCGAGATGGAGAGGAAGACCTGCTTTCACTATAAGTCTCTCGTATTCAGCGTCAACATCATCGACTTCGAAATTAAGGATAAGACCGCCATCTACTGGCTTGCGAAATCCTTGTGGAATCGTGGGATGAAAGGGATCTAAGATGGCTAGCTCAAATGCCGGAGTGCTGCTCTGATTTTGCAGGCTCACATACCAGTCTGCTTCGAAAACAACTTCAAATTCAAAGTACTCTCGATAAAACTTCGAGCTAGCCTCAACTTGTTCTGTCAAAATGACGGGATAAAAGCTGTTCACTTTCATTATGGATCTCTCCCTCACGATTGGATGAGATTAAGTTAACATACATACAGTATGTATGTAAAGTGATTTCTATATTTTTCAACAAAGCTTTCGTACACTTTGCCACACGCAAATCGGCTACGGATAAACCCCGCTGTGGTATAATAAGAACATCTTGGAATTAAAGGGGCTCAGACATGGCAGAAGAATGGTTTGAACGCAGCTTTCGCGAAGATTATGTGCTTGTGTATCGTCATAGGGACGATTCGGCAGCAGATGGAGAGATCGCTAATCTGTTGGAAAGATTGCCGGTAAAGGACACAGGACGCGTACTTGATCTTTGCTGCGGGAGCGGGCGTCATTCGCGTGCGCTGGCTCGCCGGGGCTATGAAGTAGTTGGTGTGGATTTGTCGGCTGTTCTCTTACAGTTGGCCGAGGAACAAAACACCTATCCACAGCTAAGTTTTGCCCGCTGTGACATGCGCGACATTCCGTTTCACGAAGAATTTGATATCGTGGTGAATTTGTTTACCAGCTTTGGTTATTTCTCCACAGATGAAGAAAATGCTAACGTTATTCGTAACATGGCACAAGCACTCAAAACAAAAGGTGAAGTGGTCATCGATTTCTTAAATGCAGCGTACGTCATGGATAATCTCGTGCCGCACTCTACGAAGGAAGTCAGTGGGATGTTGATTAATGAAAAACGCTGGATCCAGGATGGATTTGTGAAAAAGCGGATACTGATTTCCGACGAGTCATCGAATGAACCGCGTGAGTATATGGAGCAGGTTCGCTTGTTTTCTGCTGAGCAAATGATTGCGATGCTGACAGAGGCGGGATTCGAAAAAATTCAAGTGTTTGGAAATTACCAGTTTGAAGAATATGTGGCGCATGAATCACCACGTATGATTTTTTATGCCGTAAAGCAATAGGTGTGGATAACCTGTACGTCTCGTGAATATGATGGTGTAACAACCATTCATCGGGTAAAGGGGGCGTTGCTAAAATGAGCAAGCTGTCTTTGGAACAGGTCAAATTGTATCTGAGCAAGGTACCTGGCTGGAAGCTGGTAGAAGACCGAATGGCATTATCACGCACATACCACTGTCGTGACTTTTCCACTGCGATCAGCTTCGTAAACCGTGTGGCAGAGATGCTTGAGCATGACAATCAGCACGTGGATATTCATTTGGTAGGTGGAACGGTCACGTTTACGCTAGCCACCCGCGAGGCAAAAGGTTTAACCGGCAAAGATTTTGCGTTAGCCCAGACCATTAGCAAAGTAAGCTAACAGGTAGAAGAGAAATAGCCGCTTCCCACAGCGAAGCGGTATTTCTTTTTGGCTTTTTAAGAGCTACTTTGTTATGATGGGCAGTATGAACCATTTCGGAGGGATTACAAGATGGACATTCAGCAACACGAGCAATTGATTCAACTTTTGGCGGAGTATAAAAATCAAAAGGCTTCCGTAGCTTTTACCCAATGGGATACCGAGAGTGAAGAAGAAGAAGAGGTAACACAATTTCAAGCTCAGCTCCTCGAAATCAAGCTGACTGACAATGAATTTGAGGAAAAAGATCTCCTGCTCGTGTTTACGACAGCAGAGGGAGAAGAAATGGAAATCCTGATGGAAATTCCGGGTGATGAAGTAGATTTGGCTAGCTATGAGGAAGGCCATTTGCGTATTTTTGGAACAGAATCGGAGATTGTTTTGCAAAAATGAAAACGAAGCGAGCTTTTCGTTATGTAGGCACGCCCGATCCCATGTCTGATAAAGAGGCGTACCACTGCGAAAAATATATAAAGAAAAACAAGCATTCCTTGGTGAGAGCGGGACAATATTTGGTTGATGTAACAGCCCTCCAAGCCTTGTTTCACTTGGACTGTTGGAATTGCAGAACGGTTCATCGCGAGACCTGCTGTGAGGGTGGACAGCCTTACGCCGTAGAAGAGTGGCAGATTCCAATCATGGAGGGGGAAATCCCCTCTATCTCTGCTGGACTCCAAGATGAGTCTGAACGCAGTCATTGGCTTCTTCATGGGGTTTGGGATCGCAATGAGCTTCCAGGAACCATTCGCATGCGGCATGGCAATTGTCTTTTTTATCAAGAAAACAATGGGCGTTACGGCTGTGCGATCCATGCTTATGCCGAGCAGGCTGGACGTGAAGTTGAGCCTCTCAAGCCATTTAGCTGTCAACTGTATCCAATTGATTTGATTGATACAGGGGAAGGGATCCTGCTAACGGCAGTTACCAACGAAACGTCCTCCTTTTCCAGATGGGGTACGGATTATTTGGAGCAGTTTTACTGTGCGAGTCCGGCCCGCCGAAAGCTTGCCACGCACATAGACGACAAGTTGTTTGCTTTAGACGGCTATCGCCCAGCCTATGAGTGGAATCTCCCTTTGTTACGTTACATTTTGCAAGAAGATGCAGAGAGAATAGAAGGCATGCTCGCGAGCAGCTATCAATTGGAACGTTGAATGCCTTGTGATATGATGATGTATGCATCAAGTAGATTGATAAAGGAGCAACAGCGATGAACGTCAAGACAACTCAAGAATCTCGTACAATTCAGGCATCACTGGTTCAGCCATCTGATACGAATTACCATGGGACTATTTTTGGTGGTACGATGATGGCTTATATAGATGAGGTAGCTGCAATCGCTGCGATGCGACATTCGCGTCGCCCTGTTGTGACAGCATCGATTGACTCGATTGACTTTCTGGCTCCCGTCAAAATGGGGCATTCCATCTGCCTGGAAGCGTTTGTTTCGTCAACAGGCAAAACGTCTATGGAGATTTTCGTAAAAGTCATCTCAGAAAATCTCCAGACCGGCAAGCGCATTTTGACCGCGACATCTTTTCTCACCTTTGTTGCCCTAGATGAGGAAGGGAATCCGACTGAGGTGCCAACCATTGCCCCCGAAACAGAGGAAGAAGAGAGATTAATGGCAACTGCGGATGAGCGCAAGAAAATGCGCAAAGAACGAAAAGGGAATCTACAAGATTTTGTGAGCCAATTGAACATCGAGAAAATCATATAATTTTTTTTAGTCTTCACCCTGAGCGAACATTCGTTCAGGGGATTCTCGTTTATTCATAATGAGGAGGAATCGGGCAATGAAGTACCGTAGATTAGGAAAAACCGATCTGAACGTATCCGTAATTGGTGTAGGTACCTGGCAATTTGGCGGGGAGTGGGGAATGGATTTCTCGCAAGAAGCTGTTGACCAGATTCTCGACAAAGCAAAGGATCTCGGCATCAACTTGATTGATACAGCAGAATGCTACGGAGATCATCTGTCCGAACAGCTAATCGGAGGATATTTGAAAAAAAGCCGCCGGGAAGACTGGATTGTAGCGACGAAATTCGGGCATCATTTTCATGACAAATTTTCTCGAACCAATCATTACGGAGCAGCTGAAGTTCAGCAGCAATTGGAAAAATCATTACAAGCCTTACAGACCGACTACATTGACTTGTACCAATTCCACTCGGGACCTGACGAGGCTTTTGACAATGATGACTTGTGGACCTACCTCGACAAACAGGTGCAGGCAGGAACGATCCGTCATCTCGGCCTATCAATTGCGAAAAATGATAACATGCATCAAACATCTGCCGCTACTTCGGTGAATGCAAAAGCAATTCAAGTCGTGTACAATCGTTTGGATCAAAAGCCGGAAGAAGGTGTTTTTGCTTCTTGCCAGCAGCAAGACCTGGGTGTGTTGGCTCGCGTTCCGTTAGCGAGTGGTTATTTGAGCGGAAAGTATAAGCCTGGTTCTGTATTCGCTGGAAACGATGTGCGGCACCGACACGATCAGGAGCATGTCAACAAGCTGTTGCTCCAAGTAGAAGAAATCAAGAAAAATGAAGTTCCAGAAGGAATGGATATGGCGCAATGGGCATTGGCATGGTGCCTCAAGCATCCAGCTGTCACGACTGTGATCCCAGGCAGCAAGAGTCCATCGCAGGTAGAGGCAAATGCCAAAGCGGCTGACTATGTGAGCGATGAGCATCCACAAGCGACTTCGAAATAAAAAGGATACGTGCCATGGCACCTCCAAAAAAACGGTAAGAACTTGCGCGAATGGTCATTCATACATGAAAAGCAGTGATTGTCCGACTTGTCCAATCTGTGAGGAAGAACGCAAACCGGACACAGGATTTCTTTCTCTGCTCTCGGCACCAGCAAGAAGGGCATTGGAACACAATGGAATCACTACACTGGAACAGCTCGCTAGTTACAGCGAGAAAGAGATTCTGAAATTTCATGGGATGGGGCCAGCATCTATGCCGAAACTTCGGACAGCATTGAACGAAAAGGGATTGTCATTCAAGAACGAATGATTGGGCACAGTGAATAAAAAAGGAGGAGCCGCGATAGGACAGCGACTTCTCCTTTTTCGTTTAATCCAAAAAGCGCGATCTGATCTGCGGGGTAGGAAGCATGCATTGTTCAGCTTTTCCCATCCACCGATAGCGATTTCTCGCAACCCAATCATAAATCGGATTGCGGACAGGTCTAGGGATGAGCCGAGCTACGTTCGACAACAGAGGCCATCCACCTTGTAGCTTGCGGCCAACGTGTAAGATCGCATCCGATTTTGTATATAGCTGTCCGTTGGCGATAAAGACCACGGATGACATGTCTTTTTCCTGATAGTTGTACTGAGACATAATTTCCTGCGCTCTCTGTGACTGCAAGGAAGCAAAGTGAATGTGTCCATGTGGATCACGCTTCAAAATAAACTGCACAGCACCGTGGCACAGATGACAAACCCCATCAAACAGTAACAGGTACTCAGGATGCTCCAGTTCTCTGCCTGCTTTCATGAGACAGCCCTCCATACTTCAAGTGGTTTGGTCTAAATGCTCATCCTTAGCTCCATCATAGCAGAGAAAGACGATGGTTCCTATACACGAACGATTATTCCGTCACAAATGCGAGTGTCCCTAGCTGGATCAGCTCTTCTGCTTTTACGAGATCAGGATGCATTTCGCGGTCTTCATGTAGGCGGGGAATCACCCGACGCAACTGCTCATAGCCTCTCGCTGTACCTGTCCCGAGATCTCCCGAACCAAAATCGATGGCTTGTGCTGCTGCCAAATATTCAATGGCAAGCACCTTGGTGACATTCGATACGATCGTGCGAAGCTTGCGAGCAGAAGTCGTTCCCATGCTGACATGATCCTCCTGATTGGCAGATGACGGAATCGAATCGACCGATGCGGGGTGGCAGAGCACTTTGTTTTCAGAAACAATGGAAGCGGCTACATATTGCGTAATCATAAATCCAGAATGGAGTCCGCCATTTTCGGTTAAGAATCCGGGAAGACCACTTAGCTGTGGATTGACGAGACGTTCTGTGCGTCTTTCGGAAATATTTGCAAGCTCAGCTATGGCAATGGCAAGAAAATCAGCCGCGAATGCCATTGGCTGACCATGGAAATTTCCGCCGGAAATAACGTCGCCTGTTTCTGTAAAAAGGATAGGGTTATCGGTGACGCTATTGCATTCGCGTGTAACCGTGGTCCATACATACTCCAGCGTATCACGGGTTGCACCATGTACTTGCGGGAGGCAACGAAGGCTGTATGGATCTTGTACACGTAGCTCACCCTGCGCAGTTGTACGTTTGCTGCCGGATAAGTGCTGGAGCAAGCGCTTTGCTGATTCCTGCTGTCCTGGATGAGGGCGGACTAGATGGAGTTGGGGATCAAAGGCTTTTGGAATTCCACGCAGCGCTTCGATCGTCATGGCCGCAATCAATTCAGCGCTTTCAAGCAAAACTCGCGAATCATACAAGGCGAGGCAAAGCTGTGCAGTCATTGCCTGTGTACCGTTAATCAGTGCCAGACCTTCTTTTGCCTCCAGTCGAATAGGGGAAAGACCAACTTCACTCAGTGCTTCTTTTCCGGATAGTCGCTTGCCATTGACCAGCGCTTCACCTTTGCCGAGCATGACCAGTACCATATGAGCGAGAGGGGCTAAGTCGCCGCTTGCACCAAGGGAACCTTGTTGAGGAATAATCGGATGAACTCCTCGATTGCATAGTTCTACAAGCTGAAGCAATGTCTCTTCCCGAATTCCCGAATAACCCTTTGCTAACGCATTGATGCGCAAAGCCATCATCGCACGGACAACTTCAACGGCATAAGGGTCTCCCATCCCGCAAGCATGGCTCATAATCAAATTTTCTTGCAGCTTGCTTACGTCCTCACCATGGATCATGACATCGGAGAACTTTCCGAAGCCAGTGGTGATTCCGTATACGACTTCTTGCTGCGATACCATTCTCTCCACCATGGCACGTGAAGCACGAACACGATTCAATGCTTCTTCGGTCAATTGGATGTGGGTGGCGCTTCTTGCAATGGAAACAACATCTTCGATACGGAATTGATCCCCATCTACTTTTACAACGTTTGCTTGCTGATTCATTTGTAATTTCCTCCTTTAGCAGAGCAGAGAACGAAAAGAGCGAGGGGTTAGGATATGATATCCTAACCCCTCGCTCGAGAGCATGTATGTGATTGGATGAAACGTGTAAGCCTGCATTCGTCGCGGCATACGTTCTTCCTCACTTTCGTTCATGTGCAACTGTCTGATTATTTTAGCTATTGCTATCATTGTATCAAATGTCTACGTGCAGTCAAGATGATCTTGTCACGGCGGCTTCCCTAGAGAGCAAAAAACGGGCTCAGTCCATTTTTTTAAACTGGGCGAGAGTCGTCTCTCGAGTTGGATAAATGTCATACCATGTACTGTGTTATTTCATCCGAAAGGACGTGTAGATTCCGTGGAAAAGCGACGTAAGATGCCGCCTATGCCTACCGCACTCCCAAGGCGTCCTAAAGAAATGCCGAAACCGCCTTCTTCAGCGATGCCATTGCCGTCTCCATCGATGCCGTCACCTATGAAGCCTTCTCCTGAAAAGCCTAAGATGGAAAGTCCAATCAATCCAAATCATTCTATTCCTGCGCGCCCAATGCCGCAAAAACCGATCATGCCTGCTCCCAATTTGGCTAACCCGAACGTGCCAAACGTAATGCCACCAAATCTCAAGCCATCGAATCCAATGCCGCCAAATCTGATACCACCAAACCTCAAACCGTCGAATCCAATGCCAATGCCACCGAACCGGATGCCGGCAAACCCTATGCCTAACACTTCACCGAATGTAAAGCCAAATGAGAGCCCGAACATGAGGCCAAATGTAAGACCCAATGAGAGCCCGAACATGAGGCCAAATGTAAGGCCCAATGAGAGCCCGAACATGAGGCCAAATGTAAGACCCAATGTAAGACCAAACGTGCGACCGAATGAGAGTCCAAACATGAGACCGAATGTCAGACCAAACGTAAGGCCAAACGAAAGTCCAAATATGAGGCCAAATGTTGGACCCAATGTAAGGCCGAATGTAAGACCAAATATCAGACCAAATATCAGACCAAATGTCAGGCCGAATGCGCGGCCAAATGAGAACATAGGAAGAGATCTGGAGCTGTACCTGTTCAAATTCCAATTCCATATGGATCGGATGCAGTATTTCCACCACAAATGCGATGAGCATCGTGAAAATCGCCGCAAATACATGGAATACCGCAGACATTACAAGCATCATGAGCGGAGAATGCATCATTATCATGACCGTTGCCAATTATGGAATGACGGTAGCAGTTCCTTTGGTCGAGGCTCATCATCTTCAAGTGGCAGTAGCTCATCCTCCGGATACAATTGCCAACATCGAAGGGGTCATAGACGTCGGCGTGGGTGTGACTGCGGATGTTCATTTTGAAGCACACGAAGAAGGACGCCAGCTAATTAAGCGGCGTCCTTTTCCATACTCAATTCGTAAACGCTTCAACAGCGACTCCTTTTTTCTTTAACTCGCGCCTTAAAGTAAGCAAGGCATCATCTTTGTTTTTGCATTCCAATATGATGTCCACATTGTAATCCGCCAGCGCACTGACAAATGTAAGGAACGCCTCTGGATTAATATCGTCTGCATGAGCGCGAAAGTCATTTGCTGACTTAGGCGAGGACATGTGCATCTTCGGTGTGCGCTCTCCCCAGGTTTGAATAATGCGTGGAAGGAATTCCGTCCAATCTTCGCCATCAGAATGGCAGTTGTGGTGGTGAATATCGAGCACCATCGGCACGCCGATCCGTTCACACAGCTCCAGTACCTCGTGCATGGTAAAAGACATGTCATCGTTTTCCACGACTAAACGACGTTTGACGTTTTCAGGAAGTAGCTCGAAGTTGGATGCAAAACGATCGAGAGAAGATGCTTTGTCTTCGTATACTCCTCCCACGTGCGTCACCAAAACGGAATTATCGTCGAGTCCCAGTAAATCAAACACTTTTGCATGGTAGGAAAAATCGGCAATCGTCGATTCCAGCACAGAAGGCTTGTCGCTGTTCAATATGCTGTAATGACCGGGATGAGCTGTCAAACGAATGCCATGATTGCGGATATAATTTCCTGCCTTTTGGAAGTCCCATGCGAATTCTTTAGCCCAATCCCATTCAGCTGCTACTGGATGAGTAGCGAGTGGAACAAATTCAGAAGGAAGTCGATACAAAAAGATATGATTTTCTACATTATAAGCAAGCAAATCCATTAAATTAAAAAAGTTTGCCTGCATAACTTGCCGCAGCTTTTTTAACCGAGCCTGGGGTTCTAATTTATTTACTTGGGCAACTGTCGTTTTTTTGTTTGGATTGTTTTTCGTCTTTACACTGATGCAGGCATAGCCCATACGGATCAAGGAAATCTCCCTCCTTTGCAGCAGCATTCCTTTGTAGTATCTCCAAAACCGGAACGTCGTCGGCTTCTTGCCAGAGAATTATAAAACGGATAAGATGGGAGAATGTCACAGGCACGCCATTTATCTTTTCTGTGAAAGCGCGGACGTTGCTTGTGAGTAGATTTCGGTAGAGGTTTTTGAAGGAGAATGCAATGAATAGTCTTAACCAATCCTATAGTATGACTCTGGTTTTTCTCTCCTATTTTATTTCAGCAATGGCGTCATACACAGCATTAGATCTAGGCGCACGTCTCCATTTTGCAAAAGGCAGGGGACGTGTGTTTTGGTTATGTGCTGGAGCCGTCTCCATGGGGCTTGGTATTTGGGCTATGCATTTTGTTGCCATGCTTGCCTTGCATCTGCCGATTGCCGTTCAGTATGATAACTTGATTGTATTTTTCTCGATTGTTTTGGCTGTTTTATCATCAGCGCTTACATTATGGATCGTGAGCGAGCAGTCCATGTCCAAAACGAGGGTAGTAACAGGATCGGTTGTCATTGGGGCTGGTATCGCCGGAATGCATAATGCATTATACAGGGATGGCAGCGATGATGATGAACGCCATTATTCTGTATGATTGGCTATGGTTTACTATATCTATTTTCGTTGCCATCTTGGTATCGACAGTTGCGTTGATTCTTACGTTTGAATTGCGTTCGGTGGACCCAGTAAAAGGTCTCTGGCGTAAAATTACTGCAGGGCTATTGATGGGGGCAGCCATTACCGGTATGCATTACACGGGTATGTACGCCACCACATTCATTTCTCACGAGCATATGACAATCGCAGTGATCTCGCATGATGATTCGGGACTGATCGCTACCATGATTGCCATTGTCATCGTGTTGATTCTGGTCGTGACATTGACTTCTGTATACGTGGACAAGCAGTTAGCAGGGAAGACCTTGCGTGTGCTAGAAAGTGATCAACGCTATAAATCGCTATTTGAGCACAATTACGACGGGGTGATCTTTTACTCGATCGATGGTAGCCAAAGTGTCATGAATCATGCGGCGATACGATTGACAAAGGAACAGAGCTTGCCTCTCGAAAAATTAAAGACGATGTGTGCTTCTAAAGATGCCGAGCTCATATCGACACATTTTACAAATGCAGTGCAAGGTGAGGCGCGCAACTACGAGATCACCTTGACCACGAGCGAGGGTCGTCAGCTTCATCTGAACATGACCCATACCCCCGTATTTGTTGATCAGCAAATTACGGGTGTCTTTATGATTGTGAGAGACATTACCAATAAGAAAGAATACGAGGCAAAAATCAATTATCTCGCTTTTCACGATTCGTTGACGGGTTTGCCGAATCGCCGTTTTGTCGAACAGCAACTGGATCAGGTGATCATGGAGGCACAAAAAACAGATCAGCAAGTATACGTGTTATTTCTGGATCTCGACCATTTCAAGCTGGTAAACGATTCCTTAGGGCATGATTTTGGTGACCTGTTACTTCAGGAAGCCTCCTTGCGTTTGCAGGATTGTGTAGGTAAAAAAGGAACGGTGAGCAGGCTTGGCGGAGACGAATTCATGGTGATTCTTACGGATGTCACGGAAAAAGAAGCTTCATCCATAGCGAATGATATCAACCAAAGGATTGAACAGGCATTTTTAATCCATGGGCACGAGCTGTACATAACAACAAGTATTGGGATTTCTCGATATCCAGAGGATGGGCAAGACAGAAGTGTCTTGATGCGTAACGCAGATGCTGCGATGTATGCAGCCAAAGACAAAGGGAAGAACAGTTTCCACATGTACGTACCGAATCTGGAGCAAGCAGTGAATGACAAAATGAATACTCAAAATGAATTGAATCGCGCTTTGGTCAGGCAAGAATTTTTATTGTATTACCAGCCACAGGTCTGTGCCAAATCAGGCGCAATCGTTGGCGTAGAAGCGTTGATTCGTTGGGATCATCCTGAACGAGGCTTGCTTTTGCCAGACCAGTTCATCTCTATAGCAGAAGAAACCGGGTTGATCGTACCGATTGGAGAATGGGTGCTACGGACGGCCTGCAAACAGAACAAGCAATGGCAAGAGCAGGGACTCATGCCACTTCGGGTAGCTGTTAATCTATCTGCACGGCAATTCCTCAAACAAGACTTTATCCAGCTGGTCGCTGAGATTCTGCACCAGACAGGGCTGGCACCGGAATACTTGGAACTGGAAATCACAGAAAGCAGCATGATCGACGTCCAACGCGCCACACAGGCACTGAAGGAACTGAAGCTATTGGGGGTGCACGTTGCGATTGACGATTTTGGAACGGGCTACAGTTCTCTCTATTATCTGAAAGAATTTCCGTTGAATCGTTTGAAAATAGATCGCTCGTTTGTGCGCGACATGATTGAACAGCCTTCCAATCAGGCCATCGTGTCCACGATTATTTCCATGGCGCATCATTTGCAACTACGTGTGATCGCGGAAGGGGTCGAGACAAAGGAGGAACTTGCATTTTTGCAGGAGCATCTGTGTGAAGAAGTTCAAGGCTATTTATTCAGCAGACCGTTACCGAGTGAAGACATAGCGTTTTATTTGCAAACCCAAAAAGGTGCTAGTTAAACAAGAGAAGCAGCTCTCATGAGTTGCTTTTTTGTTTTGCATCTGCCAGCGAAATGAGGTGGTATAGCTGTCAAATTGGTACGTAAAATGTACTATTCCTGCTAACTTGTCAAGGAATTGCATCTAGGACGAAAGGAGGGAGAGAATGCTGGCTCTAGGTGTCATTTTATTACTGCTTACCATTGGAGTTGCAATTGCCATTGGGTATCGGGCAAACGAAAGCGTCCGGCAATTTGATGAAAGCGCGCATGAAAGCTTTATCGGTTCCCAAGCAGAGAAGGGAAGGGAGGGATAACGAAATGCGGCAGGAAAAAGAACAGCAATTACTCGAGGACAAGAGAGACCTGAACAAGTTTGGTTATGCGCAGGAATTACTGAGGGATATGGGGGGCTTTTCGAACTTTGCGATCTCATTTTCGATTATCTCTATTTTGACAGGTGCGGTATCTTTGTACGGGCACGGTTTACTGTATGGCGGTCCTGGCATGATGGGCTTCGGATGGACCTTGGTAGCGCTATTCGTCATCCTGATTGCAGCATCCATGTCCGAACTTGCATCTGCGATACCTACAGCCGGAGCGTTGTATCACTGGGCAGCAATTTTAGGTAGCAAACGGTGGGGCTGGTACACAGCGTGGATCAATCTCATTGGCCAAATCGGGATAGTTGCAGGTATTGATTATTCGTTCTCTTTGTTTGCGGACCCACTGCTCGCGAGTGCGTTTGGTTATACCTCAACAGAAACGACCACGCTAATCCTGTTCGGGATCACACTCCTTTTGCACGGTACGTTTAACCACATTGGAATTCGACTCGTGGCCCGGTTAAATGACTTCTCCGCTTGGTACCATATTGGCGTCGTCGTCATACTTGTCGGGAGCCTCGTCTTTTTTTCCCGTCATGATTTGCAACCGCTTGATTACCTCTTTCAGGTCGGTCAAACCTTTTCAGACAAACCGTACGCGATTGCTTTTTTAATTGGGTTGTTACAAGCGCAGTGGACGTTTACTGGCTATGATGCATCGGCGCATACGATTGAAGAAACGATTAACCCGAGGGTTCGTGCTGCTTGGGGGATTTATACGTCTGTGGCCTTTTCCTTTATTTTTGGATTTATCATGCTTGCTTTTGTTACCTTATCCATCAAAAACGCAGCGGCTGCGAGTGAAGCGGAAAATGCATTTATTTACGTGATTAGCGAGGCATTAGGCGGCACATTTGGTTCGGTGGTGCTGTGGCTGGTTACCTTTGCGATGTGGTTCTGTGGCTTGGCGTCCATTACTTCCTTTTCGCGAATGTTGTATGCGTTTTCACGTGACAAAGGAATGCCGTGGAGCCACCAATGGGCGGAAATATCGACCAAGTACAGAACGCCAGCAAAAGCAATTTGGCTGGTTATCATTCTTTCCTTTGCGCTAGCTTTGTTCGATTACATCGTCAAAAGCATCAATCCGAACTCGTCGTATACCACCTTGGCATTTCTTACGGCGGTAAGTGTCGTTGGTCTTTATGTCGCCTACGGGATTCCGTTGTACCTCAAGCTCCGGGCGGAATCGCGAGGACTATTTCAGCGGAAGCATTACGGTCCCTGGCATTTGGGGAACTGGAGTAAAACCATTAATGTGTTGAGCTTGATTTGGATCCTCTTCATCTCGATTATGATGGTGATTCCACCCAATCAAACAGCTGGGTATGCCTTGATAGCCATGTTTTTGGTGCTTCTGATCATGGATTTGGCTTATTACCGGAAGCATTTCAAAGGCCCGCAAGCTGCGCTGGGTAATTCGGAGGAAGATATTAAACGTCAGGAAGCGAAATTTCGGGACTCCTAATGGAAAAGAAGTTGGCAGATCCTCCCTTATGTCCGTATTGGCATAAGGGTTTTTTTTCGTAGAAGGTGGTTTTGCATAACGAATGGCAGAGGACGAAAGCTATCAGTAGGCAGGAAATAGAAATACATACGGGAGGAACGCGATGAAAAGAATGAGATGGATGTTGCTTGCGATGGGAATCGCGCTGATGGCTCAAACAACGACGAGTTTGGTTCCGCAGGTGAGTGGGTATGACGGATATGTGCGTGAAGGGAATTCCTCGAATCGGTATGAAGTCGCGGGTATTACAAATGCAGAAGCATTCGAAGCCTTTTTTGGAAAACTTCAAGAAGCGGTTAAAAAAAATGACAAGACAGAACTAGCCAAGCATATCAGGTATCCACTGCGTGTGAACAAAGACGGAAAAAGTCAATTTATCCGAGATGAACGGCAATTTTTGGAAGATTATGATCAAATCATGACGGAGAAGGTAAAGGAAGCGTTTTTACAGCAAAAGGTAACAGATACGTTTGTTAATGATCAAGGCGTGATGGTAGGGAATGGAGAAGTGTGGCTGGGGCAATTTTCGAATCGCTTTGTCATTTTTGCAGTAAATGTAGAATAGGACAAGGGCTTTTCTCTAGAAAAGCTCCCACTCTAGCAGAGTAAATGTTTTTATTGTTCCAAATAGTATATTTTACATGGACATTATCGATAGAAAATTCTAAAATAACAAATAAATAGACAGTTACAGATGTATATTCGACAGTTATGTCCGCGTGGAATGGACATTTGTTATTTTCATCGTTCCGTGATAGAATTCACAAAACGATATTTTTTTTAGTTAAACTTAACTGACTCGGAAAATTTTGAGGAAGAAAGCAGAAAAAGGAGTGATTGTGTGAGTTTGGAAACGAAGAAATGGGCGGATGAAGTAGCTGAGCAAGTAGTCTCTTGGCGACGATATCTCCATCAGCATCCAGAATTGTCGTTTGAAGAGGAGAAGACGTCCCAATTTATTAACGAAACGTTGGAATCTTTCGGGAATTTAGAGCTTTCGCGGCCAACCAAAACGAGTGTCGTCGCTCGACTGATCGGATCACAGCCAGGAAAAGTTCTTGGCATTCGCGCTGACATTGATGCTCTCCCTATCCATGAAGAAAATGATGTTTCATATGCATCAGGCAAAGCTGGCGTGATGCACGCGTGCGGACATGACGGTCATACAGCGATGCTGTTGGGAGCCGCAAAAATTTTGTCCCAGTATAAGGATCAAATCAAAGGCGAGGTTCGTTTCTTCTTCCAGCATGCCGAGGAGCTGCCGCCAGGTGGTGCTGCTGAAATCGTAAGAGCTGGTGCAGCAGACGGACTGGATTCGATTATCGGCATTCATTTGGCATCGTACATGCCTGTCGGGAAATTCGGTGTACTTTACGGGGCACTTACTTCATCGACAGATCGCTTCGATATCAAGATTCAAGGAAAAGGCGGGCACTCTTCGCAACCAGAAGCATCTGTTGACCCAATCGTCATTGGGGCACAGGTTATTACTGGTCTACAACAAATTGTATCCCGCAACGTTAGTGCGTTGGACAAGGTCGTTATTTCGGTGACGATGCTGAATGCAGGGACAGCTTATAACATCATTCCGGATTCGATGACCCTGACGGGCTCTACACGCTGCTTCGATGCGGAGATTCGCAAAAATATTCCGATGTGGATTGAACGAATTGTCAAAGGAATTACGGAAGCGCATGGCGCGAGTTATGAATTGACGTTCTCACATGGTTACACATCCGTTGTTAACGACAAGCAGGTGACCAAGCTGATGGAGGATACGATCCGCGAGCGTTGGGGAGAAGAAGAGATTATTTACATTGATCCTTTAATGCCGGGTGAAGATTTCTCTGAGTATTTGAAAAAAGCTCCAGGCTGTTTTATTCAATTGGGTGCTGGCAATCCAGACAAAGGCTTTACGTATCCGCACCATCATCCACGCTTTGATTTTGATGAGGATGCAATGGTACGCGGCGTAGAATTGTTTGTTCGGGCAGCTCAAAAAGTCGTCATGGAGTAGAGCGAGATAGAATGAGGGGGATGTTGTATGGCAGAGGGACGCGTCAATGAGTACAAGCTGCATTTTATCGTACTTGTTCTCGTCGCATTGACAGAATTTATTGGGACAAAGAAAATCAGTATTGGCATCGGGGTTATCGCTCTGTTTCCGATGCTCTACGCCCTCGTTTTAGGCGGGGCAATCAGCTGGCCTAAGTTTAAATTTTTGAGCGAAAAAGAAATGAACGTCGCAGCCAATATTTTGGGTGTCTCGTTCTTGATCTTTATTGCGAAGCTGGGAGCCAACATCGGTCCTGAGCTGCCTAAGTTACTCGGTTCAGGTGTATCCTTGATTGTTCAAGAGATGGGACACATTGTAGGGACAATCGCACTTGGTCTGCCAGTCGCATTGTGGCTGGGTCTGAAACGTGAAGCAATTGGAGCTACTTATTCTCTCGACCGTGAGCCAAACTTGGCGATTATCGTAGAAAAGTTTGGAGCAAACTCTGCCGAAGCTCGCGGCGCGCTGGGCGTTTATATTTGCGGAACCTTGTTTGGTGCTATTTATATGTCAATTCTTGCAAGTATTTTAGGAAGCAGTGGGTTGTTTCACCCGATTTCTCTGGCGATGGGAGCCGCGGTTGGTTCCGGTAGTATGATGGCAGCAGCAACAGGCTCATTGGCTGTCATTTTCCCAGAAGCGCAAAAAGACATTGCCTTTTATTCTGGAGCGGCAAACTTGATGATGAGTATCGTCGGAACGTACGTATGTATCTTCTTCTCCTTGCCGGTCACACAAAAGCTGTACGCATGGCTTGAGCCTATCATTGGACGCAAAAGCGCTTCTTCTGCAGCAGAAGGGGGGAGAAAAAGCGCATGAATCAAATCTTGACGATATTTATCATTGGTATCATTGCTCTCATCGGTAACTGGATCGGTTATAAAGTACCCATCATGGAATCTTTGCCAGGTATTTTGCTCTTGTCGGTTATTACGTTGATTGGAATGGGCTTCACGCGCATTCTTCCGTTCAAATCTCCCGTCATTGTATGGATCTCTTTGTTTGCGATGCTTGCGACATCTCCGTTTTTTCCAGGGAGCGAATATACGGCTGCTGCGATTGCCAAGATCAATCTGCTCGCATTGGCCACGCCGATTCTCGCGTATGCAGGTCTGTCACTCGGAAAAGACGTTCATCTATTCAAACAGCTTAGCTGGCGTATCGTAGTCGTGTCTCTCGTCGTCTTTACCGGTACGTTCCTATTCGCTACACTGTTTGCGGAGATTGTATTTAAGTTTCAAGGCAAATTTTAACGAAACTGTTTTTGTGTTAGGGCCTCCGTGTGCTTCCATATGCCATGGAGGTTCTTTTCACATACAACTGTGAGAGTCAGGAGTGGAGAGAGCATGATCATTGATGTGAGAAAGGTTACCTGGCAAAGGGATGAAACAACCATTCTGCGAGACATTGCCTGGCAAGTGCAAGACAAGGAGCATTGGTGTTTAGTCGGTTTAAACGGTTCTGGTAAAACTAGTCTGCTGAATATCATTTGTGGCTATGTGTGGCCGACAAAGGGGGAGGTCAGTGTATTAGGCAATCTTTACGGAACAGTCGACTTGCGCGAGGTGCGTAAATCAATCGGCTGGGTAAGCACGGCATTGATGGCACAACTTCACGAGCATGAAACCGCACTCCGTGTCGTCTTGAGTGGACGAGAGGCAACCATCGGCTTGTATTCCGTTCCAGAGGAGGCGGACATAGAGAAAGCGTCGGATTTACTCGATACATTTGGATGCCGTGCATTAAAAAACAGACGTTTTGCCGCTTTATCGCAAGGGGAGAGACAAAAAGTACTGATTGCTCGTGCCTTGATGGCTTCCCCTCGATTACTCATCCTAGACGAGCCTTGCACTGGACTGGACTTGCTTTCAAGGGAACAGCTGTTGGCCATGATTGAACAAATCGCCAAGCAGCCGAACGGGCCTACGCTCATTTATGTCACTCATCACATCGAAGAAATTTTGCCTTGCTTCACGCACACCTTGCTGCTAAAAGCGGGAGAAGTAGACCAGGCTGGAAAAACAGATGAGGTCCTAACGGCAGAGCGTCTGACAAGCTTTTTCGGTGTACCTGTCCACATTCAACGCTCGCAAGGAAGATCTTGGGTAAGCTTAGGAGAAGAGGCGACTGTTTGATCGTGTAGGATAAGTTTGGGCGCGAGTCAGCACGGTTGTGCATGATTGTGTATAATAGCAATAAGAAATGGTATCTGGGAGGAGAGGAGAGATGGAGGCATGAACAATGTGATTGCACCAATCACAGACTCCACCTGGGCGATCATCACCTATGAGGAAGCGTGGAATAGCTACGTCAACAGCTATGTGATCAAACAAGGGAATGCCTTTGTATTGATTGATTCTCACCAGCGCAAGCAACGCTCTTATTTTCAACAGGCGTTGGAAGAGATCGGGGTCAAGCCAGAGCGAACGGAATATGTCTACTTCACTCATCGACATGCTGATCATATTGGAAATGCCGATATGTTCCCTTCTCGAAACAATTGGATTCACCTCGAGGATTATTACGAACTGGACGATTTTTCACAGACGCTATTCGGCCACACGTTTACAGGTAGTGGGGGAGATCTGCCTTCCTTGCGTTTCCGACAGCTTTCTTTTCATACAGAAGGCTCTGTTGCCTTCTTTGATCCCCAGTCGAAAATTTGCTTTGTTGGCGATCATTTGTGCTTTGAAAACACAGAACTCGGTCAAATCGTTGGCGGAGAAGTGGACTGTCGGACAGCTTATCAAGAACACTTGAAGCAATGGGTAGCACGTGAACCAGAGCGAGCCGTAGAGTTTACGGAGGGTTTGGAGATTTTGCAGGATTGGCCCATTGAGTATTTAGCCACTGGTCATGGCCCCATTCTTCATGGCGACATTAAGGTGTTTTTGCAAGAATTGATTGCGATTGCCCGTCCGTAACGTAAAAAAGACTTGTGTGCCGCGTACTGTCGGCTTGCACAAGTCTTTTTGCATTACTTGCTGGAAGTCGTTGTTTCTTCTTCTTCCACTTCTTTTTCTTTCTCTAAATCTTTATCCAAGATTTGGACGTTATGCTTTTTATACAATTCATCGATCCATTTATCGATATTTTTGCGTTTGTGTCTGTCTTTTACTTTTTCAACCACTTGCGGGCGAACTTCTTCAAAGGTTCCCTCGAACTTATCTTGGTTTTTCTCATAGTATTCCTTGATTTGTTCTTCGGTGATCGGGTTATCCTTTTCGAACAGCTTGTCCCGCAGCATGACAGCGCGCACACCTTCACGGAGCTCTTGCTCAGTCATTTGTTTATCATCCAAATACTGTTGGAATCTCTCTGGTGAACCCATTTTTTCTTTGACTGGGTTCACTCGCGCATCGAGCTCCTGATCTGTTACAGTGACTCCTTGTGCGGCGCCTTCCTGCTTGTACAGCTCCAAGGTGATGATATCAGCCATGACACGCTTACCAGCATCTTTTTTCATTTTGTCGTACATTTGCTCTTGGGTGATCGTCACATTACCAATTTTGGCAACAGGGTTATCCGCAGAGAAAGCTGAATCTTTTCCAGGTGTACAGCCCGCTACAGCGAGACCGAGTACAAGTGCTGAGGCAACAAGTATAGATACATTAAATTTTTTCATTAAAAATACCTCACTTTCATGATAGTTATACGACTGTACATAGAGCAGCGTTACGGGGACAGGAAAATAAAAACCGCACACATAAAGCAATGTGCGGTCGTCAATCGATTAGCTGGCTTGTGTAGAGGCTTTTTTCCACTCTTCCAAGCGTTTTTCCAGTACGGTGTGATTCAGATGCAGAAGACTGGCTGATTTGTCCATCACTTGCTTCAGATGGGAAAGGGCTCGCTCGTAATTTCCTTTGGCAGCTTCAATCTCTGCCAAGCAGAAGAGCTTCCAGTCTTTTGCCGATCGTTTGCTTGCAATCAGCTGGTAAGCTTCTATCGCACTCTCTACTTCACCCAGACGGGCGTGTGAACAGGCGATAAGAGCTAAGGAATCAGTCATTCCCTGATCACGCTGGTAAATACGAAATGCCACTTCCAATGATTCGTTGTATCGTTCGGATGAATAGTAAACGATCGCCAGGTTGTAAAACAAGTAGTGAATCATCGCTTGATTGAATAACGTGGGTCGTTCTTTGCAAACGTTGATTCCTTGAACGATATATTTTTCGGCCATTTCATAATTGCCAAGCATGATCTCGTGTGTTGATTTATCCAGCATAGCGACAGCACGGGAACGGTTCTTCCGATAGGAAGCCTCCAGCCAGCGCAATCGAATATTCAAACGGCGTTTGAAAAGATTGGCCATGTACTGAAAGCGGAAGGGCCAGTGCAGGCGAATAAACATAACCAACAGCACAGCCGCAATCCCTGCCAGCGTTGATGTCAAGTTAAAACTCAAATACTCCACGTAGTGACACCCTCTCTATTTACGCTGCATCTATTACCCCATCTTAGCACAGAACCTGTCCGCATGACAGAGCATTACCGCTATTTCGTCAATGGCAAGATATTCTCTTTTTTCGGAGTAGAGAGCTGCTGCGTTTTGACGTAATCGTCGGAAACGGTATAGAGCGTGTCGCCAATCGTGAGTATCCGTTTAATGTTACTGGAGCTGTCGTACCAGCCTTCGCCTGCTTTCGCGACATCTTCCTTCGACAGATGGGTGATCTGATCTGTCAATTGAAAACCTTTTTGCAGATCGAGCTGATATACATAGGCACCTTGGAAAGTAAAGTGACCGTACTCGCGCATATCGTTTTTAGCTTTTTGTTCAGCCGTTCGCTCGTGGACGGATACAGGGAAGGCTAGCAGATTTTTTTCTTTGGAGAACAGCAGAGCCTTGTGATTGCGTAACAGCTCGGAGTCCGTTCCTCTGTCCCCGATAACAGTCTTGAACTTTTCCTTCGGTTTCGTTACATCACTGACGTCAAAGAGGGCAATTTTCATCCCTTGGTAGTACGCCCAGTCTTTATCTGATTCTGCTTCTTTGCCAAAACCGATGATATGGTTTTCATCATACGGGTGTAAATAGTCGCTGTAACCTGGAATTTTGAGGGCACCTAGTACGCTTGGAGCAGAAGGCTTCTTTAGATCGAGAACGAACAGCGGGTCTACTTTTTTGAAGGTGACCATGTAGGCACGATCTCCCATGAAACGGACAGAGTAAATGCGTTCTCCTGGAGCGATGCCTTCCAGCTTACCAAATACCTCGAGCTTGTTGTCCAGTACATACAAGTTGTTTTTTGACGTAAGCTCATCGTCACGCCACATGTTCCCGCTCGTGGTGGCGATTCGGAAATAACCGTCGTTTTCATCCATGGAAAACTGGTTCAAAATGCGTCCAGGCACCGACCCTTTTCCTGTATACCGAATGTCTCCCTTGTTCATGGCAAAACGATAAATGGTTGTATCTGACTCAATGGGAGGTGCAATCAAAGGAGTTGTCGCTCCTGTTTGCTTAACAGCTACGGGCTGGGCATTGTTCTGGGTGACGGCTACATACAGATTTTTGGTGGATGCATAGATGTTCTCACCAGCACCAAGATACGTATGCAGTGACATCTTTTGTTTCGAATCATCCAGATTCACACCAGCGACAATCAAATACTCTGGACGAAAGTGATCCGGGAAGTAACGAATCTCGCTGTAGGGAATGGTTTGGTATTGGTTATGATGGACGCTGTCTTTATACGTTGGGCCTGGCACTTCTGTTTTCTCTTGCATAATACGATACGTATCCATGTAATGGTTGGCTGTCACGTACAAGTTCGCGCCGATTTTGCGGGATGACATGTACTGACCTTCCAGCTCCAGTTGACGAATGAGCCGAGGCTGTTTTTTGTCCGTAATATCGTAGATCATGGTTTTCACTGACTGCATGCCTTGGTAACGTGGGATGCCTCTTTTGGAAACAGGACCAGGAGGATATGAGATGGTCTCATCCGCTTGCCCGATTACGATGAGCCTACGATCGTCTACGTACATTTCTTGCGGTACGAATTTTCCATTGTCATAGCTGATACGACTTGCGACCTTCATCTCGGTGGCTGGATACGCTTTGATGATGCGTACTTCATTTTGCGTGGATTGATAAAGATAAGTTCCGTCTGATTTTACGATATCTGCTTCATCGACGCCCTGCACTTGTGTGTTCGTTGTGGAAAAATCACCGCGAACAGCGCCACCGGAAGTGTCCGCAACTTTGTTGACTGTGCTAGGTGCTGCTACTGGCATAGCGGCAGTCGTTTCCATGGTGGCGTAATGGTAGCTGTCCAGGTCTGATGACTGGATGAGCTTTTTTAACTCCGCATAGGAACCGACTACTGGCAACTCTTCTGTAGATGCGGCTTGAACGGTTGGCTCCGCTACTGTACCTGTTGCGAACAGGAAGGGTATAGCGGTCACCACCATCACGGAGGCGAGAAGCCCGGCAAATGTTCTTTTCATTTTGATCCCCCTCATATCTGCTTCTTGCCAAAATTTGTTGTCGGTAATAAGACGACGTACATTTACGGAATGTTTCACACACTCTTTGGGCAGCAATCTACGGACAGGTGGGGGAGCGTGTGCTATAATAATAGGCGGTTTATGCTACTATTTACACCACTACGTCAAAAGGGGCGTCATAGATGGAAAACTTGAAGCAAAGCATTCTGGAACTGATCACGGATACTTCTACGAATCTACCACCAGACGTGCGTCGTGCCGTCAATGCAGCTAAAGTGAAAGAGGATCTTGGCACTCGTGCAGCGCTGTCTTTGTCTACGATTGCGGAAAACGTCGTCATGGCAGAAGAAAATGTTTCTCCGATCTGTCAAGATACGGGGATGCCAACTTTCGAAGTGAAAACTCCGGTTGGAGTCAACCAGCTGATCATTAAACAAGCCATCAAAGAAATGATTGCAGAAGCAACCAAAACAGGGAAGCTGCGTTCCAACTCCGTAGATTCCTTGACGGGTGAAAACACAGGGGACAACCTCGGACCAGGTACTCCTGTCATTCACTTCGAGCAATGGGAAGAGGATGAAATCGAAATCAAGCTGATCCTTAAAGGCGGCGGCTGTGAGAACAAGAACATCCAATACTCCCTGCCCTGTGAGCTCGAAGGCCTTGGCAAAGTAGGCCGCAACCTGGATGGCATTCGCAAGTGCATTTTGCACGCAGTATACCAAGCACAAGGACAAGGCTGTAGTGCCGGCTTCATCGGCGTAGGAATCGGTGGCGATCGCACCTCCGGTTATGCACTGGCGAAGCATCAATTGTTCCGCAAAGTAGAAGATGTCAATCCAAACGCTGATTTGGCTGCATTGGAAGACTACATCATGGAAACCGCAAACCAACTCGGAATCGGAACCATGGGCTTTGGTGGAAATGCGACTCTGCTCGGTTGTAAAATCGGCGTGGAAAACCGCCTGCCAGCAAGCTTTTTCGTATCTGTTGCCTACAACTGCTGGGCCTTCCGCCGTCAAGGTGTTCGCCTGAACCCGGAGACTGGCGAAATCCTTCGTTATCTGTATAAAGACGAAGTAGTGGCGATGGACTTGACGCCAGTAGCAGCTTCGAACGAAACAGACGATGAGCCTCGTGAAGTTGTTCTGCAAGCGCCGATCACGGAAGAACAAATCCGCAGCCTGAAAGTGGGCGATGTGGTTATCATCAACGGAGAAATGCACACAGGACGCGACGCGCTGCACAGCTACCTGATGGATCATGACTGTCCAGTGGACCTGAATGGTGGCATCATCTACCATTGCGGTCCAGTTATGATGAAAGATCGTGAGGGCGAGTGGCATGTAAAAGCGGCTGGTCCGACGACTTCCATCCGTGAGGAGCCATACCAAGGCGAAATCATCAAGAAATTCGGAATCCGCGCCGTTATCGGAAAAGGCGGAATGGGTGCAAAAACACTGAAAGCATTGAATGAGCATGGTGCTGTTTACCTCAATGCAATTGGTGGGGCAGCACAATACTACGCACGCTGCATCAAAAAAGTAAACGGTGTTGACTTCATGGAATTCGGTATTCCAGAAGCAATGTGGCACTTGAATGTAAAAGGCTTCGCGGCAATCGTAACGATGGATGCGCATGGCAACAGCTTGCATGCGGATGTCGAGAAAACGTCTGCAGAGAGACTAGCTCAATTTGCTGCCCCTGTATTTAAATAAGGTATATAGAGAAAACCTCTGGCTCACTTCTGTGTCGCCGGAGGTTTTTTTATTTTTTACGAGACCCAGAAACAAGAAGGAAAAGGTTGGATGCATGATGAACTTTCGAGGGACTAACCAGGATTGCGGACAGATGGATTTTCATTTTTGACAGGGGGGACAGAAATGAAATGGTTGATTGCTGATCGCGTTATTATTGGAGATGGAGAGCATGTAATCGAACAAGGCGTAGTTGGGATTGATGAGCGAGGAAAGATTGTAGCAGTAGGGACAGAATCGGAGTTTACGGATTCTATTTCAGAAGGAGAGGTAAAGCGGTATAGCGGATGCTCCATTTTGCCAGGTTTGATCGATTTACATGTTCATATCGGGTATTGGTGGAGCAAATCAGACTCGGCTGAGTATCGCAACAACGATGGACTCGTGGCTTTACTTGCGACAGCGAACTTGAAAGAGGCACTTTCCTTGGGGGTCACGACGATCCGTGATGTAGCAGCACCAGATGGGTTGTGCAGTACGCTGAAGCTGGCGGCCAAGAACAAGTTCATTGTTTCTCCGCGTCTTTTTCAGGTCAACCAAGGGATTATTATGACCGGGGGGCACGGCTGGCAATTAGAGGGTGCCTTGCGAGAAGCAAATGGTCCGTGGGAAGTGCGGACAGCCGTGCGTGAACAAGTGAGAGCAGGAGCAGACTGGATCAAGCTCATGACGAGCCATCGGACACCAACGCCGGAGTTCACACAAGAGGAGCTGGATGCGGCGGTTGATGAATCTCATCGCTTGGGACGGAAATGCTGTGTGCATGCCTCGATCCAACCTTCGATCCAGATGGCGATTGATGCGGGATTTGATACGATCGAGCATGCGACGTTTATGACCGTCGAACAGGCAGAACAGATGAAAGAAAAAGGACTGGTATGGGTACCGACCATGGTCACCTTTTTTCAGATTGCTGATTATTACAAACATATATGGAATGAGCAACAACAGGCGAATCAAGGCATATTGAGCGAAGGGATTATCGAGCAGGGAGCCTTTTTCATCGAATCGGAAAAGGCGTACCGGGAGAACTTCGCACGATTGATAAATACAGGCGTAAAGATCGCAACGGGTACGGATATCGTATTGGAAGGCTATCCGATTACACCTGTGGCAGAAGAGATCAAGCTGATGGTGGAGCTGGGGATGGAGCCAATTCGTGCGATCCAGGCTGCTACCCAAAACGCTGCTGAGGTGCTGGACCAAGGGAATAATATCGGTACGTTAGCGCCAGGTTATTTTGCGGATTTGCTTGTGGTAAAAGGAGATCCATTACAAGAGATAGAGGTATTGAAGCAAGTAGAAGAAGTGTTTCTTGAAGGTGTGACTGTCTATTCAAAGTGTTGAAGGGGCTGAGCCTTGCTCTTTCAGGTTTGTAACGGCGTTTGTACTGGGTGTTTGACTATTTTTAGCCAAAATGGGTATTGGTTTATTGCGCGTGTACCCGGGCGGGCATAGGTTAATAACGAATGATCACAGATAAAAGGAGTGAGATTCGTGAACTATGTAGTCCGTTCGGGAGATACGCTGAACAGCATTGCAGCTCGTTTTGGTGTATCTGTTCAGGAGTTGATCCGCGTGAATAATATCGCACCTCCTTACTTCATTTACGTTGGTCAAAATTTGTACATTCCGATTACCCCGACACCAGCTCCAGGTGGGGATGTCGATCGTCGCTTGGATCGTCTGGAAAGGCGAGTGGATGCCCTTCGGGAAGACTTCCGCAGACTGGATAACCGTGTTGATCGATTAGAGAACCGTGTCACTCGTCTGGAGCGTGCCATTACGCCGACACCACCTCCGCGCCCACGTCCGACCGGCACGCCTCGTCCAGGCTAAAGAACTGGATAGAGGGCCGAATAATTTTCTACACTTCGCAATTTCCTCTTCGCCCGTTCCTGCATAAAGTGATACGAGAGGATTAAGAGGAGGTGCGGCCATGCTAGGGTTAAATGGAAAAAACGTCCGCCACCATTTCATGGGCGTCTATGGAAAAGTAGTGCAGATTCGGGAACTGGTGGATGTGATCGACCAAGTTTTTGACTCTGTAAACAAAGTGGGCGACATAGGAAAGGCGATGCTTGGACCTCGTAAGGCAAGTGCCAAAAAGCTCGACAAGCTGAGATGAATGGCAAAACAAAAAAAAACCGCGTCCATAATGGAGGCGGTTTTTATTTATGATTCATTCATATTTCTTAGGGGCAGACTCTATCATCAGAATAACTCATCGGAAAGAAAAAGTCTACTCTTTTTTTGAAAATTCCCTTATATTTTTGGAGCTCTGATCAACTGACTTCAAAAAGGGGAGTGATGGAGTTGAAAAAGGAAAAGCGTCGCGTAGGATTGGTTACGAGTGGAGTGCTGATGGGACTAGTCTTGTCATCGTTGGATCAGACGATTGTATCAACAGCCATGCCCACAATTACCAAAGAGCTGGGAGGTCTATCTCTTTATAGCTGGGTGTTCGCCATTTATATGCTCACATCGACCACGAGCATGCCCATCTATGGGAAAATGGCGGACTTGTTTGGACCGAGAAAAATGTATGTGATCGGTTTGTTTCTTTTTCTCGTGGGATCTCTCCTGTGCGGTATGGCTAATTCCATGACGGGTCTTATTGTCGCGAGAGGAGTTCAAGGGTTGGGTGCTGGGGCATTAATGCCAGTTGCGTTTATTATTGTGGGTGAGCTGTATCCACCCGAAAAGAGAGGCAAATTTCAAGGCCTTTTCGGAGCTGTTTTTGCCATGACGAGTATACTGGGCCCTTCGTTGGGAGGAATTCTCGTGGAGCATTTGCCGTGGGGCTGGATCTTCTTTATAAACCTACCTATCGGTATCGCTGCCTTTTTGATCATTGCTATAGCCTTTCATGATCAGCGGCACTACGATAAGAAGCCTGTGATTGACTGGTATGGGGCGACTAGCTTGAGTGCCGCCATCATTCTCATCCTGCTGTCCCTTGTCATGGAGGGGAGAGAATACAAGATTGGGTTAGGGGGAGTGGGTATCATACTTCTCGGCTTGTTCATCTGGATTGAAACCAAAGCAAAGGAGCCCCTGCTTCCGCTTTCCTTATTTCGCATTCCGGTCATTGGATATGGCAATCTCGTGGGCTTCTTTGTGAGTGCCGCTTTGTTCGGTGCCATCGCATATATCCCTTTGTTCGTCCAAGGGGTACGCGGTGCGAGTCCCTCAGAGGCTGGATTCCTTTTAGTACCACTCATGCTGTCCGCAGCGATTTCTTCGACGGTTGGGGGAAAATGGATGGCAAAAGCTTCATTTCGGGCGATTCTAATTCCCAGCTTAATCATCATGGCGACAGGCTTTTTCCTTTTGAGCACAATTGATGGAGAGACAACCAACACACAGCTCGTCAGCTACATGATTGTCACAGGTCTAGGCATGGGGGCCATCTATCCGGCACTCGGTACAGCCGCACACAGCGCTGTAAAACCGCAAGACCGGGGTGTAGCCATGTCGACATCGCAATTATTTCGTTCCATTGGGGGGACGATTGGAGTCAGCGTGTTTGGAACCATTGTAGAATGGCGGATGCGGGAAGGAATGGTGTTTAGTGAAGCTATGCACGGTGTCTTTGTCACTGGATTGATTCTGATTGGAATGAGTTTGATTGCCAGTGTCCTACTCGGCAATACTCGATTGCTCGACAAAGAACCCCGCCATTCGCATACATCAAATAGCGGGGTTCCCAAACAATAGGATCACGGTTTTTTATTTATGCCTTCCATTGCCATCCGAACCATTTCTCTGACCATACTGCCGCCCAAGCGTCCTCCGATTCGACCAGCATCGTGAGAGGTTAACTGTCCATTGTAGCCAGGCTGCAATGGAACGTGAATTTCTTCTGCGACCTCGAATTTGGCCTGCGCGGGATCAGCAACGTGTGCAACCTGCGCTTTTAGGGCGTCCAGTCCTTTTCTCGCCTCGGGGACGAGAGGGCGTTTGCGTCTGCTCATGGTAGATCACCTCACGCCCTAGTGTGCCCAATTAGACGAATGCTTTGCGCAGAGTAAAATCAGTCTCCTGGTAGTAAGTATTAGCAACGAGCAGGTTAGGTCCTGCACATCCAGCAGCAGGGCAAAAGCAATTAATCTTCTGATTCAGCGTGTGTTCTTGCCATTTTTCAAACATCGACTGGAGCTGATCGGTTTGAATATTGCCCAATGGCTCTACATCCCCGAAATCAGTCACGATGACCTCACCGGTGAAAATGTTGATGTTAAGACGATTGCGACCATCTGGATCATTGCGAGTTGTCACATTTTTCGCTGAGCGTAGTCTGCTGATCAATTCCCTATCTGCCACTTCAGAACTACAAGCGAAAAACGGAAGCGTCCCGAAAAGCATCCACAGATCTTCATTGCGTACATCGAGCATCCGATGAATGGCTTGACGAAGCTCATCGAGTGAAAGTACATCCAGATCACGAGCAAAATCACTCGCGTACATCGGGTGTACCTCATGTCGCTTGCTACCCATCTCCTGAATCTGACGGTGGAGAGTATCAAGCTTTGTCCATGTGCGATGATTCAGCATCGTTTCGGCTGAGACAAATACACCTGCCTCCGAGAGCTTGCGAGCATTTTCCATCATCTCTAGAAACTGTGCTTCCGCTCTTTTGATTGAAACCGGCTGCCGTGCTTTTGCGTAAACAATATCATGGAATTCTTCGGGAGTAGACCAGTTCCACGAAATATGCATGACGTCGATGTATGGCAGGATCAACTCATACCGAGAAAACGGCATGGACATGTTGGAGTTGATTTGCGTCCGCAGCCCACGATCTGCTGCATATTGTAGAATAGGCGCGATCACAGTTTTCACGGTGCGCTCGCTGTACATCGGTTCTCCGCCTGTTATACTGATAGTAAGCAGATCTTTTGCTTCATCGAGACGACGGAGTATGAGATCGACAGGAAGAGCGGGATCGTCTTTGTATCGCAATGTATCACCAACCGCGCAATGCTCACAGCGGAGATTGCACAGATTCGTTACAGTAAACTCGACGCTGGTAAGTTTATAGGCGGGGGGTGTCGCATTGAACAACGGCTCCCATGGATCGTGTAAAGGTGTTAATGGTGTAGTTGGAACCATGCGGATCAATTGTGGAAACCTCCTTCATTCTGCGTACAACTCAACCTATTATAACGACATTAGGGCGGAAGGAGAATAGTTAACGAGATGATTATGGGGATGTCTTTTGGACGCGGTGTGCTTTTTCATGATCGTAATGTGCTGGCTTGCGCAGAAGTAAAAGACGGCGTGATTCACATGTGGGCGGAAAAAATCACATTGAAAACGATAGGGAAGCTCTGGTATCGAATATTTTTCTCCTTTCCGTGGTACTATCAATTGTTTCACCTCCTGCTTGCTGGTTATGTACTGGCAGCGATCGTGAAGCCTGACTGGGCCTTCATCGATCCGATGTGGGTAGCTATATACATCGCAGGCTTTCACTTCGTTTTTCCGAGAATGATGAAAAAATTTCACGGTGCGGAACATAAAGTGTTTAGCTATGGGGGTAAGAAGTCGCTTGCAGCACTGAAAGAGATTCAACGGGCAGATATCGTGAATGACGGTTGCTCGACGAATCTAGTCGTGTGGTTTTTTATGGGGTTTATTTTGTCCGTATTCTTTTTACCCTTAGAATGGAGTGTCGCATGCGGGGTAGCAGGACTTCTTGTTGGCATGCTCGGGGATCGTTACGTGCGTAAATACTTCGGTTTTCTTTACAAGCTATCGGCTTTCTTTCAAAAATACAGCACGACCAAAGAACCGGATCGTCTTCATTTAGAGACAGCGATCCGCTCGTATATGCTTTTTGAGCACATTCGCGAAGTGGATCGATTGCAGAATGCTTCGTAACGAAAAAGCGGTGTTTCCACTATGGATACGCCGCTTTTTTGTTCCATGCACAGGTTAGTTGCGTCATTGAATCCTGAAAAGTATTTTGGTAATATTTGCTCAACTCATCCCTTTTCCTTTGAAAAGGGATGGAGGAATATGAGATGAGGAGAGCTGAGACGAGATGAGAAAAGAACAGGATGTAGGGGTGTACGAGCAAGTGGGAGTGGCCATGACATGTCGTTCCTATCAAGAGTATGTGGATATGTTTTCACTTACGGACGAAATCTTGGCGATGGGACCGATCTTGGATGTCGGGGCAGGAGCGTCCTCCTTTACAGCGGAGGCATGCCAACAAGGACGAGAGGCAATCGCAGTCGATCCGCTCTATCAAATGAAGCCTGAAGAGATTTATACGAAGGGGAAGCGAGAGATCGAGGAGTCGACGCAAAAGCTGGCTGGAATCGCACATACCCTTTATTGGGAATATTACGGCTCGCTTGGCCAGCATCATCAAAATAGAGAAAGATCACTGGAGCAATTCATTACCGCGTACCGTGCCGATGAAGGCATCGGTAAAAGATTCGTCGCAGGCTTGCTGCCGGAATTGCCTTTTGCAGGCGATCAATTTTCTCTGGTGCTTGGCAGTCATTTTTTGTTTTTGTACCAGCAACAGTTCGATGAACAATTTCACCTGAACGCGATCAAGGAATTGCTGCGAGTTTGTCAGCCTGGCGGTCGAATTAGACTCTATCCGTTAATCGGATTGGATCGCAAACCATATAGCAAGCTGCCAATGCTCATGGAAGAACTACAACGGTTCGGTCATACAGCCAGTCTGCAAGCGACAAGCTTTCGGTTTTTAGTGGGCGCTACGCATTACTTGGAAATTCGCAAATCATAAAAAAAACAGGGAGGATAGAAGGGGCACATGCGCCTTCGACCTCCCTGTTCCTTTTCCTATTCCCGTTCTAGCGGGCTTTCTTCCAGTAGGCGATACATCTTTCCTTTATCCACATACGATTGGCGAATGCGTACGAATTCTTTCAAGTCTGCCTCGTTAAGTTCGCGTTTTACTTTCGCTGGATTGCCGACAACAAGTGAGCGAGGTGGCACCTTCATGCCTGGAGGAACAAGTGCACCCGCAGCAACCATCGCATCTTCCCCGATTTCCGCACGATCCAAAACAATCGCGCCCATTCCAATCAATGCGCCGCGTCGTACCACGCAGCTATGTAGAACGGCATTATGTCCAACGGTCACCTCGTCTTCGAGGATCAACGGGTTGTTCGGACTTTGATGCAGGGTGCTGTTGTCTTGCACACTGACGCGTTTTCCAATGACGGTTGGAGCGATGTCCCCACGGATCACGGTGTTGTACCAAATAGAAGAATCCTCACCGATTTCGACATCGCCAGAAACGACGGAGCCTTTTGCCAGGAAAACAGTAGGGTGAATCTTCGGTTTGATGTTTTCAAATGATAAGAGCAGCATAGTAACCTCCTAATCAATGAGTAAGCGAGCAATCTGTTTGCATCGGGTGCGGATGGAAAATGGAGAAGCGGCCAGTTGCAGGATCGCAGTCGATGACTGTCCCGGAGAGCTTGTCTATCTCATGCGTTTGATAAAAGAAATGAATCCCACTAATATTTTGGACAATATCGTGTTTGTCCGCTTCCGTAATGGCGATGCTATATGTATAGCTACCACAACCTGTCGTAGTCGGGACGAGTCTGATTCCGAGCTGTTCCGCATCCGATTCTTCCGCGATCATTTGTGCAAGACGTACTGCCGCAGTTGGAGTAATGGTTATCATCGTCCTACCTCCTTGTAGCCATTTCTATTGTACTACAAATGGACCTTCCAAATCCTGCTTGTTGACCAGGTACAAGGCATGTGATAGAGTAAATGTTACTGATTCTGATGTGCAGGAAATGTGGGTAGTCGCTGCCGCAATCGTTTCGACGGTTGGCGGTAGAGGAAAGTCCAGGCTCGCCCAGGCTGAGATGCCTGGAGTGTTCGTACCTGGTGCAAGCCAGGGCAGTGAGGTGCAAGCCTTGCTGACGGCGTGGAAAAGGCTCTCTCTGAGGCCCGAGTACGCTGAAAGTGCCACAGAAACGTAGCTTTTCTGGCGACAGAAAAGATGGAACGCGGTAAACCCTGCGAGCGAGAAACCCAAATTAGGTAGGGGAACCGTCCTGAAGGAATCAAACGGAAAGGACGGATGGTATCTTCGGATGCCATAGATAGATGGCTACCGCTCTTGGTGCGAGGGATTACCCCGCTTGAAGCACGGGAGAGACAGAACCTGGCTTATAGCATTTCCTGCTGGAATGAAACGTAAAACCACCTGAGATTTCAGGTGGTTTTTTTACGTTCTGCGAAATATCGTGAACCCGCTACCTATCAATGTTTGAAGAACAGTGGAATGATTTACCGTGAACAAGCTCTGAAACTTTTCCGGGAATCTTGTCGTCTAAAAAGAGCATTCGGCCGAAGAAAACAGTTCTACTGTGGACTATTCCATCATTTCTTCAAATGGGAGTGTCTGCTGGAGAGAATGAACTGATAAAACTGTTACATTGATGGAGGGGTTTATTTTGCAAAAAGCAAAGAATCGAGCAAGCAAAGATTTCAAAAAGTTATTAGCGACAGCGGTTCTGGCAGGTTCACTTGCGTTGCCGGGTACAGGATGGGCTGCTACGGCACTGCCATTCTCTGACGTATCAGGAAACGTAAATAAAGACGCGATTCTAAAATTGAATTATGCAGGTGTGTTAAAAGGATATACCGATGGCACGTTCAAGCCGAATAAAGAAGTGACGAGAGCGGAGTTCGCCAAAGTTGCGGTACTGGCACTCGGGTACACAGATGCGCAAGCAAAGCTTTTGCAAGGAAAAACAGTCTTTAAAGACCTGCCTGCAGATCACTGGGCGACAGGTTATATCAATCTTGCCGTATCGCAAGGCATTATCAAGGGCTATCCAGATGGCACCTTCAAACCGAATCACAATGTAAAAATTGCGGAAGCGTTGACTGTCTATGTTCAAGGCTTGAAAATTGACGTTCGTCCATCAGCATCAAGCGAGTGGTACATCCCTTACTTGCTGGAAGCGGACAGAGCAGGTATCTACGATGCAAAAGAAACACCGACAGCAGCAGCTCCGCGTGATATCGTCGCGAAGTATACTGATCGCTTTATGGAAACGCCTGTATACGCAAACGGCGCATACTACGACAAAGATGGCAATGCAAAAGGAACCATTCAGAAGCTGCCAGTAGTGAAGGGCGCAATTGCTTCGTATGACAAGTCTGACAAAAAGCTGAAACTAGTCGGACAAAACAAAGAAATCGAAATTGCTGATTCCGCGCAAGTATACGGCAATCTGGTCGTAGGCGCGCAAGTAGAATACGTTACGAAAAATGGCCGAGTGGCTTTTCTCACCGTTGTTACTTCTGACTCTGAAATCGTCGAAGGAATCGTGAAGACTGGCCTTAATTTTACAACGGCTGTAGGCGATGAGAAGAAATTTAAGGCAATCGTCAATGGAAGAGAAGTCATTTTGGAAGTAGAAGATGGCGTAAATGTAAGCCGTTCTCACATCGGTCAAAAGTTTGTGGCAGTCGTTGGCGACAATGGCAAGATCAAGTCCATCACGATTAGCGACAACACGACAAAAGGAATTGTGGAAAAAGTATCATCCGTGAGCGGTTCCAACTCGAAGAAAGAGCTGAGAGTAGACGGCACGACCTATGTTCTGGATTCCAAAGCAACGATCAAAGGCAAAGCGCATCCAGAGGCAAAAGAAACAAGTGCTTCTTTCTCTGACATCGAAAAAGATGACTTAGTCGAGCTGACACTCAACGTGGACGGCAAAGTATCTGAGCTAGTATACACGAAGCTGAGCTTCACAGATACAATCACCGTTGATACAGACAAAAACCGGATTCGCGTTGGTAGCGTTAATTACGAGGTGCATGAAGATACCGAGTTGTTCGTAGACGAAGACGAAGTAGATGAACTGGATGAGTTGACGAGCGGTCAAATTGCCGTTCTTACGTTTGACAAGAATGGAAATCTGATCAAAGTAGAGCAGGGTGTAGGTGCAGCTACGAACAAGCAGGTCTCAGACACGACCGCGTATCAAGCAGGAAAACTGGCAACTGTGAAAATCGACGGGAAAATCTACGACATCTTGACCAATGCGAAGCTGACTGTAGATGGCAGCTCCGTATCACCAACGACAATTAAAACCGATCAGTTTAATGACCACCGTATCCTTACGTGGAAATACAACGTTGGTACGAATGACATTGTGGAGCTGGCTTTGGAAAAGCAAACCGTAAAAGGATACGTGACGAAAAAATCCGGTTCCAAAATTACCGTGAACGGGAAAGTGTATGAGCTCTTGTCCGGCGTCACGATTGACAGCGATGCAGCTTCCAACGACAACGAGTACACGCTGACACTGAACAACGCTGGCAAAGTAAAGGCCATTACTGGTGCACCTAGGAAAGTAAGTGGCGTGGTTGATTCTGTTGAGGTTCGTAACGATGACGGGAAGGTCACTTCCGCGAAAGTAGAGGTGAACGGCAAGACGTATGATGTAACGGATGAGGATGCGATTGAAGACGTCGATCAATTTGAGTACGTGACATTGACCCTTGATCGTGACGGCGATGTCATTGCTGCTTCCGTCAGTGGAAAACTGGCGAAGGAAAACGTGCGTTTCGTCGGAATTGAATCCCGTGTGAACAAAGACAAATACGTATTCTTCGATGACGTATCGACGAGCTTGAAGATGACGGAAAACGCGAAAATCAAATACTACAACGGTAATGACTTGAAAGAAAGCGATCTTTCCTCTAAAGACAAAGTGGATTTGTGGACAAATGATCAAGGTCATGTATATGTGATTGTCGTAGCTAAACGATAAGAAAATAGAAAAAGGCGATCTCTTACTCGATTCGAGAAGGGGTCGCCTTTTCATTTGTCCACATAGTCTTTACTAAGTATTTAATTGAAAAAGATTTTCAATGAAAAGAGGATGTGTTATATTCGGATATTTTCGCGAAAACACAGACCTTTCCAAGCAGCGGATCATACAGCTTTACATTCAGCTAGTTACGCAGCAAGAGCTGCGAGAAAGCAAATTGACTGCGCGTATGGCAGAAGAGATGCTGAAGCTGGAATCCGAGATGGGAATCAAACTAAACCTTACGCTATCCGAAATTCATTTCATTGCGTGTATCGGGGATCATGGTCCCATCAACGTCACCACGATTTCGGAAAAAGTCAATTTAACGAAAGGGTCCATAACGAGGATCAGCAAGAAGTTATGGAAGCTTGATTTAATTAAAAGGCAACAGCTGGTTGATAATAAGAAAGAAGTGTACTATCGGCTAACCGCAAAGGGACAAAAGCTGTATAAAATTCATCACCGGATGCATCAGGACATTGAACAGCGATTTATGAGCTTTCTGGATAAATACTCACCGGAGAAATTAGCATTTTCCCGCGAACTGCTGGAGGACTTGCTGGATTGGGATTTCTAAAATCGAAAAACAAAGGGGCGCCATTACACGGATGGGGCCCTTTTCATTGCCTCGGGGTCCGCTTGACAAATGAAACGGTTTGTATCGTTGATCTAGTAACATGGGTTCAAGAAACATAATTATCACCTAGAATTATTTTAGCATCACCATAATGCGAGTAGTACAGGATGATAGAGTAGGCATAGCAAAGTTCTTATTGGATAGAGGAGGAAACCCGAATATTTAGACTTCTTATAGCCATATTATCCATCCACTCATATGACTCAGTTGGAAGAAGCAAGAAGGAGGGGGAAATCCAGAAATGATTGATTTGTCCGAAGAATATCTCCGTGAACAGAACTCTCGGTAATGAAAAAGCCGAATTACCCCACGGTAATCCGGCTTTTTTTGCTTATTTAACCTTAGCGTTGAGAATTTGCACTTCTCAAAGGGTACCCTCTTAGTTAGGTTCACGTCTGTCTTTCCACTCGTCAACTTCTCTTGGATCGATGTCGAGGACTTCGCAAATATGTAGCGCAATCGTAACAGTGGGAACGGTAATCCCGTATTCTATGTTCTGATAATGTTTCAAGGACACGTTTATGATCCTGCTTATTTTTTCCTGTGATAATTTCTTTTCTATTCGCGCATCTTTTAGTTTCAAATCTGGGAAGCTCTCCTTGATTCGTTTACTCATATGTTAAACTGTTAACAATTTTTAATCACCCATAATATTTGGCGAATTAAAATACACGTAATATACTTACTGTGATTACCAAGTATTTACATTTTAAGAACCTAATCTGTTTGTTTCTATTAACTAAAATGAAAGTGGAATGAAATTTCATAGAAGGATGTGAACTGCATGCATGAGCAATTACATTGACGGAATCACAAACAAGTTAAAAAGGATTTAATGGTAAATATTTACAAATACTTATGGCAGTTGTAAAATACGAGAAGTCGAGTGTTTCTTATGTACATGACTAAGAGGGATTTCTTTTAGTATGGAAACAAGAAAAACAATACAAAAATCGATACGCTCTGAAATTGATAGAAATATAAAAGAGAACGGATATACACTTAGTAAAATCAGTGAATTGAGTGGTGTTAATCCTGGACATTTGAGTGAGATCCTAAATAGCAATCCACCACGTGCTATTACAATTGGTCAGCTTGACACGTTGGCTAAAGTTTTTGAAAAGGCTCCTGGTTGGTTATACGAGTTGTACCCGGAAGAGTGTATAGCCGAGGAAAAAATCTCGCGGCCACGTTTGATCCCTTATTTGGTTCGATGTGCCGAGCTTGGCCGTCAGGATTGTATTGAAGCGGTTGTCTCCAGATTACTAGAGAACTCTAAAAACGTTTCCATTCTCTTCACTGTTGCAGAGCAATTATATCAAAATGGTGGAAAGGCTATGTCAGTCCCCTTTTATCAGCTAGTGATTGAAACTGAAAAAGATAGTCATTCGGATCACTTTCTAATAAGTCAATATCGGTTATTTCGAGCGTTACAAGGTACAAACCCTGAAGACAACTGGAAAGCGGTCATACGGTTCGAACCCTATCGGAACAGATTGTCCGAACATCACCAATTGGACGCGTTGCTACATCTAGCCAATGCGTGCTACATGTTGCAGAAGTGGAAAGATGTTGAAAAATATGCTGACGAATTACGGACACTAGCGAATGCAGTCTATCAGGATCTACTACGCAAGAAAGAGAGCGGTAAAACGGATGAAATGTTACACAAGGAACGTCATCTAGTTGTGTACTATGGTCAAAGCTCCTTGTTAAAAGGAGTTGCTCTGACAATGCAAGAACAATATGAAGAAGCGGAAAAATACGTGATCGAATATACTGATCTTACTTGGTTTGAACTGTTAGATGAGATAGGGCATAAAGAAGTAAAGAAATTCAATGTCTGGGGCAGGGCTAACTTATATGGACTTAGCTTGAAGAAGGGAAACGTGAATATCCTCTCAGAGTACGTTGATTTCTTAAAGGAACATCCAAATGAAATTCTCCCTGGCATGTTGACCATCATCGAAGCAGCTAATAAACATAATTTTTGTATAGATGAGCTATTACATCGTTTTTCTGCTAATCTATCCAGCTTTCATGAGGAGCAGAACCCAATAAATTTCAGCCAAAGTTTTCACTTTTGGGATCAAAAGACTGAATATGAATTTAGAAAAAGGAAACACGTCTCAAGCGATAGATCAGTTACTCCTGTGCCTGGATTTATCTGACAAAATGACCTATCACCAAGGATTTAAACGTTGTGTCACAAAGTTTTGGAAACACTTGCCACACGCAACAAATGAGCAAAAAGATCACTATCAAGCCATTTTAGAAGGGAGAGTGTGAGTATGAAGAGATTATTTGTTTTGTTAACCATGGCTTTGAGTTTTGGGCTATTTTCCAGCGCTGGCCAGGCTTCTATAGCAAGCGAAACGCCATCTATTTCTGCTGTTTCACCTCCTACAGTTATGCAATATCATCACGGCGTAGGAGGATAAATAGAGTTTGATAAAGGGTTCGAAAAAGCATCCCAAACAAAAAAGGGATGCTTTTGTTATTTTCCCATTTTTCTAAGAACAGCGAATTTGGGAAATTGCAGTATAGTTATAAATGTATCTATTGTAAAAAAAGGGAGGTGATAAACATAGGAGCAATTGCATATAGAAAGGGCGTTCCACCCATTCGTCAGGTTAATGGAACGCCCGCAGGAGGAGCAGATACAGCTCCTATAAGTAAATGTACCACGCTACCGTTAGATCGGGAAGGAGGAACTTATCGCGATGTAGATCATTTGAAAAACATCATTGTGGAACAATTACGGGAACAACTGGTGCAATTGTTTTTGGAGAAGAATGATTTGTTGGATGATGAAGTCGTGGAATTAAGTCAGCAATTAGATCAGTACATTCTGGTAATTCAATCAAGAATGATGCAAAAATAAGAAATAGGGTGTTATTTGAATTGAGGTAATCACAAAACGAATTGTAAATATATGTAACAATTGTTACGTGTTTAAAATTTCTGATAATATACAGGAGGGTAAAGATGAATATTAAGAAAATTTCTTTTGCAACTCTCTTACTTAGCAGTTTAGTTGTATCTGGAGCTGGTTCTGCCTTCGCAGCTCAAGGTGAGACTATTAAAATAGGTAACCTAAAAATCGTTGAACGTGTATATGAGAACCCAGTAGAGTATGATTTTACAGATGCACTTACAAAGAGTGATTCATCTAAGATTGGTCCCTTAGGCAATGATATGACTGGCAAAGTGTATGAAATGTCTAAGAAGGACCTATACAAATCAAAATCTTATGAAGCTGATATTGAAAATGATAGTAACGAAAACGATTCTTTTTCAAGAAAGGTTACAAGAAAAACCTTTTTGACCGGAAAAATAGGTCTGGAAGCCGAGACGAAAGTCAACTGGAGGATAATAGAGGGGAAAGTGGGGATTAATGCAGAAGTTTCATTTGGAGAAGAAGACATTATAGAAACAACCCACAGTTGGGTCATACCAAAGCGTACGATTACAACCGTTGAATACGGATCAAAAGCCGTAAAAACAACTGGAAACTTAAACGAATATTTTCAAGGCAGAGTAGTTGATTCTAACTACGTAAACGTCAAATATTCGTACAAAGAGTATTCTAGTAAAAAATCAAAAGATCTATGATCCGACCTCTCCAGATACTTCTCCTTCTGTTCATAGTCCTTCTTACTGGCTGTAGCGAGGCAGTAACAGTCCCTAAAGAGAAGTCATATGTAAGCGTCTACGATTATTTCGAAGAAATTACAGGGGAGAATTTGAAAACATCTGTTCTTGAGATAACAAAAAACGGCAATTCGGCAGAACTCACGTTACGAATCTTAATTTCGGAAGATTTGAGAGAAAAAATGATGCATACGGAAAAACCCATTTACTTTTCGTTTGCAGATATGCCGGGTAACGAGACCATTAAAAATTTGCTTGCTGAGACTCCTTCACTCGTTCAAATTGAGTTAAACAGTAAAGAGAGTCGGTATACGATTTCGCAACAGCTAAAGCTAAAAGAAAATTTGTCGGAAGCTGATAACCAGGCGCTATTGTCTCCTGCTAATTACCGATTTCAGGTCATAAACGAAGAAAAGCTCTCTGTTGCTAGTTTTATGGGTTTAGAATATTCGCTACTTCCTGAAGATAATAAGAAGTAGCAAATCGCTTGTTACGAATTAGAGGTTGTTTTGAAAAATGGAAAGTGGGAGCAAAGTACAAACAGGGAGGTAGCTTTTGCTATCTCCCTGTCGCTTTACTCTTTCTATCTTCCTATTGCACAAAATAAAAATTATGTGATAAATTTCAACAACTTTGGCTTTCAGTTCATGACACGGCTGCTTTTCTTTGTATATGTGGTTCATAGGGAACAACCATGAAAGCCTCACGGTTATGACCGCTTACATATTTTGCAAAGTTGTTATTGGAATACGAAGCTGATCCACTTCTTGCTACACAGTATGCCCCAGAACACCCATCCAAGTTGGCTAGTCCGATCGCAGAACTCAGTATTTATACATTGACTTTCTTCACCATGACTTTTTCACCGTTAATATCAATTTCTCCATTGAACTTGAATCCATATTTTTGATAAATACGAATGGCTTGGACATTGTCCTTAAATACACTTAAGTAAATTTTTTCACAGTTATACTGTTTGACAAGGTGCTGAATAAGGGCTTCCAATGCTTGCTTACCTAAGCCATATCCTTGATAACGGTGGTCAATAAAGTAGCGATCTAACCAAACACGTTTATCTTCTATTTCATCTTCCCTCGGGAATTCCCCGTACATCGCAAATCCAACTAATTCTTTGCCAGTATATAGCCCTGCTGGTTGATAATAGCTACATGCTTGTGCATCTTGTAAACATTTTTGAGGTGTTTCGATAAATGAGGTTTGGTCCTTTTTGACACGTAATTGCAGGATTTCTTGAACATTTTCTGGCGTTATGTCACGAATAATGATATTCATGACTATCAAACCCTTTCGCTTAAATTTATAGTAAGAAATGTACACTATATAGTAACTATATAGTCAAGAGAGGGAGGTTTATATGTCAGAGGCGACATACAAATATTTCACGACAGGGGAATTTGCGAGGCTATGTCGAGTCAATAAGCAAACAATGTTTTATTATGATGACATCGGGTTAATGTCACCAGATATTAAAAATGAGAAGGGCTATCGATTCTATTCGTATCGACAGTTTGAGTTATTTAACGTGATTGAACTATTAAAAGAGGTCGGGTTGCCCTTAAAAGAAATAAAGCCCTTTTTGGAAAACAAAACACCAGAAAACCTTGTTAGCCTTTTAGAAGATAAAGCGTCTATAATTCAGCGCAAAATTCAAAACCTGCAGCAAATCCAACAAATGATTGAAACGAAGCTTAGCTTGACCAAGGAAGCCATCAAAACGGATTTTTCATGTATTCAAATAGAAGAATTTTCGGAGGAAAAATTATTTTCCAGTGATTCCATTCTAGATTGTACGGACAGAGACTTTGTACGGGCTGTTTCTAATTTTATCGATGCGCTCCATACGTATCGGCTCGATACGGGTTATCCAATTGGAGCGATGGTTTCACGTAATCAACTATTGTCAGCAGATTACGAAAACTATTCGAATTTATATATGAAACAAACAGAAAATCATGAAGCGATAACTTACTATACAAAGCCAAAGGGGTTGTATGTGGTTGGCTATCATATTGGAAAGAGTGAGAGAATTACTACAACTTATGAAGAAATGCTTGCATATATAAAAGCCCACGAACTTCAAATCGGGGAATATTCGTATGAAGAATACGTCCTAGATGCGGTAACCAAAAATACTAGCGAAGAGTATGTGACAAAAATAATGATAGAAGTTCGAAAATAGAAGGTGTTAGGCAAAGCAGCAATACTATAAAAAGAAAGGCAGAATGGAATTCGACAATCGAGTCCTATTCTGCCTTTCTTTTTAAAACTCGGAAAATAGAGATTAATAGGAGCATTCTAGAAGTATCAGATATCGTTGAAATGCTTCAGATCGATTAGAGTCTGGCGCTTTTTTTAAACTTAATAGATAACATATAATATTTTATAGTGTTGAATTAAGTGGCAGCGTTTTGAACGATTATCAATTATGATGTTTGTGGCAACGGTGCTGGTTGGGTTCCTTTCATATTTAACTTATAGAAATGAGGGATAATATTGGACAAATGGGAGGCGATTTGGGGGCGGAATAGTATTGACGACATTGATATACACTTACGTAATACTGCGAGACACTTGCACAAACTAGAAACCGTTGATGAAGCACAGAGGTTTCTATTAGAGTCATTTTGGGATGAGTTTGTCTGTGACTACGTTGCAATTATTGAAAAATCAGAGGATGTCTTGGGTATTCGAACAAGAAGAGGAGACTCACAGAGTTTTGAGAAGAAGTTTCCATTATCGTGTTCGTCTTGTTTGGAATGCTGTTTATCTAAACCCCATTGTTCTATGGATGGTATCGAGGTATGGAAGAGTTGTGATCTGCTTAGAGAATTTGAGAATGAAGGTTTTGTTACTTGGTTTACCTTCCCAATTAAAGAAAGCGATTCTACCAGTTTTGATGTATGTCTTGTTGGGTATCAGGAGGAGGCTCCCTTGAATCTCCAAGCGGAAAAGTCATTTAGAGAATATGGCAAAGATTTTGCGATCGCAATGGAAGTAGTAAAAAACAAAGAGAAAGAAAAGCAGAAATTGAGGGCAGAACTGGAAGACAAAAATCGCTTGGAAAAACGAATGATTCACTATAAAGAATTAGTGACACAGGCTTTGGTAGGTGATGGTTACTTTGAGATTACCAAAACGCTTTCGCATTTGATTGGAAAAACGGTTATTTTATTTGATCGCTTTCTGCATCCGATATCCAGTTTTATTATAGGAGAACGTAATGAGGAGCTTGAGGAAATAGTAAGTCAGTTGAATGCAAATAGATGGAAAATAGTGCATATACCTGATCGAGAGCAGTGGCTCCAATATGGGGAAGACAATCATCTCGGCATATGGAAGGTAGTTTGTGGCAGTGAGCTATTTGGACATGTAGGAGTGAAAGCAAGTAAACAGGAATTCGATCTGGAAATACGAATGACACTGAATTACGCCTTGGATGTATATGCAATTCAGATCAAAAAGCAAAAACTTGTGGCAGATGCAAAAGAACAGGTTAAGGACGGTTTCATCCATCAACTTTTCCTGGAAAAGATTGAAGATAAAGATAAAATGATCGAATATGCCAATCTCTTTAATCTCAATCTGTTTCAACCGAATAGAATTGGTGTATTTTCTATTGAATGTAATCAGAGCGATGAGGATTTACAATTAGTAAAGTTCAAAATGACTTGGATTTGGGAAAGAATCAGAACAACATTACAACTTTTTGATCGAAATATTATCACAACACAAAAAGAGGACTGTTATGTTCTGATTGTTCCAGACCTAAAAGAAAAAGACAGCAACCTCTATTGGGAACTGATTTATCAACAAATTAGGGATGTCGTTTCATCAATCATGCAAGGGATTGATATTTTTTTAGGAATTAGTTCTCGTACGAAGACTATGGAGGACTTCCATGTTTGTTATCGTCAGGCTATTCAAGCGCTGAAGATAGTGAAAAATTGCATTTCCAACAAAAGAATCCAAAACTTTGACGATCTTGGTTCTCTTTCTATTTTATTTGATTTTAAAGAGAGTTTTGCGGTAAAACTGTTCATCAAGAAATACTTGGATCCTTTATTAACCTACGGAAATGAAAAAGGAAAAGACCTGTTTGATACATTGAGAGTGTATTTAGCCATGAACGGGAATTTAAAAGAAACGGCTGAATATCTTTTTATCCATCGAAGTTCATTGAAATATAGATTGGAAAAAATAACAGATTTATTACAGCTGGAGCTTGATGATCCTGAAGAACGGTTTAATCTCATGTTAGCCTTTAAGCTGTACGATTTATTCGAATATAGAAACATCCACCATGAATGAAAAAACTTTTTTTTTTCCTTCATGATAAACATATTTCTCTACTCATTATTTATATACAATTTTTCCTGAAGTGAATGGTAAACACGCCATGAAAGGTGATTGTATGAAGCTAAAAAAGACCCTGAAAGTTACTATCGCATCTCTCTTAATGAGTACACTGCTGTCAGGATTTGCGCAGGCAGCAACAAATCAGACGAACTCCATCGGTAAAAAGGCAGATATTATTTTGCAAAATGCAACCGTGTACACCGTTGATCAAAAACGTAGTTTTGCTGACGCCGTTGCTATAAGCGATGGGAAAATTGTTTATGTTGGCACGAACAAAGGAGTAAAGCCTTATCAAAACTCAAAGACCAGAGTGGTTAATCTTGAGGGGAAAATGGTTCTTCCTGGTTTTATTGATAGCCATTCTCATGTGACTGCAACCGTTGAAACAATCTTTTCAGTAAATCTGGTTGGAAAAAAATCGCGGGAGGATTATCTCAATACAATTAAGGAATTTGTTCAAAAGAACCCTGATCTTAAAGGCTTGAAGGGATTTGGATGGGTAAACCCTGTGTTCCCCGGAAAGGGCCCGAAAAAAGAGGATCTTGATCAAATCCTAAAAGATATACCTGTTGTTCTAACCTCAGAAGACCATCACTCGGTGTGGGTGAACTCGAAAGCTCTTGAACTGGCGGGTATTACCAAGGATAGCAAGAATCCAGAAGGGGGCGTAATTGAGCGAGACGATGTTACGGGGGAACCTACTGGTACTCTTCGTGAGACCGCTCAAGATTTGGTGATGAAGATTATTCCGGATTACTCTGAAGAAGAGTATAAAGAAGGGATTTTAGCCTATGAGAATATGGCAGCAGAAAGAGGAATTACTTCTGTCCATCTCGCACTAGCTGTTCCAGGTAGTAATGCCTTAAAAGCATTAAAGGATCTTGAAGCAGAAAACAAGCTTCAACTGAAATATCGTGTTTCCTTGGCCACTGATCCTGCCAAGGGTCCGTCTCAAGTAAAATCGTTGGTAGAAGAACGGGCAAAACTAAACGGACCTGATGTCCAGGTAAACTCGGTGAAGGTATTCATGGATGGAGTAATCGAGGGTGGGACAGCTGCGCTAATTGAACCATATATGGATAAGCACAATGCCAAACCGCAATGGGATCCTCAAGTCTTTAACGAGACGGCTGCTGCATTGGATAAAGCTGGTTTTGCGATGCACGTTCATTCTGTCGGAGATGCTGCCACAAAAGAAACCTTGGATGGTTTTGAGTACGCTGTAGAGAAGAATGGAAAAAGAGATTCCCGCCACCAGATGACTCATCTCCAAATCGTTCAGCCAAGTGACATCCAACGTTTAAGTAAATTGGGTGTAGTGGCTGTTGCCAATCCATATTGGTTCATGAAATCACCGGGGTATCATGAAAAAATTGAACTGCCTTATCTCGGAGAGGAACGGGCGAATCGTGAATATCCAATGAAAAGTCTTATCAATAGCGGAGTGAAAGTGGCCTCTGCCAGTGACTATCCGATTACTTGGGAATTTGATCCATTATATGGAATACAAGTAGGTGTCACTAGAGAGGAGTTTGGAAATACCGATCCTAAGTTAGTGCTGGGATCTGAAGAAAGAGCATCGGTTGCTGATTTGATTGCTAGTTTCACGATTAACGGTGCCTATGCCAGCTTTTCAGATAAAATCACTGGTTCCATTGAAAAAGGGAAGGAAGCAGACCTTGTTGTAATCGATAAGAATCTCTTTAAGATTCCTTCAACAGAAATTGGAAGTGCAAAAGTATTGTTGACGATGGAAGCAGGAGAAGAAACCTTCCGGGATGAGACATTAGAATAAAGATCTGCCGGGTCTGTCAAAAGTTTTGTGTAAGCACCCTGTGAAGCCAGGTGACAGTAATCCTTTATTCCCTTACATGGAAAAATCCTATTTGAAAGCAATTTTGTCAAGGGTGAGCGTCAGCGAGGCGTAGCATTTCCTTGACAAGATAGCTGGAGAAAAGCACGCTTTCTATGGGGAATGAAGGATTTTTTAACGAATGTAATCTTTGATACGATCATGATAGTACACCGACAATTGCGCAAGTTTGTCCCCAATTTTGGACACGGTCTGTCCATTTTCTGAGAACATCTATCGTAGCCAAATAGAGCATTTTTTGTCATCGGATGGGAGAATCAGGTACTAGGATACCAATTGTTAATAGATAGCCAGTAGTAAGCCACTGTGCTGTCGCCGCTGAAACATTAAACTCAGACATAATGTTTGTAAGTGCCATATTTAATGCTGTCTCACTAAATAACCCTATTAAAGCCGCAAACATAAGTACAAAAGCCATACTTTTAGGATTTCGTACTTGAATTGATGTAGACATTGGTGAAGCCATAAAATACTTCCTTTCTTTGGCACCAAGTTTCCCAGTCATATTGATAGGTCGTATAATTCAAGCTTTTGGAACAGGAATTATATTCCTGTTAATGATGAATGTGCTTTTGCTAATTTTCCTAATTCATAAACGGGGAACTGTGATGGGGGTAATGGGGCTTGTTGTTACACCAGCTCCTGCGATTTGGCCTGCATTGGCTGGTTTAATTGCTTACTCGTTGACTTGGTCGTATATATTCTGGAGTAGCTTACTATTTTATGTTGGGCTAGTGATAATTGGACTTAATCAAATTAAAGATCGAAAACGACTTCATCAACTTTTTGATGTCATCAGGAAAGGCGATACGGTTATAGTGGAGAGTATCTCCCGTTTAGGACGTAAAACATTGGATATCCTCAATATTATTCAACAGTTAGAAGAGACGGGGGTACAATTCATTTCTTTAAAAGAAAATATGGATACTAGAACCTCTACGGGCAAAGCCATGTTCCAGATGATGTGCGTCATTGCTGAATTAGAAAGAAACCTTATTGCCGAGAGAGTAAAGGAAGGACTCGAAGCAAGTAAAAAGCGTGGGAAAACATTAGGTAGACCCAAGTTGGATAAAGAAAAGCTTGCTGTTGCGCTACGTATGTATGTCAGTAAAGAATATTCTATAAGTGGGATAGTCTCAGCAACTGAAATATCTCAAGGTTCCTTATATAGAGCAGACAATAGAAGAAGGCTTGAAGAAATAAAAAAATGGGGCGTGTTTTATTATTTCTTCAATTTTACTTTGCGGTCTACAGCAGGAACCCTGTCACTAAGCCTAAAAGTCGATTTTCGCAGAACACCCTGGTTTTTCGGCGGTAATGATTCTAGTATGTATGATTAATAAATCTCCTTTGTGTAATCCACCGTATAGGATACCAAGACTATTCAAACGTTTTTAACAAATCCAACGAATATGGACAAAGATGGAATGTTCTTCTTAAATATACACTTAGGAAATTAGTGCATAAAGGAGCTAAAATGGAATGCAGTGGATAAGGGATATAAAAGTAAGAAAAAAAATAATGCTGCTCATAATAATGGCAGTTGTATTTTTAACCATGGTAGGGTTCGTCGGAGTTACATACATCAAAAGTATGGCGGAAAATTCAACTGAAATGTATGAAGATCGGATGACTTCAGTAAGATGGCTTTCTGAAATCCGACTGAATAATCGTATCGTTGAGGTAAATACATTAGGCTTAATTCTCACGAAAGATCCGAAAGAGAATGAAGAAATGAAGAAAACTATGAGCGACAGAAAGGAAGCCACCTCACAGTTATTAAAAAGCTATGAAAAAACGAAAAGGGATAAACAGGAAAACGAGATATTTGGTCAATATCAAGAGCTGCGCAGTACATACTGGGAAAATGTTGAGAAAGTAATTGATCTGGCGATGGTTAATAAAAATGATCAAGCTTACCAATATTATATTCAAAACGTTAGAGAGATTCGTACCCAGTTGAATGATTCGCTAGAGAAACTGGCGGATTACAATCAGGAAAGAGCGGAAGAACTCAATATGACAAATACCGCTTATGCAAAGAGCGCGATTACTTGGACGATTGTTCTTACAGTGGTTGCGATTGTATTATGTGCGTTTTTTGCTTTAGTCATTGGCCGCACCATTACACGTCCGCTTCACATTATGAAAGAATTGATGGCAAAAGCGGAGCAAGGCGATTTAACAGTACATGGAGAGTATCAAGCGAAAGATGAAATAGGGATGTTAACCCAATTATTTAACAATATGATGAGAAGTTTACGTAGTGTCGTCCAACAGGTAAACACAAATGCAATGGAATTATCCGCAAGCGCTGAGGAGCTATTGGCAACGGGTGAACAGGTGAAACACGCGGCAAGTCAGATCTCAATATCCATTCAAGAAGTGGCAGGAAGTGCAGAGTATCAGTTGTCTGGCGCAGATCAAGTAAATCAAGCCGTTGCAGAAATTTCCAAAGGAATGGAGCAAGCCGCATCTTCTATGCAGGATGTAGCCGATCTGACAGTAACGGCAAATCATAAGGCGACGACAGGGAACCGGGTTGTTACAGAAACAGTAGCCCAGATTGAGCTTGTTCAGCAAAAAGTGAATACAACAGCGGAAATTATCGATACGCTTGGTGAGAAGTCGAAAGAAATAGGAAGAATTGTTACGCTGATTACCGAAATCTCCAATCAAACGAACTTACTTGCCTTAAATGCAGCGATCGAAGCAGCAAGAGCGGGCGAACATGGAAAAGGGTTTGCGGTTGTAGCAGATGAAGTGCGAAAGCTGGCTGAGCAGTCAGGACAGGCATCTGAGGAAATCGGACAGTTGATTTCTGAAATTCAGTCAGAAGCAGGGCATGCAGTGCGTTCGATGGGAGAAGGAACGTCTGCTGTTCATAAAGGGATTGAGATGGTTCAGCAGGCAGGTGAAGCGTTTCATGATATTACGAAGATGGTGGAACATGTATCGGTACAATCACAAGAAGTGTCTGCGATTGTAGAAGAAGTAACGGCGAGTTCGCAGCATGTAGTGAAAATGATAAGAGGGCTTGCAGATACTTCACAGCAATCTATGACCCATACGCAAAATGTGTCTGCCGCAGCGCAAGAACAGTATGCATCGATGGAAGAAATCGCTTCTGCTATTGAAGTCGTAAGCAGAATGGCGGAAGAATTGCAGCAATCTATAACTGAGTTCAAAGCATAAAAGTACGGGAAACAGTTAAAAACCTCTTAGGTAAGCCAAGAGGTTTTTAATTTGTCCAAAAGTATGTCCTCATCTTGTTCGAATTAGAATAAATTTTAAGCTCCACAAATGGAGGAGGACTCATCATGAGCAACAGATTTGTTTCAATCTCAGGAACGATACAAGTTCAAGACTGGGAGGCTTGGCCTGCCGATAATGAACACGCCAGTGGAAACTTTAGTAAAATCCTCTTTGTAGTCGATGCTCAACCACAGGCATTCGCAATTGTTCCGACGCCAAAGATTTGTGCCGGCGGTGACATTTGGCCTGCATTCGATCTAACAGCTGGGAGGGGGTTACATTGCTTCTTTTCTTCATTTTAACTAATCCGAAAAGATAACTTTTCGGATTAGTTGTTTTAGACAACAGGAAGATCATGGTGTAATAAGTCTACACATTCCTTGCATACAAAAATGTTTTGTAAATTAACCTTCTTTGTATGGAATGAAGCGATGCTTGTTCTTTTCTTGTCACGAGTAGCACTAGATTTAGGGGGACGTCTTCGTAACTGGATCGCTGCTTTGATGGCCGTAGGTATTTGGATGCTTTCTCTACTATTGGCCACGATTTTAGAAAAACATAAGCTGAACGGACCATTAGAAATCGTAATGAGACGATTGGTAAATAAAAATCATTAACTTCTCATTCACGCAGGGGTAGTGCCTTCTTTTTTCAATCGATTATAATAGCCGTATAAAAGCTAGTTACTGTTATGAGAAAGAGGGAACCTCCATGACTTATACGACCCAGGAGAACGGTGTTTTTCCAGCAGTCTGTTCACTTGATTGCCCGGACCAATGTGGATTGCTCCTTCATAAAAAAGAGGGGAAAATCGTCAAAATTGAAGGGGACCCGAGCCATCCGGTGACGAAGGGGAACATTTGCAACAAAGTCCGCAACATGACAGAGCGCATTTACGATCCCAAGCGACTTACGCATCCGTTGAAGCGTATTGGCAAAAAAGGCAGCGGGGAGTTTGTCCGAATCAGTTGGGAGGAAGCCATCACTACCATAACCGAACGCTGGCGTGCCTTGATCGACTCAGACGGTCCCGAGAGCATTTTGCCTTACAGCTTTTACGGAAACATGGGGCGGATTAGTGTGGAAGGAATGGATCGCCGTTTTTTCCATCGTATGGGAGCTAGTCAGCTTGACCGTACGATATGCAATAGTGCAGGGGCGGTAGGGTACAGCTACACGATGGGCGGAGCTTTTGGAACAGATCCGGAAGACACCGTTCATACCAAGCTGTTCATCATGTGGGGGATCAATACGGTTAGCACCAACATGCATCAAGTGGTGTTTGCGGAACAGGCTCGAAAAAATGGGGCGAAAATCGTCGTGATTGATGTCCATAAAAATCAGACGGGTCGATGGGCTGATTGGTTTATCCCAATTTTGCCTGGAACTGACACGGCTTTGGCTTTGGGTATCATGCATGTACTTTTTGCTGAAAACTTGGTAGATTCAGCCTTTATGGAGAAGTATACGATAGGACATGAAGAGCTCAGGGAGCATGTACGTACCTACGATCCTGCTACCGTATCAGCCATAACGGGTGTCCCTATCGACGATATCTACAAATTAGCGAGAATGTATGGCACCACATCCCCTTCCTTTGTTCGCATTGGCAATGGCATTCAGCATCACGACAATGGTGGAATGTGTGTAAGGACGATTGCTTGTCTTCCTGCCTTGACAGGGCAATGGCTTGTCAAAGGCGGTGGGGCCAATAAAGGGAATAAAGGTTTCTTGGAGCACAACAAGCTTGCTGTGCAGCGACCAGATTTGCTGGCAAATAAACAGACGAGAGTCATCAACATGAATGAACTTGGAAAAGCGTTGCTCGATACAGATCCACCGGTGAAATCGCTCTTCGTCTATACGAGTAATCCAGCCATTGTCGCACCGGAAGGAAACAAAGTGCGGCAAGGCTTGGCGAGAGAGGACTTGTTTACGGTCGTACATGACTTGTTTTTGACGGAGACGGCTCTTTATGCCGATATCGTTTTGCCAGCGACCTCTTCATATGAAAATACTGATTTTTACACGTCGTATTGGCATCATTACATTCAGCTTCAGCAACCGGTGATCGCCCCATTTGGAGAGAGCAAGTCTAACACGGATGTTTTCCGCTTGCTCGCTGCTGCCATGGGGTATGACGAACCTGTTTTTCAAGACAGTGATGCAGAGATGGTCAGACAGGCGTTGGAGGGGCACGGCAATCAGCATCTGGAAGGAATCACGTATGAAACTTTGCTTGATAAACAATATGCCAAAGCCAATATGGAACCTTTCTTTTTGGAACATCTTCCAACCCCAAGTGGAAAAATTGAGCTTTACTCGCAAGCAATGGAAAAACGAGGGCTGCCCCCATTACCGACATATACGCCATTGGTGAATGATGGGGATTTCCCGTATTTATTTGTCCCGGGGCCGAATCACAATTATTTGAACTCCACGTTCTCGAATAATGAAAAACATAAGAAGATGGAAAAAATACCTCGTTTACACATGAATATGGCAGATGCTAGTGCTCTAGACATTTGTGATGGAGATACCGTGCGCATATGGAATGAGCGGGGAGAGTGCGAGCTCGTGGCAGCTGTGGGTGAAAATGTTCTCTCGGGTGTCGTCGTGAGCCAAGGCTTATGGGCAGACAACGAGGGTCCGAAGCATTATGTAAATGCCCTCACACCTGACCGAATCGCGGATATGGGTGGAGGAGCGACGTTTTTCTCTGGTCGTGTTGATGTGGAAAAGATTATTGGATAAAAAGCAGCGAGTGTCCGACTGTAGCAGGGCACTCGCTGTTCATAAAAAGTGTCCCTACTGCACACGGCAGAGGGACATTTTCTCATGTCACTTACAGGACGAAGCTGACGACGACACCAGACAAAAGACTAACTAGCGTGGCACCAAACAACAGCTTCAACCCAAAACGAGCGACTACATTGGATTGTTTCTCATTCAGACCTTTCACCGCACCAGCGATAATGCCGATGGAGGAGAAGTTCGCGAACGAAACGAGGAATACAGAGAGAATTCCTACTGTACGTGGGCTCAGTTCAGAAACGACTTTACCCAGCTCAATCATCGCTACAAACTCGTTCGTTACGAGCTTCGTCGCCATGATACTACCAGCCGTCATCGCTTCCGCAAAAGGAATGCCCATCAGGATGGCAAAAGGAGCGAAGACGAAGCCGAGCATTTCTTGGAACGTCCAGCCGAAAATCATGCCGAACAAGCTATTCACAGCCGCGATCAAGGCAACAAAACCGAGAAGCATTGCGCCCACGACTACTGCTACCTTGAAGCCGTCCATGATGTACTCGACGAGCATTTCGAAAAAGGACTGCTTTTCATTGCTTTGAATCTCTAATAAATCTTCTTCTTCGTTCACTGTATAAGGGTTGATGATCGAAGCGATAATAAAGCCGCCAAACAGATTCAAGAACAGTGCCGTGACGACGTACTTCGGCTCAATCATCGTCATGTACGCACCGACAATCGACATTGAAACAGTAGACATGGCTGATGCGCACAGCGTATACAGACGGTGCTCCGGCAAGGAACCGAGCTGTTTTTTTACAGTGATGAATACTTCATTTTGACCGACAATAGCGGAAGCGACAGCGTTGTAAGACTCCAGCCTACCCATGCCGTTAATTTTGCTCAAAACAAAGCCAATTGCCTTCATGATAATCGGCAAAATCTTGAAGTGTCGCAAAATACCGATGAGGACGGAAATGAAGACGATTGGGAGCAACACACCAAGGAAAAAGGACATTTGTCCGTCGTTTACCAGATTGCCAAATACGAAATTGATCCCTTCCGCAGCAAAAGCAAGGAGCTTTTCAAACGATTTGGAAATAGCTGAAACGAATATAAACCCAAACTTGGTGTGCAGAAGAAGAAAGGCAAGCAAAAATTGCAGAGCAATCATGACGAAGATCGGTTTGTATTTGACCTGTTTACGTCCATTGCTCCCTAACAATGCTAACCCGATCACGATGAGTAAGCCAGCGATGGGAATGATGAAATTCATTACAACCTCCAAGAAATTAAATAGTGCTAAACTTAAAAGGCAAAAAAACGCACTCCCCGACAAGAGAAGTGAAAGCGGTTTATATTCTATCATCTCGATAATATGATTGCAATTTATATGTATGTTCAGAATTGTTGTCCGTTACGTTTGGAACGCTGAAATCGGGCGTACTAGCATAAGCCCACCACCATACGGTTTATGGAGGAGGTGAAATCCTTGGATGAGTTGCAGAGGCTCAAGCAGTTTATCACTTCAGCAGAGCATGTCTGGACTCAGATCGCGAATTCGCCGAGAGGAAAGCCTGTTTATACCGTAAACCGTGTGGATTACACGCCATTGCCCGAAAAATACAACACCAAACGAAAAATCTCCCGTATTTTCCGGCGGTATTGGGGAACGCAATTGACGGAAGTGATGATTCGGAATCTCCATTTGCGGATGCTAAAAGGAAAGCTCTGTGTTCCTTATCGTGACATCCCACCTTTTCCAGCAACCGTACTGTCGTTGCAGATAAAAGTGAACCTGCCAAATCATCGGACCGTAGCTGCGATACTGAGCGGGGGAGGGAAAAAAACACGGGTGGACTACCGTTTGATCCGAGTCGGCGCAACCAAAACGTTCACGATTATGAAACGCTCAGGCGAGCAGTTTGATCTGAGATATCAATCTCTTGCTACCATTCCCCTCAACCCGAAACCACAATCGGCACCTAGAACCAAGCAACGGGGAAGAACCAAAAAGTAACGAAAAGCTCCTCAATTCCCCCGAATCATAAGGGGCGAGGAGCTTTTGGTATTTAGGCTCGAATGGAAACACGGTACTCCCGCAGCCAATAATCCAGCTGACCGAGATAGGCGAACAACTGAGGTGTACTCATGAGCTGACCGAAAAACGGAATGCTCGAAGCCTGTGCATCTGACTCGGCAATTTTTCGAATCGTTGGAACATCCACCAGTTGAAGCAGTGGAGAGGAAGAGTCGTTTAATATATCCAGTAGCCAAGAGCGAACAGCTTCCGTATAGGCGGGATTATGTGTTTTCGGGTACGGGCTTTTCTTGCGATACAGCACCTCGTCCGGCAAGATTCCTTCCATAGCTTTTCTCAAAATTCCTTTTTCCCGATTCCCGTGCGTCTTCATATCCCACGGGATGTTCCAGACGTATTCCACGATGCGGTGGTCACAGAACGGAACGCGCGCTTCCAGACTGGCAGCCATACTCATTCGGTCTTTGCGATCCAACAGCGTGTTCATAAACCACGTGATATTCAAATAAAACATTTCCCGTCGGCGAGCTTCGAGCGGATCTTCGCCTGGTAGATGTGGGACTTCATCGAGAGATTCCTCATATCGCATGGCAACGTATTCCTCGGGTTTTACCCAATCACGAAGATCAGGTGATAGCCAGGAGGAACGTTCTTTCGTCGCTCTCGACCAAGGGAACGTTCCGGCATTCAACAGTTCCTCGCGATGAAACCACGGATACCCGCCAAATACTTCATCTGCGCATTCTCCAGAGAGGACGACGGTCGTCTCTTTTTTTATTTCGCGGCAAAACAGGTAAAGAGACGCATCCACATCAGCCATCCCCGGCAAGTCGCGTGCGAGTGTCGCTGTTTTCAGGGATTCAATCAAATCGTCTGTGTCGAACTCAATCGTGTGATGCAGGGTTCCGAGAAACTTTGTAACGAGTTGCACATAAGGTTCATCCTCATTCGGTTGAAAAGCACTCGACTTGAAATGTTTTCGGTTGTCTACGTAATCAATGGAGTAGCTGTGCAGGGTTCCACGACCTGTTTTTTGAAAATGGTCTGCCGCAACCGCTGTTATAATGCTCGAGTCTAACCCACCTGACAAGAGGGTCGAAACGGGCACATCCGCAACCAATTGGCGTTCAATCGAATCCGTGACTAACTCCCTGACACGTTCAGCAGTTGTCTCCAGGTCATCCGTATGTGGATGGCTTTCGAGCTGCCAGTAACGTTTTTGCTTGACGCTATCACGCGTCACCACCAGATAGGAGCCGGGCCGAACCTCATGTACGTTGTGAAAAACACCATGGCCAGGCGTACGAGCGGGACTGATTCCGAAAACCTCCGCCAAGCCTTCACGAGAGAGCTCTGGTTTGACTTCGGGGTGAGCAAGCAAGGCTTTTAGCTCAGAGGCGAGCAGAAATGCACTGCCTCTTTGCGCATAAAACAGCGGCTTAACCCCCATTCGGTCACGGCCGACAAACAATCTTTGTTTGCGTTCGTCCCAGATGGCAAAAGCAAAGATGCCGTTTAGCTTTCGCAGACAATCTGGACCCCACTCCAAATACGTGTGCAAAAGTACCTCCGTATCCGAGTGAGATTGAAAGGTATGTCCGCAAGCAAGCAGTTCTGCTCGCAAATCCTCGGTATTATACAATTCACCATTGTAAATCATGGTGCAGGCATGTTCGTTTATGAGAGCCGACATAGGCTGCTGTCCGCCAGCGGGATCTACGACCACAAGGCGACGATGACCGAGGGCCGCACGAGGAGTCAGCCAAAAGCCTTCTGCATCAGGGCCTCGATCCTTGAGGCATTGGGTCATTTTTTGCAGCACATTACGTTCACCAGATAAGTCCTTTTCCCAATCAATCCATCCTACAATTCCACACATGGTATGATCACCCTTCTCCTGAAGCATTGCACACACAGCGTATGCAATCAGCCTAGCGAGGTTGTCTGTCCAGCAGGGAAATGAGGGTAATATGCGGAATTTATAGAAGATTTAAACTAATGGAGGCTGCGGTGGACAATCTCACGTTATTGCTCATTGAAAGAATGGGTATTCTTTTGACGCTAGCATTTATTTTGACAAGGACGCCGTTGTTTCGCCAGCTTTTAGACCGCGAACTGCACGTAGGGACGTCAATCGCATTTTCCCTCATGTTCGGATTGTTTGGGATTGCAGGTACATATGCAGGAGTGGTCGTGCAAGGGGAGAGCTATCTCCCGGCTTTTTGGATTTTTCGTTTGTCGGATGACGAAATTATCGCCAATTCTACTTTGGTAGGGGTCGTCATTGGAGGTTTGCTCGGAGGGCCTCTCGTTGGCCTGGGGGCAGGTGTCATTGCTGGGCTTCATGTCTTTCAATTGGGAGGATTCGCCGCAGCACCGATGGGCTTGTCGATCCCGATCACGGGGTTGCTGGCAGGATACGTAGCGCGTTTCTTCTCACAGGAGAGGGTTATTTCTCCGTCCAAAGCCATGTTCATCGGCATGTTCGCGCCCATTATTCAGATGTCGCTTTTATTGATCATGGCAGCTCCGCCCGAGTTGGCGCGAACCATGGTCAACGTGATTGGGATTCCGATGGTGTTGACGAACAGTGTTTCGATTGCGATTTTTACGACGATGATACGGGTTGCCTTGCAAGAGGCAGAGCGTTCGGCTGCCATTGAGGCGGAGCGTTCCTTTACGATAGCGGAAAGAATTTTGCCACATCTGAAAAGGGGGCTTACCCCGCAAACGGCTCAGTCAGCAGCCCTCGTCTTACAAAAAGAAACGAAAGCAGCCGCCGTTGCAGTCACCGATCGAGAACAGCTTCTTGCGCACGTTGGAGTGGGGGCAGATCATCATCATCCGGGAGAAGCTCTCAAGAGTGAGCTCGATAAGCGGGCTCTGTATAGCGGTGGAATCGATAAGGGATTCACGCGAGAGAGTGTCGGGTGCAAGCGCAAAAATTGTAACCTGCATGCAGCGATTCTCGTGCCGATTAAAGAGGGAGACAGCGTCGTCGGTCTGATTAAACTCTATTATCGGAGGCCGCAACAAATAGGAAAAGTCCAGGAAGCACTAGCAAAAGGGCTAGGCAACCTAATCTCCAATCAATTGACCCTATCGCTCACGGAGCAAATGAAAGGTTTAATGAAGGATGCAGAGTTGCGGATGCTACAGGCACAGATTCATCCTCACTTTTTGTTCAACACATTGAATTCAATTGTGACCTTGATACGAATTGATCCACAGCTAGCCCGGCATATGACCATTCAGCTTGGCGTGTTCATGCGATTCAACCTAAAGCTCACAGCGAGTCCGCTTGTCACTGTGAGACAGGAGCTAGATCACCTGCATGCTTATTTGGAAATTATCAAAATCAGATTTTCCGAGCAATTCGCTGTTCGTACGATCATTGATGCGGGGGTAGAGGAAGCCCTAATTCCTCCTGGCACGTTGCAGCCGTTATTTGAGAATTGCATTCAGCATGGTGTTCGCGACATCACGAACGGCGGTGAGATCATCCTCCATGTGAAACGGCAGGATGTGTACGTTGTTTTTCAAATCGAAGATAATGGCGAAGGCTTTCCCGACAACTTGTTGCCAGTTCTGGGAAAGGTGCCAATGGAGAGTAAGGAGGGCAACGGAATTGGCATCCATAATGTCAACCAACGTCTGATCAGCTTGTGTGGACAAGAGGCCCAACTTCATTTTGCCAATAAACAAGAAGGTGGGAGTACGATTACCTTTACCATTCCAATTACAACAGAGGTGAGTGCCTGATGCCAATACGCGTCATGATTGCAGAAGACGAGCGACTAGCACGCGAAGAACTGAGCTATTTATTGCTACAAGAAGGAGACGTAGAACTGTTGCCGTATGCCACCAACGGGCGAGAGCTGTTGGAAATGGTCGATGTGCACGAACCGGATGTCGTCTTCCTGGATATGAAAATGCCTGAGCTGGAGGGAGCGCAGGCAGCAAGAATGCTCGCATCACGCAAGCAGCACCCCCTCATCGTTTTTTGTACCGCGTACGAGGAATTTGCCATCGATGCGTTTAAGCTGTACGCCGTCGATTATTTGTTGAAGCCTACAGAGCCCAAGCGGCTGGTAGAAACGATGCAACGAATACGCGAGCGTCTGGTCAAGCCAAAAGCAGAGCCTGTCCAGACAAAACGAACCAAGCTGTTGGTAGAAGACAATAGCAGATTAGTGGTCATTGATCCAGCGACGATTGTATATGCAGTGCGGGAGGAGCGATATGTGCAAATCGTCACCCAAACGGCAACCTACTCGACGCGGATGACCCTGACACAACTGGCGGATAAGCTTTTCGCATACGACTTTTTCCGTACCCACAAGAGCTATTTGGTCAATCTACAATTCGTGAGTGAGCTCGAACCATGGTTCAACGGTGCCTACAATTTGATTCTGAAGGGAGACGGAAGACCTCGTATTCCCGTATCTCGGACCTCCGCCAAGGATTTACTCAAACGTCTTGAGGAGTAAGCCTGGTGATCAATCGTTTGCAGATCGTGGCTAAAAATCTGCCACTGACACACTCTCCCCGACATCTTACGCAGAAAAATACACGGTTAGAAAAGGATTCTCTACAATGTAGGAAGCGCTTACATTTTTGTAGATGAGGGGGAGGTTCCTATGGGCAAATTCGCTTCGGCAAAAAAAGCCGAGGATCAGAAGAAGGATGCTGTTGATTATGCAAAAGTGATTCAGTCAGCCACTTTCAAAGAACTCTTAAGAAGAAAAAAAGCGTTTATTTTGCCATCTTCTATTTTTTTCTTCGTGTTTTACTTTACCCTTCCGATTTTAACCTCCTACTTCACCGTACTGAATCAACCAGCGTTTGGAGCCATTTCGTGGGCGTGGGTATTTGCCTTTGCTCAGTTCGTCATGACATGGGGTCTCTGTATTCTGTACACCAGGCGGGCAGAGCAGTTTGATCAACTCGTAGAGAAAATCAAACAAGAGGCAGGTGGAAGGAGCTAATGAACGTTACTGCATTTTTACTCTTTCTCGGCATTGTTCTTTTGACACTTGTCATCACCTTTTACGCTTCGAAAAAGACGAACACAACTAGTGAGTTTTATACCGCTGGAGGCGGCTTGACGGGTTGGCAAAACGGCCTCGCGATTGCGGGAGATTACATGTCCGCTGCTTCCTTTCTGGGAATTGCCGGGATGATTGCATTGAGCGGATTTGATGGCTTTTTCTACAGTATCGGTTTTCTTGTTGCGTATCTCGTTGTGCTCTACTTGGTAGCAGAGCCTTTGCGTAATTTAGGAAAATACACGATGGCCGATATGATAGCTGCGCGTTTTGACAATAAAAAGGTTCGTGGTGTCGCCGCTCTCAATTCGATTGCGATCTCGATTTTTTATATGATTGCGCAATTGGTCGGAGCAGGGGCCTTGATCAAGCTGCTGTTGGGGCTGGATTACACGACATCTGTATTGATCGTAGGGGCATTGATGACGATCTACGTCGTGTTCGGCGGGATGACAGCAACCTCGTGGGTGCAGATCGTCAAAGCGGTTTTGTTAATGGTCGGGACATTCATCATCTCTATGATGGTTTTTGCCAAATTCGATTTTAATCTCTTGAAAATGTTCGAGCAAATGAAGACGGTGACCCCATTGGGAGAGCAATTCCTCAATCCTGGCAACAAGTTTAAAGTGGGGCTCGATACGCTTTCACTGAATCTCGCGCTTGTGCTCGGAACAGCAGGGTTGCCGCATATTTTGATTCGTTTCTTCACTGTAAAAGATGCTACGACTGCTCGCAAATCAGTTGTGTACGCGACGTGGATCATTGGTGCCTTTTATGTCATGACGATCTTCCTCGGCTTCGGAGCGGCAGCGTTTGTAGGAGCGGGGAATATGGACCCCGCAGGTAACATGGGAGCTCCACTGTTAGCGCAAGCACTAGGCGGTAACTTCTTGTTCGCCTTCGTATCTGCGGTTGCTTTTGCTACCATTCTCGCGGTAGTGGCTGGGCTGGTGCTGACTGCCGCTTCTGCCTTTGCTCACGACTTTTACGGACACGTATTACGACAAGGAAAAGCAACAGAAAAGGAGCAAATGAAGATGGCCAAATGGGCGTCTGTCGGCGTCTCGATTGTCTCTATCTTGCTCGCCTTGTTTGCGCAAAATCTGAACGTGGCTTTCCTTGTTGCGCTGGCTTTCGCAGTAGCGGCGAGTGCAAATCTACCAGTGATTTTGTTCACGATTTTCTGGAAAAGGTTCAATACGGCAGGAGCAATCAGCGGGATGCTGGTTGGCTTGTTCAGCTCTCTCATTCTGGTTGCGTTGAGTCCGAACGTTTGGAATCCTGTAGCTGGAAAAGCCATTTTGGTCGGCGAAGCGCTGTTCCCGTTGCCGAATCCGGGCATTGTCTCGATCCCGTTAGGGTTTTTGGCAGCATGGATCGGAACCTTGTTGTCCAGCTCCCGTGATGATAAGAAGTACGATGAAATTTTGGTGAAAGCGAATACAGGAATGAAAGATTCAGCGTAGAAACAGTAAACGTAGGAAGCTCATGCCACGAAGAGAAGGCTGGGGGTAACCCCTGGTCTTTTTTTCATTTTTGCAAGAAGGGAGAGGTATTGTCCGTGACGACGATCATCTTTTTCCTTGCCGTCATTATCGGAACGATGGCCATCACTTATTCGGCTGCCAAACAGACGGGGACGACGAAAGACTTCTATGCAGCAGGAAATCGTTTAAACGGGTTACAAAATGGCATTGCCATTGCAGGCGATTACATGAGTGCTGCCTCGTTTTTGGGGATTGCGGGAACGATTGCGATGTACGGCTTTGACGGGTTCGTGTATGCGATAGGCTTTTTTGTTTCTTATCTGATTATTTTGTTTTTAGTTGCGGAGCCTTTGCATAATTTGGGGCGCTATACGCTGGCAGACGCGATTGCCGTCAGGTTTGACAGTCTTTGGCTGCGTGGCGTTGTTGCCTGTACGACTCTACTAATTACGATTTTTTACATGCTGGCGCAATTAGTTGGGGCAGGTGCCCTCATTCATTATTTATTAGGAGTTCGTTACGATACGGCTGTCCTGATTGTTGGGAGCCTGATGACATTTTACGTCGTGTTCGGCGGGATGGTGGCGACCTCCTGGGTTCAGATTATTAAAGCGATTTTGCTGCTGACAGGGACATTGATCCTAAGTCTGATCGTGTTTGCCCGTTTTAATTGGAGCTTCTCCGAAATGTTTTCACATGTGAGTACGATTACACCTCTACAGGAACAGTTCTTACAGCCGGGTAATCAACTTCATGATCCGCTGGAAACGATCTCCCTGCATCTGGCTTTGCTTCTCGGTACCGCCGGACTCCCGCATATTATCTCCCGGTTATTCACAGTCAAGGACGCAAAGACGACTCGTAATTCGATTTACACCGCTACGTGGGTCATCGGCGCCTTTTATTTGATGACGATCTTCCTCGGGTTCGGGGCGAGCACGTTTGTAGGCTACGAGGCATTGAGAAATGTGGGCTTTGGGGGGAATCTGACCGTTACGCTCTTGGCAGATGCTCTCGGTGGAGAGTTTTTGATGGCGTACATTGCAGCCGTTGCCTTCGCGACGATATTGGCAGTTGTGACAGGGCTCGTGCTCTCCGCCTCTTCTGCGTTTGCACATGACGTCTACAGTCATCTGATCAGACGAGGGGTGGCATCGGAAAAAGAACAGGTCACCATGGCAAAGCTTTCGTCAGTGGCAGTGGGTGTGATCTCTATTTGGTTGGCTATCGGTGCAGAAAAAATGAACGTGGCAATTCTTGTTGCGCTGACGTTTGCGGTAGCAGCATCATCCAATTTGCCACTGCTGTTGTTTACGTTGTATTGGAAGCGGTTTACCGTGCGTGGAGCCATTTGTGGCGTCCTGACTGGGTTAACGGCATCAGTGGTACTGGTCATTTTAGGACCGACTGTTATGCATCCCCTCACCGGACTTATCCGTGCGGAGCCACTTTTTCCACTGACGAATCCGGGATTGGTCTCTATACCACTCGGCTTTTTAGGAGCTGTGCTCGGAACACTACTGGATCGGCCTGATCCTGATGCTGAGATGAAGTATCAACGTGTACTGTTTCAGGCGTTGACGGGAATCCGAGTTCCACCTGCGAAGAAAACGGAACAAGAATCTGCATAAAGCCTCTCCGCGTGCCCCACTATAGGAGTAGAAGGAGGAGGGGGTAAGTGGGTAGGACGAAAGAGTCAGACGCTTTATCACATGACCAGCCAGATGTATATGAGCGCGCAAGGCTGGCACTGGATGATCTGATAGAAGAGTTATGTGAAGCACTGGAAGAGGAAGATACTGAATCCTATAAGCGAAAAGGCTATGAAATGATCGGGAGCTACTTTCGAGAGCCGGTCAATACCGGGGAATTAACCTTGATCTATGCAGCGGTGCTTGCCGATATCCTCTATAAGCTGGAGTTGACGCAGCAAGGGGAAAACGTAGCAATGGTCCGTGATCAGTACAGCATGATGAAAAAAGACGATTGAGTGGCGACCCCGTTTGAGGGTCGTTTTTTGATTGGCACGATCACGCTCTGCATGTTTCGGTGGCCAACCATTCATACTACGGATAAACGACATCAAAAATGGGTGATTGGTATGGAAAAGGTCGGGCTCGTTTTGCAGGGAGGGGGAAGCCGTGGGATTTATACCGCTGGCGTTCTGGATTACTTCATGGAGCAGGAGCTATATATCCCGTATGTGATTGCCGTGTCAGCAGGTGCGTGCAATGGAGCGGCATACTTGGCGAGGCAGCACGGATTGGGCAAGATTTATCATATGAAATACATTCGCGACCCCCGCTACTTTCACTATAAAAATTTGATCACGAAGCGCTCGCTGTTTGGCATGGATTTTATTTTCAATGAGATGCCCAACAAGTTGGAGCCATTCGCCTTTGATCAGTTTCGCGAAGCGAAGGAACGGTTTGTCGTCGTCACAACAGATTGCGCGTCAGGAGAAGCCGTTTACTTTACGAAAGACGACTGTGAGGATATTTTCCATGTGATTCGGGCTTCGTGCAGTCTTCCGTTTCTATCACCTAAGGTTACGATTAACGGACGTAAGCTATGGGATGGTGGCATCGTGCATCCAGTCCCTTTCATGAAGTCCATGCTTGATGGTAATCAAAAGCATATTATTGTGCTTACTTCTTCTTGTCCGCCAGGTGAGTGGATGCGCCAGCTTTCGCGTGTCGAGCGTCTTTTTTCCAGAAGTACGCGCTTGTGCCAAGCATTCATTCGTCATTATCGTACCTATTACGAGACGATTGAGCAGATCAAAGAAATGCAGAAGGAAGGCAGAGCGTTTGTCATCGCACCACCAGTGGGTACTTTTCTACGAGGTTTTGAACGTCAAGAGGATAAGCTAGAGCATTATTACAGACAAGGCTTCCATGATGCTCGTACCCAATTTTTTGGGCTTTGTACATGGCTAGGTCTTGGCAGGAACAAGTGAAAAATGAGGAAACATCAGTCCCGTGGATGTTTTTTCGGCAAAATCATGCGAAACAGGTTTTTCCAAAGCGAAGATAGGGAAGAAGCATCAGGGGAGGATGGAATCAGGAGGAAAGACCCCATGAAATATGTGAATGTAGACCTAGTAGAGCCAGGAGACGTTTTGGCTCGAAGCATTTATACAAGCGAGGGCTTAACGCTCTTGCATGCAGGTGTCCAGCTGACTGTCGGAATGATTAATAAATTGCGTCGGTTCGGCGTCACGATGTTAAGTATCAAAGACCCACTGCTCGATGAAGTGAAAGAGCAGGAGGTCGTCACGGAGACGACTCGGAAGGACGCCATTCGCAATCTGTCACAAGCGATTTCGTGTGTGCAGACTGGAAAAAATTTTGATGTTCGTGGCATTCAAAAATCAGTGGGGAGTATCATCGACGAAACCTTGAGAAATCGTCGCGTGCTCTTGAATCTGGGAGAGATTCGCACGACCGACAACGCTATGTACATTCATTCCTTGAATGTGTGCATGATGGCAACAGTTATGGGCGTAGGTTTAGGCTATAATACAGCTCAACTAAAAGAGCTCGCTATCGGAGCGCTCTTGCATGACATCGGGAAGCTGTCAGTCGACAAGGAAGCCCCAGCCTACAAAAAGAACAGCAAGACCAATCATCATACGTGGCTGGGCTTTGATCTGTTGCGAAAAAAACATGAAATGAGCATTGTTTCCGCACACGTTCCTTTGCAGCATCATGAATGGGTGGATGGTAGTGGGCAGCCAAGAGGCCTGACTGGCGATGAGATTCATGATTTCGCCAAGATTGTTGCGATTTGTAACTACTATGATAATCTCGTCTCTCCTTTTTCAGAGGAAGAAGAGACGTTGCCTGCGTATGAGGCTTGCGAAAAAGTCATGGGGCTAGCGGAGAAACGCTTTGATCTTAAAATGGTCATTCATTTTTTGCGCTCGATTGCCATGTACCCAACAGGAACCTCGCTGAAGCTGTCGACAGGAGAGATCGGTGTGATCATTGACCAAAATAGAGGCTTGCCTTCGCGCCCAGTCGTTCGGGTCATTCGAAGAGAGCAGCAGGCGAATCGGCGGATGGTGGATGATCATGAGATCACGGACATTGATTTGAGTGAAAAGCCTACTATTTTTATTACCGCTGTCATGGACTAGGGCTTGAAAGAATAGGACTCCCTATCAGGGAATATCCCTACCAAGATCAGGGAAAACCCCTACATACACGTAGGGCCCACAGGGCTACAATGGACTCAAGGCAGATGGATACATAGAGCTTCACCACATTTGCCAGATGAAAAAGAGGAAGGACGTGTCATTATGTCCCGTATTCTAGTCCCTGTCGATTTCTCAGCGCAGTCCATTCAGGCGGTCCGCTTCGCGCTGGCCTACGCCAAAAATAAGCATGATATCACATTGCTTCATGCCATCTCGCCGTTCCCTTCACGCAATGTTGTCAGAAGGTTGGGAAGAGAAGTCGTAGAAGATTATCAATTGGATGAAGCAAGAGATGATCTGAAAAAATTCCTGGCAATCGTTGAAGAAGCAGGTATCACTTATGAACTGGAGATTGAGTTCGGAGAGCCACATGAAGTCATTGCGAAGCATGCTGCGAATGATTATGCTGCCATCGTAATGGGAACACATGGCTACGGTCGCATTACAGGCTTCCTGTTGCAAAGCGTCAGCTATCCGACACTCCACGATGTCAATGTTCCGGTCTTCCTCATTGCGGAGGAGACAGATGCGAGCCGCTTCCCTTGGAATAAAGTACTCATTGCAGTAGATGGCTCCGATCATTCGATGGAAGCTGCGAAAAAAGCTATTGAGATGGGGCAGCACCTCCCGGATGTATCGTTTACACTCTTGTCCGTTGTCATTCCACCAGTCACATACGCAGGTGTATATGGTGTAGGCTGGGATAACATGAATACACTCGAAGGTTGGGGACGTGAAACGTTAAAACCTTGCGAGGAGCTGCTCGAAGCTGCATCGCTCCCTTTTGAAAGCAAGGTCGTGGTTGGAGATCCAGCTACTGTGATCCGCCAGACAGCTGAAGAAATCGACGCTGGACTGGTTGTGCTCGGTCATCATGGCCAAGGCGCAGTTGCAGGTACGCTGCTTGGCAGTGTTACATTTAAAACGATTCATCGTACGAAAACACCACTCCTCATTGTGAAAACATAGCATTTTTTAGAAAAAGCTGTCCGCTTGGTGGACAGCTTTTTTGCTTGGACGCATTCTCTTACGATACAGTTTGCGCTTGTTTGTGTTCGAGAAGATGGTTAGCCCCATCTTGTGTAACATCCCACTTGATTCGTGTACATCCCCATGCAGCGAGCAGAAGGATGACAGAAGCGATCAGAAATACCGAAATCAACGAAGTCATCTGCATGAGCGGACCTGCTGCAAAGGAACCGATCATCATGAGCCCGACCATGAGCGGTGAAATCGTTCCATTCACTCGTCCGATATACGCTTCATCCACGAGCTTGATCATGAACATACCGATTACGATCTGTAAAAATGCCATCCCAATTCCGGTGAAAAAGCGCATCGCTGCGGTGACGTATACCCAAACAGAGAGAACTTCTACGGCGACGGAAAGAGCGAAGAATATCAATCCACCTGTAATGACCCAACGACCATTCAGGCGGTCCAGATAAATGGAAGCCAAAATACCGCCCAACAGCATACCCAATCCGTCTAACGCGGTAAACCATTGAATGGCTTCCTTGGAGAGTAATAGACGATCCGTGATAACAAATACCTCCAGTGAATTGATAAGACCCGAGGATAGTCCCAGACACGAAAAGGTAACGGCAAGCCCGCGCAAGGCTGGTCGTTTTTTTACATAGGCAAAACCTGCTTTAATCTCAGAAAGGAGCGTTCCGTCTCCCTCTGTTGCACTGGCAGTTGAGGTAGGGAGTGTCAAGAGGATCAGTGCCGAGACGAAGAAGAGGACGGCCATCGTTAACAGGGAAGGATAGATGCCCCAATGTTCAAAGAAGAAGGTACCGACAATCGGGCCAACCAGTAGAAAAATGGAACCCGTACTTTGTGAAATAGACACAGCTGCTGCAACTTGCTCATCAGGAATATGACGCTTCATCATCTTGGCAGAAGAAGGCTGGGAGAACTGCGACGCGACAGCTGAGATAAATGTCGCAAAGAATACAGCGATCCACATCCCTTGCCAGAGCAAATACACGATGACCAAGACAGAGAGGGCGCTTAACAGGTTCCCGGCTATCATCGTTCGCTTCGGATTCCAGCGATCAGCTAATGCCCCACCAATAATCGAAAAAACCAAGATAGGCGCAAGTTCGATAGCGGTCAAGAGCGATACGGCGGTCGGATTGTTGCCGCTCGTCTCCATCACATAGTAGAGCAAGGCCATGTTACGTATCCATATACCGATATTTTCTAATGTATCCGTGATAAAGACGGTGAGAAAAACCTTGTTTCCCCAAAGACCTTTCATAGGTCATTTCACTCCCGAAAAGTTATACCGAACGTCCGGTCTAATAAAAGTTGAAAAAAATGCTACTTGGCAACAATGCCATGCAGCAAAACGTCAATGCTCCTCTTCAGCAGAGCATGAAGACGCTCGTCTTCCATTTGATAACCTACGTTAATGATTCCGTTCATGAGCCCTTCCAGTATCATCGCCATTTCTTCGGGATCGCATGGAGCGAACTCGCCTCGGTCGATTCCTTCTTGGAAGAGGGAAGTATAGAGGGTATACGTGGAGCCGAGAATTTCCAGCACTTGTTCCAAAATGACTGGATCGGCGAGCTGGCTACCGGAGAACTCTTCACCTGCTTTTTTTAGAGGGTGGGACAAAAAATCCTCCAAGAAAAAAGTAGCTAAGCCGTACAGTTTATCGATGGATGTCTCGAATTCTTTTTCTTTTTCCTGCCACAGATATACCCATTCGTTGTACTGCTTTTCAAGCAAATACAGGAACAACTGCTCCTTGTTTTTGAAGTGGTAATAGAGGCTGCCCTTACTCGCTCCTGTTGCTTGGCAAATGTCCTCAATGGAAGTGGCTGAATAGCCTTTCTGAGAAAATAACTCGGTGGCTTTCTCTACGATATGTTGTTTGGTTTTCTCCCCATCGAGACGACGCTTTGACATTTTAGAAATGCTCCTTCTTCTAGACTGAACGTTCGGTTTAGTTTCAGTTTATTCGATCTGACTGGGAAACGCAAGTGCTCGATTGAGAAGAAGGGTCAGAGGGAAAAATGATAAGAAGCGAGAGAAGGGCGGGATTACTTTGCAAATCGGTTGTCATGTCAGTATTCGTCATGGGTATGAGGAGGCGGCGAGAACTGCATACAAAGAAGGAGCGTTATCATTTCAATTTTTCCCGAAAAACCCTCGGAGCTTGAGCGTCAAGCAATTCGATGCCCGGGACGCAGAGCGATGTCGCGCTTTTTGTCAGCAAAACGGCATGCTGTCGATTGCTCATACGCCATACCCGGTGAATCTTTGTGTCGAGGAGCAGGAGCTATTCGCCGTCACAGTAGGCTCCGTACGAAATGACTTTGAAATTGCCGAAGCTTGTGGAGCGTTGGGCGTGGTCGTTCATTTTGGTCAGTATAAAGGCGCTGATGTACTGACCGGTTACAAAATCATGATCCAGATGGTCAATCAAATTTTGGATGGCTGGAATGGAAAAGCCCAGTTGTTAATCGAAAACAATGCGGGACAAGGCAACCGCATGGGCACGACACTCGAAGAGCTTATACAGGTTCGACAATTGCTTGCTGAGCCACAGAAGGTAGGCTTTTGCCTGGATACGTGTCATGCATTTGCCAGCGGATTGTGGAAAGGAAATGATTGGGGGGAAGTAGCCGATCGGATGCGAGAGCTCGATTATTTTACGAGCTTGCGTGCCGTTCATCTGAACGATTCCGTTTATCCGAGTAGTTCCTTTCGAGATCGGCATGCCTCCATCGGAAAAGGAATGATCGGTGATGCAGCCATTGCCGCTTTTTTGCAAACACCCGAATTGCAAGGACTTCCTATCGTCCTAGAAACGGCGAGAGGCTCAGAAGGGGGCCATAGCGAAGAAATCAAACATGTTCGTCTGCTTAGAGACAATTGGCAGGGGTGACCATGTTGTGGTAGAGTGTGAAATGATGTGTTCAACACGGGAGGGGTACCTATGAAAAAGCGTATTAAGGTGACGATTGCTGATTTTACTCATCTTACAGAAAACTTGAATAACCCGGAGGAGCTCGCTCTGTACGAAGGGGCGAACGGAAATACATACGATGCTGAAATCGAGCATGATGGATATGCGATTGTAGATGTAACAGACGAGGATTACATCGAGCTGGCTCCGGGGGAGTATCAGCTAATGATCGAGGAGTGGACAAACGCCGGACAAATCGGCGAGTGGACACTGCAAACCATGTCTGACCCAGCGGATGACAAGGCTTTGCTGTATCGCACAGTGGACAAGGCTGGGACGGAAATACAAGCACCACAATCCTTGCCGAAGCAAGTAGTCGAGCTGGTTGCCAATACGTGGTTTGGCAAAAAAGCAAAGAAGATTGAGGAGTAATCGAAGAAAGAAAGGAGCGCTGCGAGGTAGCGCTCCTTTTTTATGAACGAATCTGAAAAGATAAAGATGATCTTCCTAGTTTTTTTTATAAAGTACCGATGAACAAACAAAGCTGGTGAGAAGAAAAAGCGCAGGGCTCGTAGACCTTGACAACGCCTGCCCAGTCGGAACTTAAAAAAGGGGACCACGCTTGTCGAACACTTCTTCCTTGAGAAACATCCGCCCGTAGGGTGGCTTTGGCTCGACGGTCCCCTTTTTTAAGTGGAGCCGGACAGTCAATCCTCCTTGCGAGCGTGTCAGAGTCGAAGAGAACTGCGCTTTTTCTTCTCCTCCACTATGTTGACTCAGCTTTTTTTCAATCACTCGTCCTCAGATTCCAGCAGAATCCCATACTTTTTAATCCGACGCATAAGTAACGACTGGGTTATACCGAGTGCCGCTGCTGTTTTGCGAGTCGTTTTATGCGTGCGCAATGCTTGCAGAATAAATTCCATCTCAATTTTCTCCATCCGCTCTGTAAGGGAAAGAGAACCGAGTGAAAGAATCCCTTCCTCCAGCTCACGAATACTCCGCAGTTCTTCTGGCAAATCACTGACTTGGATTTCATCCAACTTGGACGTAATAACGATCCGCTCTACCAAATTTTCCAACTCCCGCACATTCCCAGGCCATTCGTATTGATGCAAAACATCCAGCGCTTCCGGGGAAAAACGTCGTTTCTGGTTATGCTTACTATTGAATCGCTGTAAATTGTGGTGGAGTAGAGGGAAAATATCGTCCTTTCTCTCCCGTAATGGCGGAACATTGATTGGCAAAATATTAAGGCGATAGTATAAGTCGTGCCTAAATTTGCCCAACCGCACGAGCTCTTGAAGGTTGGCATTCGTTGCCGTAATGATACGGATGTCAGCTGTGTATGTTTTGGTGCCGCCGATCGGCATAAATGTTTTGTTTTGCAAAAGCAGCAATAATTTCGATTGCAAGTGGTAGGGAAGCTCGCTGATTTCATCCAAGAAAAGCGTACCTTTGTCCGCCATTTTCACTAATCCGATTTTCCCTGAGTGACTCGCCCCTGTAAATGCCCCTTTGTGGTAGCCGAACAGCTCTGACTCGATCAAGGTTTCGGGAATGGCGCTACAGTTGACGTGGACGAACGGCCCACTTCTTCGTTCGCTCAATTGGTGGATTTGCTCCGCAAGATAGCTTTTTCCTACACCTGTTTCTCCTGTAATAAACACGGTAGTGTCGACAGGGGCTGCTTTTTTCATTAATTCTAGCAGGGCGAGATAGGAACGGCTGTTGCCAATCAAGGTTTGGGAGGAGCTTTGGTTTGCCTCCCATTTCATGAGCTGAATTTCTTCGCCGTACCGCTTTAGCAAAGCGACTGTCTCTTCCAGCTGTGAACTGGCACGAGCTGCCTCTGTTATATCGCGCGAGTGGGAAACGATCAGCTCCGGTCTCCCATCCTCATCCGGGATGATATGTCCAGTCACCAGGAATTTCCCCTTATTATTGACGAGCTGAATGGTTGTGGTCGGTTTTCCCGTTTCCAAAACCAAGCGGGTGACTGAAGGACTGAAAATCCCCATTTCTTCAAGATCAGATACGTTTTGCCCGATGAGTTCGGCTTTTGGTAGACCACACAGGTTTTCACTCGCATTGTTTAACCATAAAGTAGTTCCCTGTGCATCAGCAATGAATATGCCATCTGCCAGTGTGTTCAGGATGTCAATAAAACGATCAACAGAAGACAGTGCTAGTATCTCCGCAGCTTTTTCCATGTTGAGTAGCTCCCCGGTTTTTCAACTGATTGTACAAGATCAAATTGATCGTTGTATAGTGAATCGAAATTAAAAATACTTGAGTCGAAATAGATTCAAGCGAGAAGTTAGACTTTTCCTACTTTTCGATTCAAAGGTGAGTCTATTTCGACTCAGTGAAAGTGAAGTGATTTTAGCTTGAATGCGTTTTCTTGCTGTTTTAAGGCTTGGCACAAGAGTTGCTATTACATACTTGGACGTAAGCGATTTACCCAAGAATAAGAGATAAGGAAATGCATGCGATGTTATCAAAACTGGTGACGCACGAACAAGCAGTGGAGCATGTTCTGGATGGCACCCGGCTGATGTATGGCGGATTCGGCACGATTGGCTCCCCAGCACAATTGATTGATGCGATCTTGCACAAAGGCGTGCAAAGCTTGACACTCATCGGAATTGATGCGGGGTATCCGGAAATCGGAATCGGAAAGCTGATCAGTCATGGACGGGTGAGGCGGCTGATAACCACACATATTGGCTCCAATCCCGAAGCAGGTCAACAAATGATGGACGGGATGCTGGAAGTGACATTTTGTCCACAAGGAATTTTCGCAGAAAAGATTCGGGCAGGAGGTGTTGGCATTCCGGGAATCGTTGTAGATGCGTATGTGAGAGGAGAGCGAATGGAAGGAGTAGAGCCATTTGCTTTTGCCGGAAGAACTTGTCAGATTGAAGCTGCCCTTACAGCGGAGGTAGGGATCATCTATGCGAAACAGGCCGATACTTACGGAAATCTCATTTATGACAAGGCGGCAAGAAATTTGAATCCGCTAGTAGCGATGGCCGCAGATTTCACGATCGCTGAGGTGGAGGAGATCGTTCCTGTAGGAGAGCTGGACCCGGAAAAAATCGTGACGCCTGGCATTTTTGTGGATTATATCGTGGTTCGTGGCGGAGGGAACAGCTAATGGGGTTGGAAATAGATCAGCGAAATATGGTTGCGTGGCGTGCAGCCAAAGAGGTCGCTCCTGGAATGGCAGTGAACTTGGGGATTGGGATACCTGAGCTCGTCGCTGATTTTATCCCGCATGAATGGCAAGTCATGTTTCACTCGGTGAATGGAATCTTGGGAGTCGGACCTACGCCGTTAAAGGGAGAAGAGGACCAGCATATTTCCAACGCAGGTGGAGCACCTGTTACCGTTGTTCCGGGGGCATCTTATTTCGATAGCACCATCGCGTATGGCATGATCCGAAGAAGAAAGCTGGATGTAGCGTTTATCGGGGCTTTGCAGGTGAATCGCCGAGGAGATCTGGCAAACTGGATTGTTCCAGGCTCACGCGTTCATGGAATTGGCGGAGGAGCGGAGCTGGCCTATTATGCCAAGAAAGTAATCGTGCTCATGAGCCATGTCAATCAGGCAGGCGAGCCCAAAATTCGCAGGGAGTGCACATTGCCGCTGACGGCGAAGGGCTGCGTCGATCTCATTATCACCGAGAGGGCCGTTATCGAGGTCACGCAAAGAGGCTTGCTTTTGACAGAGGTCATGTACCCGTACACCTTGGAAAACGTCATCGCGAATACCGGAGCACCTCTGATGATTTCAGAAAATTTACAAATGGTAGAGTAATGAAAATGTAAGCGTGAACACAAAGAATTGGGGGATGGAACAGATGAAAAAAACATGGAAAACAATCGCAGGAGTCGTATTCTCGTTGTCACTACTTGTAAGCGGATGTAGCCAAGGCGCTTCCACTAACAGTGCGGGAGGTCAAGCGGGTGGGGCTACGGCTGGTAATGCATCGTCCATGACAAAAGAGGCAGGCGTATTTGTATACGCGGCTTCCGGTGAATATCAGCCATTCAGCTACTTCAAGGATGGTCAATTGACTGGATTTGATGTCGAGATAGGCAATGAGATCGCAAAGCGCTTGGGTCTTGAGCCAAAGCCAGTCACGTCGCCTTTTTCCGGTATTATCGCAGGGGTAAAGGAAGGTCGCTACGATGCGGCGATTGCCAGCCATGCGATTACAGAAGAGCGGAAGCAGCAGGTTGATTTCGCAGACCCATACTATTTGTCCGGTGGTCAACTGTTCGTTCGCCCGGATGGGACTATTAGTACGCTGGAAGGATTAAAAGGCAAAGAAGTGGCAGTTGCACTCGGTACTACACATGAAAAGATGGCGCGGGAGTATACGGATAACATCAAAACCTATGACAGCGATGTAACGGCTCTGCGTGCATTGGAGCAGGGAAAACACGATGTCGTGATTACTGATAGCGTCGTAGGGGAGATTGCCATTGGGCAAGGCTTGAAGCTTAAGAAAAGCGGGAAGCCACTCTCGGAAGTCAAGCATGGAATCGCAGTGCGCAAAGGGAATACGGAATTGCTGAACAAGATCAACGAAGTGCTCAAGCAAATGATGGAAGATGGTACCTACGTCAAATTGAGCGAAAAGTATTTTAATCGCGACATCAGCAAAGCCGAATAGTGAGTTGGTATAACAAGTATATTCCATTACGAGTGAGGGGTGGCATCAAGTGCCCAGTATTGCCCATCTGACAGAAGAGTTTCTCCGGACATTGCCGTTTTTTTGGAAGCCGTTGCTGTTGACATTTCAGCTGACGATCGCTTCTGTTATCGTAGGCTCGATTATCGGATTGTTTGTCGCCTTGTTAAAGGTGTCCAAGCTTCCAGTTGCACGTTTCATAGCCAATGCGTACATCATGATCATTCGCGGTACGCCGTTAGTCGTGCAAATTTTTGTTTTGTATTTCGGCTTTTACAAAGTCATTGACCTGGGTCAATTTTGGTCGGCAGCGCTTGCTCTGGCGATTCACAGCGGAGCCTATATCGCAGAGATTTTCCGGGGCTCTATTCAGTCGATTGATAAAGGACAAATGGAGGCAGGGCTTTCTCTGGGCATGTCCACTCGTCAGACTATGCGTCGGATCATTTTGCCGCAAGCGATGAAACGATCGATCCCGCCACTTGGCAACCAGTTTATTTTGTCTTTGAAGGAATCGTCTCTGGCCGCTTTCATTGCCATGGATGAGTTGTTCTCACTGGCCCGCCGCTTGTCTGCGGAAACCTTTGATGAAATGACGTACTTTTTGATTGTGGCGCTCTATTACTTGGTTATTGTCATGGCGTTTACGTATGTGGTCCACATCATGGAGAAGCGTCTGGCAAAAGGAGAGGCGTAAAGCGGAGGGGAAAGACGATGGAAAAGCAAAGAGAAATGATACGCGTGCAAAATTTGAAGAAAAGCTTTGGAAAAGTGGAAGTTCTCAAGGATGTTACCTTGCAAGTCGGAAAGGGTGAGGTCGTCGTCTTGATCGGTGCCAGTGGATCAGGAAAAAGCACACTGATTCGATGCATTAATTTTCTGGAGATCAAGGACGGCGGAGAGATCTATATCGAAGGAAAAAGCATCGACCCGAAGAAGGATGACTTGACCAAAGTGCGGCAAAAGGTAGGCATGGTGTTCCAGCACTTCAATCTGTTCCCGCATAAAACGGTACTGGAAAACATCATGGAGGCACCGCTGATTGCTAAGAAAGCGGATAAGGAAGAAACGAAGCAGGAAGCGCTCCGGCTGCTGCAAAAGGTAGGTCTTTCTGAAAAAGCGGACGCCTACCCGTCTAGCCTCTCCGGTGGACAAAAGCAACGCGTGGCAATTGCTCGTTCACTGGCGATGAAGCCTGAGATCATGCTCTTCGACGAGCCAACCTCAGCGCTTGACCCAGAGCTGGTAGGCGAAGTCCTGGAGACAATGAAGCAGCTCGCACAAGAAGGAATGACGATGATTATTGTGACGCACGAAATGGGATTCGCCAAAGAAGTGGCCGATTGGGTTGCGTTTATGAATCAAGGTAAGATCATCGAGATGGCTAGACCCCAAGAAATTTTCAACAATCCGAAAGAAGAGCGCACGAGAGAATTTTTAAACCGTGTACTGTAATGGCAGAAAACGAAAGGGAGCTGTGGCATGAGAGACGTGGTTATAGTCGCGGGTGTGCGCAGTGCAGTGGGTGCATTCGGGAAAAGCCTGCGTGACGTACCGGCAACAGAGCTGGGGCGGCAAGTATTGGAAGGCTTGATGAATAAGGTTGATTTGCCGAAGGAACAAGTCAATGAAGTGATTTTTGGCAATGGGTACGTACATGGGGGAGGACTCAATGCTGCACGTATCAGCTCGCAGCTGGCGGGATTTCCTCGCAATGTCTATGGTCACATCGTCATCAAAGCGTGTGGTTCAGGATTGAAGGCGATTGGCAACGGTGCGCTAGCCATAGCAGCAGGTCAAGAGGACGTGGTGATTGCGGGGGGAGTGGAGTCCATGAGCAATGTTCCCTACCTCGTGAAGAATCGCTGGGGCAGCAAATTCGGCAATTTGTCCATGGAGGACGCCCTCTTGTCCGATGGCTTGATCTGCTCGCTGACCGGTGAGCACATGGGCATGACCGCAGAACGGCTGGCTGTACAGTACGGTATTTCCCGTGAGGAGCAGGATCGTTTTGCCTACGAGAGCCATGTAAGGGCAGCAGCAGCAATCGAAGCAGGCACGTTCGAGAGTGAGATCGTACCGATTGAAATCAAGGATCGCAAAGGCACCCGCGTATTTGCGCAGGATGAATCCGTGCGTCATGATATCAAGCTGGAAGAGCTGGCTAAGCTGAAAAGTGTTTTTCAAAAAGAAGGAACCATCACTGCCGGAAATGCGTGTCCGATGAACGACGGCGCAGCCGCTGTATTGATGATGTCTCGTGAAAAGGCGGAGGAAGCGGGTTTGACTCCGCTCATGAAAATAAAGGCTTTTGCCAGCGCAGGAGTCGAGCCTGGTGTGATGGGGATCGGACCAGTTCCCGCCACGCAAAAAGCACTGGAGAAAGCTGGATTGACGCAGGGTGACATTGGACTCATCGAATTGAACGAGGCATTTGCCGCTCAGGCTTTGTCTGTAATCAAATGCTTGGAGCTGGACACGAGCAAGGTGAATGTCAATGGAGGCGCGATTGCCTTGGGTCACCCTGTGGGAGCAACTGGTGCTAAACTGACAGTGACGTTGATGAACGAAATGATGCGCAGTCGCGAGAAGTATGGCATGGTAACGCTGTGCATGGCAGGTGGCATGGGGATGTCAGTGATCTATGAAAATTTAACGATGTAAACTTCATATGCAAATGAAAAAGCCCCAGACGTTGATATGTCGGGGCTTTTTGCCATGAAAGTGTGATCGCATAATAGGGGACTTATTGTTCGCGTAAGTATTTTCGCAATGTGGCCGCTACTTCTGTTGGGTTTTCCAACTGCACAATGACATGCTGATATTTGACATGCCCCTCTATTTCTAGAATCAACAACGAATCAGTCTGGGTAAAAGAAAGGAAGTACCATTCATTTTTATGCTGAAAGCTTCCTTCATATATGTTCAAAGGTGCAAAAGACGTCCCTGGCAGTCGCAACATCCATTTTGGCGGAACAAAAGAACCGACCTGAACATTCTTGATCGATTGGTAGGGTAACGTGATCGTGCTCTTCAAGGCTAAGAATGTATGCAAGCCAGTGAGACGCAAGGTAAAATCCGTCTTGCCGAAATGTACACTTCTTCCCATCGTTGCTCACCTCTTTCATCTGCCATCGTTTCATTATCCCACAGATGAATCATGATGACACGGGACACTCAAAAAAGCCGGCGCTTCCCCACAAGAGGAAGCCAACCGGCTTTTCGTCTTCTTTCTTACATTTCTTCTGGAGCAGCCAGACCGAGCAGACGCAGACCTTCCTTTAGTACAGCAACGACTGCTGCTACGAGCTGGAGACGGGATGCTTTCACATCTTCTTCCTCAGCCAGGATGCGCACATTCGCATAGAACTTGTTGAACGTTTGCGCCAGGTCGATTACATACTTACCGATTTGCGACGGATCGAAGTTATCGGCAGCACGTTCGATTACCTCTGGGAACGCGTTCAAGAGGGTAATCACTGCCCAAGCCTCTTTGCTGTCGAGTGCGCCGGAAGCCAGGTTCACCGTCGTTGCTGGCTGGTAACCACCTCTGCGCAGCAGCGAGCAAGCACGCGCGTGTGCGTATTGCACGTATGGTCCTGTTTCCCCTTCGAAGGTCAGCATCTCTTCCCAGGAGAAGTTGACATCATTCAGGCGGAAGTTTTTCAAGTCATGGAAAATAACTGCGCCTACCCCGACTTGACGAGCCACTTCTTCTTTATTGGACAGCGTAGGGTTTTTCTCTTCGATGACTTTTTGGACATCAGAAATAGCTTGTGCCAACACTTCTTCCAAGAGAACAACTTTCCCTTTACGCGTGGACATTTTCTTGCCGTCCTTGAGCATCATGCCGAATGGGATGTGGTGCATATTTGCGGACCACGCATAGCCCATTTTTTCCAACACTTTATAGAGCTGCTGGAAGTGGAGGCGTTGCTCGTTCCCTACGACATAGAGTGCTTTTGCAAAATCGTACGATTCGTGGCGGAAGAGGGCAGCAGCCAAATCACGTGTAGCGTATAGGGTAGCGCCGTCTGATTTTTTGATCAGGCATGGCGGCATGTTGTATTCATCGAGGTTCACGACCATTGCGCCGTCGGATTCAGTCAAGAGACCTTTTTCCTCGAGCAACGTAACGACGCGATCCATTTTGTCGTTGTAGAATGCTTCCCCGTGTGTGGAGTCGAAGGCTACGTTCATCAGGTCGTAGATCTTCATGAATTCCTTGAGGGACTCATCACGGAACCATTTCCACAGATGCTGTGCTTCCTCGTCGCCATCCTCGAGCTTTTTGAACCATTCACGGCCTTGGTCTTCCAGAGTAGAATCGTTTTCGACTTCTTCGTGGAAGCGAACGTAGAGGCTGAGCAGCTCCTTGATCGGTTCTGCTTTTACCTTTGCTTCGTCACCCCAGAGGCGATACGCGACGATCAGTTTGCCGAACTGCGTACCCCAGTCACCCAAGTGATTGATGCGCACTGGCTCGTAGCCTTGCTTTTCCATGATGTTGGCAATCGCGTTCCCGATTACAGTAGAGCGCAGGTGACCCATGGAAAATGGCTTGGCGATATTCGGTGAGGAGAGGTCGATTGGTACTTTGCGTCCTAGACCGACATTGCTGCTTCCATATGTGCTGCCTTGAGTAATGATTGTTCCGATTACTTGCTCAGCCACATTTTCTTGATCCAGGAACAGGTTCACATACGGTCCAACTGCTTGTGATTCACGCAATGGTGCACCGGAGAGCTGTCCAGCCAGCTCTGCTGCGATCATCGGTGGGGCTTTGCGCAATGCTTTTGCCAATTGGAAGCAAGGGAAGGCCACATCGCCCATTGCAGGGTTTGGTGGTGTTTCCAGCATGTCATAAACGGCTTCTTTGGTCAGTGTGTCTACGCCCATCGAGGAGAGCGTAGCGGCAATCTTTTCAGCGACTTGGTGTTTGTAGCTCATCTTAAATTTCTGCTCCTTTCAAATAAAAAAACCTCTACGTCTCCTGTGAAAAAGAGACGAGAGGTTATACTCCCGCGGTGCCACTCTTGTTGTTTTTCCCCTCCATGAAATTTGGAAGGCAAAAACCGCTTGACCTGCTGTAACGGGCAGTCCCGGCATAGCCCTACACGATCTGTTGCCCATAATGACTGGCATAGGATGTTCAGGCTGCATCTCCGAGGGGCGCTTCCTCACATGGTTTGGCATCGGGCTCACACCGTCCCCGACTCGCTACAGCCTCGCACAAGGAGTACTTTCCTCATCAACGATTCGTTTGTTTCTCTAGAATTATAGCTGTTTTAACCGTCAGGATGCAACTCACTGTTCCGGTTTTGCAAAATCTTATCTAATTCAGCGAAATATTGTTTGGTCAGCTCTTCCCTTTCTTCCGCGCTGAGGTTATCCGCGTTCATCATTTGCTCTTTGTACTGTTCCAGCTTTTCGAGCATGGCCAGCTCGGCAGCAGCGGCATCGTCCAGATCGTAATTTTCCGATGGATCGAACGGGATCAATCGATTGTCGTTACCACTGCGCAAATATGCGGAGCGCCAGTTCTCCGGAAACTGGTACGGCTGTTCGCTAAACATAATCGCTAGAATATCGTCGGATTCAATCGGCAGGAAGTGATCGTAATCGTCTCTTCTGCCTCCCTCGGATAAATTAATGTGGGACAAAAAATAGTGGAGATAATGTTCCCCGGTTTCGGTATTCTTAACGATGGAATAGGTTTCAAACTCGGATTTGGATAGTTCTTTTATGGTCTCTAAACAGGATAGAAATTTGTCTTTTTCACGTGCTTGCAAGTCAGCCATGTCATCTCGTTCCTTTCGCTCTACAATAAGCCTCATGATAGCAAAAGCAATGTGCTCTGACAATGAAAGCAACGCAACGGAGTGCAGCAGTGGGAGCAGGAAAAGAATGATTGATAAAATAATTGGATATTCTTGTCACAAAAATAAGCCAGCTGGATCAAATACATATCAACACGAAACAAGGAGGTGAACATCGCGTGAATGCAAGTGCCAAAAGTAGCGAAGCAGACTGGACGCTGCAACTGACCAACGAGGAGAAGCTAACGAGACTCATGAGCGAGTACGGAGACAACATCGTGCAGCTCGCCTACTTGATCGTCAAGGACCGGGGAATCGCGGAAGACATTACCCAGGAAGTATTCCTGAAGGCGTATCGGGGTCTGGATCAGTTCCGCCATCGGAGTAGCGTGAAAACGTGGCTTTACCGAATCGCGATCAACGAGTCCCGCAAATATTTGCGTTCGTGGTCCTTTCGCCAGATTTTTTCTACATACCTCTCCAAAGAGGAAGCACCGCCGGAAAAGGTCGACACCGCAAATGTTGAATCGGCTGTCATCGGACGAATGAGCAAGGTACAGGTAGCGGAGCAGGTGATGAAGCTCTCACCACTGTACCGAAAAGTCATGGTACTTCATTACTATGAAGATTTGTCGATAAAAGAGATTGCGCAAGTGCTGGATATTTCAGAAGATGCCGTACGAACCCAATTGTCCCGGGCCCGAAAACATTTTAAAGCATTGTGTGAAAAGGAGGGATTGGAATGGATATAGATAAGCAAATGCGCGAAGCAGTACGGAGTGGGAGTCAAGAATCTATAGAAGACGTGAGGTTTACAAAAGAGATGGAATTACGGATCAGAGGTGAGATCGCACAAAATAAACACAAGAATCGAAACCGATTATTTATGGCTGGATCACTTGCTGCTTGCTTCGCGGTAACTGCTGTAGGCATGCACCAGCAAGGTTGGTTTCCACAGATGCCGAGTGGAAAAAATTTAGCGAGTGCGGTCTCAACGACTGCAACCGATAAAAAAAATACAGAGGCTAAGCAGAACAGCGTAAAGGTGTCGCCGGAAGAGGCTATTTTACCTTTGAAAAAGGCGATCACAGCCATAAGCAAGACAACAATAAGAGTGGATAGCACGAGCCATGGGATCAGTGACATAACCTTACTGGAAGGTAACAATGCACGTGCCAGTGTCGCTTATGATATCCAGACTGGACAAATTGAGAGCTTTATAATCAATGGAGAAAGGCCAGATCCTTACCCAGAGAATTGGGACGAGACGTCCGTAAAAATGCCATCAGCCAAAACTGCCGAGAGTGTAGCGAACGCATTTCTCCAAAGTTTCTTGGGGGAAGAGAGCAAGTCCTATCAGTATCTAGGTACTGATACCTATTTGAATGAGTTTTGGGAAGAAAGCATCTGGCTGAGCGTGAGCTATCAACGAATGGAAAATGGCAAGCCCGTTCCGTACGACATCCTATCTGTACGAATCAATTCGAAAGAGCAAGTCTCGTTTTTCGGGCGATTGAACAAGAGCGAACAAGCTTTTTTCACCAAGCTGACAGCTGCCATGCCCGATTTGAATCCGTCGCTTCTTCTTTTTGATAAAGAGAAGAACCGCGATGGCATGTCATTAGCGGTCGGAAACGTGAATAAGGAGGGGCATCAGGCTTCCCTTCGTATCGTCGGCAATGGCCAAGCCTTGGAATCCTATTCAATCGAGGAGAAGGATAAAAAGGATGAGTCGAGCTGGAAGCAAGCAAAAGGAGCAAAAGCTGTGGAGCAAGAGCGACAGTTCCTGAACAATCTGCTTGGGGCTGATAGCGAGAACTATCGTTTAGAGGATGAGAGCAAGCCAGGTGTGTACCAGCGTTATCATAACGGACTGCCAGTGCTATCGGATGAGATACACATGACAACAGATGAATCTGGTCTCCTTCGCTTTTTCAGGAAGGAGCCTGAGACATTCGACCCTTCGCAGTACCCAGATGTGTCTACCGCGGTTTCTGAAGAGGTCGCCATCCAAGAGCTGAGTGAGCATATGAAGCTTCGATACGTGCAGAATCTTGATGCCAGATCAGATGAAAGAGTAGAAAAAGGCAGGCCTGTCCTGGAGTACACGCCAGGGGTTTCGTTCATGCAAAAGGGACGAGAGGATGGCATGGAGTGGCACATTGACGCGACAAGCGGCAAGATTGCCTATGGAACTGGAGATAACGGCCTTGCATTCGATCAGTTGGATACGAAGGAAGCACATGCGTTTCAATCCCCGAAGGAATACGTCAAGGTTCGCAGCAAGGAGGAGGCAAAAGCACTGTTGCAAGCCGAATTTGGCATACAGGTAGATGACTCGACCTACGGAGAGAATAAGATTGATCGCAATGGCCGCAAGGAATATGTCTGGAATGATAAAAATGACAAGTATATCGGCGTAGAAGTCATTGGAGAAACAGGCAGTGTCGTCGGGCTGGGAACACCGCGTTCTAATACGGCAGTGACAGTTAATCGTAAACAGGCGGAAGAGGCTGCACTCGCCTTCCTGCATAAATACGTCGATCCCGGCGTAACAGAAGTACAATTGGCGCAAGTCATACAGCCAGGTGGAGCCAATCCGGTGTCATCCGGCGAATGGGAATTCCGATATTTTATGAGCAAAGACGGGATTCCTGTCCTGGACGATGATAATCCGGATGCGGCTTATTCAGTGACGATTGACCCGTCCACGGGCAAAGTGACGAAGTTTCATAACTTCCGTGAGACGCACGATTTGGTTGAACTGCCCGTATCTGACAATATCGTCTCCAAAGACAAGGCAGTCCAAGAATTTTTACGCGTCATGCCTTTGAAGTTGGTCTACTTGATGAAAGATGTAGATAGGAAGACATTACGCCAACCAAAACTGGCGTATGTGCCATGGAGCAACGAAGAGTTGGCAAATAAAACGGTTACCATCGATGCAGTAACAGGCAAGATCATCGTCGACTAAAACGAAAAAAAGGCTATCCCGCAGCCATTCCTGATGGCTTTTGGGATAGCCTTTTTTAAGCGCTTATCTAACAGTCGTCACACGAGCACCCAATAATTACCAACAGGATAAACAGCACGAGCACGATTGCGAAGCAGTCACCGAAGAATCCGTTTCCGCAGAATGATGTACTCATCTTTGTTTCCCCTCCTTTCCGTTATACTCCAGTCTATACACGAATGCCGTTATTGGACTGGGCGGATGCCCAGCTTAGGCAAAAATGGGCGCGTAAGAGGAGAGGCTCAGTAAAAAATAGACAATTCACAATTGACGGGAAGACAAAGGGGGTGTTAAGATACTTGCAAACATTCAAGACATTTCGCAAAACAACTAAATGACAAGTGTACGACTCTTATCCAGAGAGGCAGAGGGACTGGCCTGATGAAGCCTCGGCAACCGGTAAAAATCCGGTGCCAATTCCAGCAAAGCTACGTGCTTTGAAAGATAAGAGGATGTCTCAGGCGTTTTCGTATCTGCTGACAAATCCTCTTCTTTCAAAGAAGAGGATTTTTTTATTTACCCAATTACGGAGAATAAGCCGATGCAAGGTAGAAAAGGGGCACGTCAATGAAACCAACTTTTCGCGAACAACTTTCCCGGAAAATTCTGATTCTGGACGGTGCAATGGGCACCATGCTTCAACAGGCAAACCTGACTGCTGATGATTTCGGCGGTGAAGCCTATGATGGCTGTAATGAACTCCTGAACTTGACCAGACCAGATGTGATCCGTTCCATTCACGAGAAATATTTAGAGGCGGGCGCAGACATCGTTGAGACAAATACGTTTGGTGCTGCTTCCATCGTTTTGGCTGAGTACGATGTGCCAGAGAAAGACCTTGAGATTAATATAGCGGCAGCCCGCTTGGCCAGAGAAGCGGTGGATGCCTATTCTACAGCGGAGTGGCCGCGTTTTGTAGCAGGTGCAATGGGACCTACGACCAAAACCCTTTCGTTGACAGGCGGTGTCACGTTCGAGGAACTGGTCGAGGCGTATTATCGTCAGGCAAAAGGTCTGATTCTTGGTGGCTCCGATGTTCTTCTTTTGGAAACCTCGCAAGACACGTTAAACGTCAAGGCTGGCGGAATCGGGATTCGCAAAGCTTTTGAAGAGCTTGGACAGGAGCTCCCGGTGATGCTGTCAGGTACGATCGAGCCGATGGGCACAACGCTGGCGGGCCAAAACATCGAGGCGTTTTACATCTCCTTGGAGCATATACAGCCAGTCTCCATTGGTCTGAACTGTGCGACAGGACCAGAGTTCATGCGTGATCATCTGCGGACACTGTCAGGAATTGCCCAATGTGCGGTTAGCTGTTATCCGAACGCAGGCTTGCCAGACGAGAACGGCCATTACCATGAAACGCCACAGGGACTTGCCTCGAAAATGCTGGCGTTCGCTGAACAAGGCTGGATAAACGTCGCTGGCGGTTGCTGCGGAACAACGCCTGACCATATTCACGCAATGGCAGAAGCATTGAAAAACTGCAAACCGCGCAGTGCAGCTGTAGAACCGCTGAGCGCAGTCTCCGGGATCGAGGTCGTTTACGTCGAAGATGACAATCGCCCCCTGCTAGTAGGGGAGAGGACCAATGTTATCGGTTCTAAAAAATTCCGTGAAATGATTGCAGCTGGTCACTATGAAGAAGCATCTGATATTGCCCGAGCACAAGTGAAGCGAGGCGCACATGTCATCGATATATGCTTGGCTGACCCCGACCGTGATGAATACGAAGATATGGAAAAATTCCTACAGTTTATCGTGAAAAAAGTAAAAGCGCCCCTCATGATCGACTCGACAGATGCCAAGGTCATGGAGCTGGGACTTCGCTATTCGCAAGGGAAGGCCATTCTCAACTCGATTAACTTGGAAGACGGCTTGGAGCGATTTGAGGAAGTGGTTCCACTTATTCACAAGTTCGGTGCCTCCATTGTCGTTGGAACGATTGAGGAAGCGGGTATGGCTATCACTCGCGAAAAGAAGCTGGAGGTCGCGCAACGCTCGTACGACATTCTTGTCAACCAGTATGGCATAAAGCCACAGGATATTATTTTCGATCCACTCGTCTTTCCAGTAGGGACAGGGGATGAACAATACATCGGCTCTGCAAAGGAAACCGTAGAAGGAATTCGTTTGATCAAACAAGCAATGCCTGCTTGCAAGACGATCCTGGGTGTCAGTAACGTTTCCTTCGGCTTACCTCCTGCTGGTCGGGAAGTGCTGAATGCGGTCTTCTTGTACCACACCACTCTCGCAGGGCTTGATTACGCCATCGTTAACACGGAAAAGCTGGAGCGCTACGCATCGATTCCAGAAGACGAGAGAAAGCTGTCAGAAGCCCTTCTATTCGAGACAAATGATGAAACATTGGCGGCCTTTACCGAATTTTATCGCCAAAAGAAAAAGGAAGTCAGTGTGGAAGTCTCCTCGTTAACGCTGGAAGAACGCTTATCCCGTTATGTAGTCGAAGGCTCCAAGGATGGTCTGGTGGAAGACCTAAAGCTGGCTCTGGATAAATACACACCGCTCGAGATCATCAACGGTCCGCTGATGGCTGGGATGGAAGAGGTCGGTCGCCTGTTCAACGGCAACCAGTTGATCGTGGCAGAAGTATTACAGAGTGCGGAAGTCATGAAGGCATCCGTATCGTTTCTGGAGCCATTCATGGAAAAAAGCGATGCCGCTGCAAAGGGGAAAATCTTGCTGGCGACCGTCAAAGGCGATGTGCACGACATCGGAAAAAACCTCGTGGAAATTATTTTGTCAAACAACGGCTACAATGTCGTGAACCTGGGGATCAAGGTACCGCCAGAGCAACTGATTGCCGCATGCAGAGAAGAAAAGCCGGATGCCATCGGGCTGTCTGGGCTCTTGGTAAAATCCGCACAGCAGATGGTCATTACAGCACAAGACCTGCGTGATGCAGGCATTGATACCCCGATGATGGTTGGCGGCGCGGCGTTGACGCGCAAGTTCACATCGAACCGGATCGCACCGGAATACCGTGGTATTGTTTTATACGCAAAAGATGCCATGGATGGTCTGGATCTCGTGAATCGTCTGCAAAATCCGGATGAACGTGATCGCTTGGTAGAGGAACAGCAGCATCTACTGGAAGCAGTTGCAACGGCTCAGCCTGTTGTCGAGGAGAAAAAAGCACCATTGCCAGCTCGCTCAGCTGTCAGTAGAACTGTTCCGATCCATCTGCCGCCAGATTGTGAACGACATGTTCTGCGACAATACCCGCTCAGCCATCTGCAACCGTATTTGAACCTGCGGATGCTCCTCGGAAAGCACCTCGGTGTTCGCGGAAATGTAGATAGATTGATAGAGGCAGGCGACGAGAAGGTACTGGAACTGTACGGTATTGTGGAAGACCTATTAAATGAAGCGAAGCAAAAAGAAACCATTACGACACACGGCGTGTATCAGTTCTTCCCGGCTCAGTCAGATGGTAACGATATTTTGGTCTATGATCCAAAAGACCACAGCAAGCTGCTAGAGCGCTTTTCGTTCCCGCGTCAGCTGGAAGAACCTCATCTTTGCCTGTCCGACTTCTTGCGACCAGTGGAGAGTAAGGAAATGGATTATGTTGGATTCCTGACCGTAACGGCTGGAGGCGGGATTCGCGAAAAATCTACAGAGCTAAAAGATCGTGGTGACTACTTGCGCTCTCATGTCCTCCAAGCCTTGGCATTGGAGCTGGCAGAGGCATTTGCAGAGCGAATTCACCACGTCATGCGCGACGTGTGGGGCATACCGGATCCGGTTGAGATGACGATGCTCGAGCGCTTCGGTGCTAGATATCAGGGCATTCGTGTCTCCTTCGGTTACCCTGCTTGCCCGAACCTGGAGGATCAGGCGCAGTTGTTCCGTCTGTTGCGTCCAGAGGATATCGGCGTTCAGCTGACAGAGGGCTTCATGATGGAGCCAGAAGCTTCCGTATCGGCGATGGTATTTGCACATCCTGAAGCACGTTATTTCAACGCAGGTCCATCTATTTTTGAAGTCTAAAGATAAATGTAAATGGGAGAGAAGGGATTGAGTTGACGACGAGAAAGAAAGATTTACGAGCCTATTTGAAAGACCACCTGCTAGTCGGAGATGGTGCAATGGCGACCCAGCTGCACGGGCTGGGCGTCCCGGTTGGCGTCAGTTTTGAGGAGCTGTGTTTATCCAACCCGCGTTTGGTACATGAAGTTCATATGTCTTACTATCAGGCCGGTGCACGGTTCCTGGAGACAAATACGTATTCTGCCAACCGAGATGCATTGAGCCGTTACGGTCTGGAGCATAAGGTAGCAAGGATTAACCGGCTAGCAGTCGCCATTGCACGGGAAGCCGCACAGGATGATGCTTATGTGGCTGGGAGCATCGGATCGATTTTGGCTGGACGGGTGAAGAAAAAGGTTTTGGACGAATACCGTGACCAGTATGAGGAACAGGCGATCGCTCTGTTGCATGCGGGCGTAGATGGACTGATTCTGGAGACGTTCGTGGACTTGGAGGAGCTGCTTCTGGCGATCGAGGTAATCCGTCCACTCACAGATGTCCCTGTAATCGCGCAGTTAGCCACTTTGGAAGTAGGGCGCACACGTGATGGCTACGCTTTGACAGATGCTTTTTCCGAGCTGAAAGCCGCAGGGGCTGACGTGATCGGACTAAACTGTCGCCTTGGTCCCGCTGAATTGCTACGCTCGTTTGAAAATACAGTGATTCCAGAAGATGCACTTTTATCCGTATTCCCGAATGCGGGGCGTCTGGGGATGACTGACGGAGAATACGCCTTTAAATCATCACCTGAATATTTTGGACAGAGTGCGCTTCGCTTGCGTGAGCAGGGGGTCCGGTTGATTGGCGGATGCTGCGGAACCACACCTGCACATGTGAAGGCGATTGCGGATGCACTTGAGTCGCTTGAGCCGCAAGCGCGTGTGAACCCGACCATCGTAGCTGGAGATCGTCCTTCGATTTCTGTGCAGAACACGAGGGAGAGGGAGAAACCGAGCATTGTCGAACGGGTAAAAACAGCAACGACGATCATCGTCGAGTTCGATCCGCCGCGTGATCTGGACGCAGACCAGTTTCTCCACGGATGCTGCGAGCTGCACAAAGCAGGAGCAGACGCCATTACGTTGGCGGATAACTCGTTGGCGACAGTGCGCATGAGCAACATGGCTCTCGGGGCCCTCATGAAGAGCAGACATGGAATCGATCCGCTCTTGCACATTGCTTGCCGGGACCGCAATCTCATTGGGCAGCAATCGCACTTAATGGGGTTGCACGCTTTGGGGATCGACCAAATATTGGTGATTACTGGCGATCCATCGCGCTTTGGTGATTTGCCAGGTGCCAGCTCGGTATTTGATGTGACCTCGTTTGATCTAATACGCATGGTGAAGCAGTTGAACGAAGGTGTTTCGTTTTCAGGACGTCCGTTAAAGCAAAAAGCCCAGTTTATTGTGGGTGCAGCCTTTAATCCGAATGTTCGAAATATGGATGCTGCCGTTGCCCGCTTGGAAAAGAAGGTCGAGGCAGGCGCGGACTACATTATGACACAACCTGTGTACGATGCAGAGTCCATTCGGAATGTATACGAGGCGACGAAGCATATCGGTATTCCTGTCTTTATCGGGATCATGCCGCTGACCAGCTCGCGCAATGCGGAGTTCCTGCATAATGAAGTGCCAGGAATCAAGCTGTCGACAGAAGCGCTGGAACGGATGAAAAAGGTACAGGGAGAGGCCGCCCGCCAAGAAGGGATCGCAATCGCGAAGGAATTGGTCGACACGGCGGTTCGTTACTTCAATGGCATCTATCTGATTACACCTTTCAATTATTACGAGATGGCGGCAGAGCTCATTCAATATACGCGCCAGCAAAGCTCATTAGTGAAGCTCGCCCGGACGTAACGGTATACGCCAGTTAAATAAGGAAGGCCTATGTGTATAGACAGGCTATAGCCTTACGTCTAATATGCATGGGCCTTCATTTCGTCTAACATAAAAGCGGTCTAGAGAGCTTCCCGATTGCAAAACTGTTGAATCTCAGCAAGGTTCATCTGGGCATACAGTTTTTTGCGTAAAAAACGTTCAATGATATGCGGGAAAGTGAGATCGATAAAGAGCAAATGCAATTGCTCAATAGATCGGGATTTTCTTGAAGATAGCCTCTCAATATATGAGAGAACCATTCCTCGTTCCACTACTCATTTTTTCGCATAGCAAGGGATAGAACACGGGCAATGCCTTTGGATGGAAAATCGTAACGAACGTCCTCCCAGTCAATGGTCGCAATTCTTTGATTACTGACGAGCAAATTCCCATTGTTAAAATCTCCGTGACAGAGAAAAATGGTTGCTCAGAGGCCCCTTTTTCCATTTTGAGAAGTATGGAGAGGATATCAAATGTTCCTTTATCGTCCACTGTTGATGCCCCTCCTTGCGTAGAGAGCTACAAGTATTGTACGGAAGAAGAGGAGTGGTTGACACGAAAGGAATCTACTTAGGCGAAGGAAGAGGATGCCAATTCATCTCGTGTAAAAAATGACTCAGCTCAGTAAACTTGGCGATTCGTTCCTCACGTGTAAAAGATGCGTTAGCCCCACTGGTAGACGGGACGACAAACACATAGCTGCCAGACCAATCTTCTGTCCCAAAGTATCTGATTGGCTGTAGCCCCAGTGAAATTGCTTCTTTTTTTTGTCCAGTCGCGTGACGAAAAGCAGTAATGCCGTTAAAACAAATGACACGAGGCCGGTAAGTCTGAATCATTTGGACGAACAGCTCTGCACCTGTGGCATAATCCTCGTTGCGCAGGTCTGTTGCGGAGCGGGTAGGGCGTGATACCAGATCGGTAATACCGTAGTTGTAGTTTAAGAGGGTAGCGGTTTCCTCGGGCAAGAGCTTGTGAGGTGTCAGGCCGCCTTCGTACAATCCGCGCCAAAACAGGTTGGCTGGATTGGCGTAGTGGAAGCCCGTCGTAGCTGATATACGCCCTGGATTGATACCGCAAAATAAGACCGCCAAATCGCGGCGAATGTATGTGGGCAACCATTTTTCTGTGAACTGAACCAAAGCGAACCCCTCCTGTTTACCACATTGTAGCACATCAGTGAGCGCTTTCAGAAAGAAGCAAAAAAAGCTGCCAGATTCGGCAGCTTCAGGTTATATTCGACCAAGTATTGGATCTTATAACTGGGGAAGCGGATACGGCAGCACTTGCTGTGGCTCATTGAACGTGAATTGCTCCAATTCATTTCGGACGTATCTTTTCGTCTCGAATGGAACGACTTCTTGTTCTTCATTACCCCACAACCAATTCGACAGCATTTGTATCATAAGGATACCCTCCACTTTGTGGAAATGTTTTACATGTTCATCATACTCCAGTTGAGGGCATTTTTGGTTGGGCAGGTGTGAATAAGGCGTGAAGAAATCGTGGATAGAACGTGAACAAAAAAGAAGCGTTTTCACAGGACTTCGAAAAAAAGCGAAAAGAAATCCGCCTGTACGAACGGACTCTTTTCGCTTTTTTGCCGTGCCATTTCTATGGATTGGTGGACCACAGTCCAGCGGATTTCACAAAGATGCGTTTGTTCAGCTTCAGCTGGCTAACTACGAACTCAGCAATATCCTCAGGCTGCATGGTCTTTTCAGGATTTCCGTCGGTCAGACCCAAGTCAATGGCCATATCGGTTGCTACTGTGCTAGGTGTAAGCGCCGTTACGCGAATATTGTGTTTGCGCACTTCGAGAGCCAACGATTCAGTCAGGCCAAGAACACCAAACTTGGATGCACTATACGCGCTGGTGACAGGAGCTCCTTTTTGTCCAGCAGTGGAGGAGATGTTGATAATGTCACCGGAGTTTTGGTCAATCATGCCAGGGAGTACAGCGCGAGTCACGTAGTACACACCCATCAGATTGACTTGGATGATTTGCTCCCATTCGGTCGTTTCAAGCTCCAGGAATTTACCGAATTTAGCCACGCCTGCATTGTTGAGCAGGATATCAATTTGACCCAGTTCACTTTTGATAGAAGTAACGGCTGTCGTGACGTCATCATAGTTGGAAACGTCTGCTGTCGCAATCGCGACCTTCACGCCGTATGCTTCTACTTCCTTGGCTACTTGCTTCAAATTTTCCTCAGAACGAGCCAAGAGGCCGAGATTCACGCCTTCTTTTGCCAAAGCAATGGCAGTAGCGCGACCAATGCCTTTACCAGCTCCTGTAATGATTGCGGTTTTTCCTTTTAGATCGATAGCCAATCGATAACACTCCTTTTTCAAGACAATAGGAATCTCATGTATATTGTGCAGTGTACTAGCATTTATCCCCGGGGGGAAGGATGCACTTTTATGTTCGTAGGTTACGAAAGGTAACTGAAAAGTTCAGAGAATCAATAAAGTATTAGTGAAATCAAAAGCCTTATCCGATCCTCGATGAGTGAAAAGAGCATTGCTACTGGAAATTCCTTCATGTTTGTGAGCCGGGGTTATCATTGAATTATATATCATTGCCAATAGGCAGATAAACGGCAAATATAGCACCTTCATCAGGCTGACTTTCAACGCGGATGAAACCGCCGTGGGCTCTTACAAAATGGTGGACGATAGATAATCCGAGCCCTGTTCCGCCTGTATGCCGCGAGCGCGCTTCGTCTACGCGGTAAAATCGATCGAATAGGTGGTGCAGATGTTCCTCCGGTATTCCGATGCCGGTATCGATCACCGAGATACGTGCAAAGAACGCATTCCGATCAACGACCCGGTCTTCGATTTCAACCGTAATCTTCCCTCCACGTGGCGTGTAACGAATCGCATTGGTCAGCAAATTAAAGAAAACCTGTGTAATTCGTCTCGCATCGGCCATAACGGTAGCCGGTCTTGAAATTGAATGAAGGTGAATTTCCAATCCATTTTCTTCCACTTCGAATTTCAAGTCGTCTACGATTCGTTCTAGGTGTACCGTCAGGTCGATCGGTTTTCGATCGAGCGACAACCGATCCGATTCCGCCAACGACAAGACGTGAAGATCATCTACAAGTAGGCTCATTCGGATCACTTCATCATGAATCCGAAGCAGCATTTCCGGCGGGACAGGATGACCGGCCTGTTGATAATTCTCCAGTTTAAGCTGCATAATGGACAGCGGCGTGCGAAGCTCGTGAGCAACATCGGCCACCAATCTTCTGCGGGCTTCTTCGGCTTCACGCAGACGAAGCGTCATATCATTGAACGTTTGGCTGACTTTCCCATACTCATCTTTCGTGTCTACAGGTACTTTGACGTTCAGGTCGCCCTGCGCCACACGCTCTATGGCAGCTATAAGCTTTTTGAGCGGGAGGGTCAGTACTCCTGAAATCCAAAAACTAAAGGACAACCCGATCGTAACAAAAAAGGACATTCTAAGAAGTACGTTCAGCTCCATTTTGTCAAGGAAATAAGATTTTAAGATTTCGATTTGCTCTTCGGGCGTGGCCTTCAAATAATTGGCATCGATTTGTTCCCTTTGAAATTGATCGAACAAGCCGCCTGTGTAAACTTGCGTTGTAAGGGAGATAGTGTTACCCACAATGAGCAAAAGCAGTCCCATAGCAAATATTTTCATCCGGACCGTCATCTTCATGAGCGTTCACCGAATCGGTAACCGAAACCATATACCGTTTGAATATATCGAGGATTGGCAGGATCGTCTCCCAGTTTGCGGCGAAGATTCCGGATATGGGAATCCATCGTCCGTTCGTATCCCATGTACTCATCCTCCAAAGCAGCCTTTAACAATTGCAAACGGCTAAAGACAATGCCTGGACGCCCCGCCAGTGTGAACAGAATTTTGAATTCGGTAGGTGTCAATTGTATTTCCTGACCGTCTTTGAATACCTGACATTTGGCCTCGGAAATGATCAAGTTGTCTCTTTCCAAGAACATCGACCTGTCTTCAGGTCCGCGTAAGCGACGAAGTAAAGCTCGGATGCGCGAAGCCAGCTCGCGCAAGCTGAACGGCTTCGTCAAATAATCATCCGCGCCGATTTCCAGACCGACGATTTTATCCGATTCATCCGATCGAGCCGTGACCATAATAATTCCGCATCGCGAAGTTTGCCTGATTTCGCGGCAGACGTCGATGCCGCTTTTCTCGGGGAGCATCCAATCAAGCACGATGAGATCGGGCCGTTCAGACCGGGCAATCATGAGCGCTTCCTTGCCGGTACAGGCGGTTAATACCCGGAACCCTTCACGTTGCAAAAAGGTCTGCATCTCCTCCAGCATGCCTGGTTCGTCCTCCACAAGCAACAATTTCGGTTCCATTCCCATCACATCTTCCCCTTTTAGTCTGCTTCCATTGACGAGAGTTATAGTGCTTACCGAAATTATACAGTGATTTAGAAGGTTCTTGAAGAAATCCACGCAAAGAGAGGAAGATCTGCATAAGTTCTCGATATTTGTTTTATAAACTGGTTGAGAAAGGAATGAGCAGTGGATTGTGTGCGATGTCGATTGAGAGGCGCTGCTAGAATTAGGAGCTAAGGGGGGATTTATCCACCAATTACGTAACCATTAAGCTGAAATGGAGTGATGGTTATGAATGCATAGGAATACGAGTCGGCGTAAAGCAGGCCTACGCTTCCGTAATGATAATGGATGATATCAATTGATTGAAAATTCAATGAAATTAACGTTGTAAAATTTTTTCGGTTTGCAAAAAAAAAGGAGTAATTAGCAAATGAAAATGAAGCTAGTTTCATTCGGAATACTTTGTGCACTTTTGCTTGTTCCAACCATAGCCTCTGCTGAAGTGACCAACGGTAATATCGTATACGGATTAACCCTCGGGCGACTCTGGGCCACGATGGACGCAGTGGTGGGGTTGATCAGCGCGGTCATCGGCGGGCTGTCTCTGGCCCGCTCCGCCGGTCGCTTCGGCATCGGCTCAGGGAGACGCGGTGCCATCGTGGCTGCGGTGATGGGGCTGATCGTTATTGTCTATGCTGGACTTCATCTGGCCAACTTCACCGGTGATTTCGGCACTGGCAGCGGGCGAGCCGGAGCCATCGTGGCCATCGTGATGGGGCTGACCGGCATAGTCCTCGCTGGGCTAACCTTGGTTCGCTCCCGCCGCGCCAGCTGACCCGATCGTAGTGCCCTGTACTGTGGTTCATGTCCTTCCTGGATGCTACCAATAACATCGAATGCTTGAAACTAACCGGAATCGATTGTTCAAAAGACTAGCCAGTCAAAACTGAACTGCACCTCCAACTGTTAGATGTTTCTAACAATTAGGGTGCAGTTCACGGGTTTGACTGGCTTTTTGTACGAAAGGATTGAGCAGTCTAAAGGCCTATTTTTCTAGCTTGTATACGTCTGTGTATTTTTTCTCAAGGTAATTCATCAAGTAAGTCGCATTTGTACCTTCGCCTGTAATCGCTTGAACGAGTTCACGAGGGCTCTTCATTTTACCGTACTGATGGATTTTTTCCTTGAGCCACTCACGGATTGGAGCGAAATCGCCTTTTGCGATCAGCTCTTCGTAGCCGTTGATCTCACTCTCCATCACGTGGACGAATTGTGCCGCATACACATTACCCAGCGAGTAAGTAGGGAAGTAACCGATCATTCCGCCTGACCAGTGTACATCCTGAAGCACACCCAGTGCATCTGTCGGTGGCTCAACACCCAGGTATTCTTTCATTTTTTCGTTCCAGATTTTTGGCAGATCAGCCACTTGAATGGTTTGATTAATCAAGCCTTTCTCGATTTCGTAGCGGATCATAACATGCAGGTTGTACGTCAACTCATCTGCTTCCGTACGGATAAAGGAAGGAGTAACAGCGTTAACTGCACGATGTAGGTCTTCTACAGACACACCTTCGAATTGGGTAGGGAACGCTTTTTGCAAGTCAGCGAAAAAGTGATTCCAGAACGGCAGACTGCGTCCAACCATGTTTTCCCAGTAGCGGGATTGAGATTCGTGAATCCCCATGGAGGTACCATCGCACAGAGGCGTGAACAACAGGTCAGGATTGATGTTCTGCTCGTACATCGCGTGACCAGCCTCGTGAATACAACTGAAGAGTGCAGAATTGAAATCATTTTCAGCGTAGCGCGTCGTAATGCGGACATCTCCAGGGTTGAAGGTGGTGCAGAACGGATGAGCACTGCGATCCATGCGGCCAGACTTGAAGTCGTACCCGATTTTCTCAAGGATATAACGGCTGAATGCTTCTTGGTCTGCCACTGGGAAGTTTTTCGTCAAAAATGATGTGTCTGGCTTGTTCGGGGAGTCGGCGATTGCTTTTACCAGCTTGACGGTTTTCTCGCGCAAGGTGGCGAAGATCGGATCAAGCTGATCGACTGTCATGCCAGGCTCATACATGTCCAAGAGGGTGTTGTACTTGTTTTTGCCATCATGACCCCAATACTCGATGAACTCGAGCTGGAAGTTCACGATTTTTTCGAGGTACGGCTGGAACATGGTAAAGTCGTTGTTGGCACGAGCTTCTTCCCACACCGTTTCTGCCTTGGCGGTCAGCACGACGTACTCCTGATGCCTGTCAGCAGGAATTTTCTTGTTGCGGTCAAATTCCTTTTTGCATTCCAGCACACTGTGACGGGTAATTTCATCCAATGTTTCGAGGACAGCTGGCTCACTCAGCTCTGTCAAAAGCGCTTCCATTTCTTTAGACGTTGCCAGCTTGAATTGCTCGCCAGCCAAAGTCCCGATGATTTCAGAACGGGCATCCATTCCATTGCGAGGCGCTTGTGTAGCCTTGTCCCAATAAAGAACGCTCAGTGCTTGCGTATAGCTGGTTATTTTCTTCACATAGTCACGGAATTCAGCCGTACGTGTTTCCACAGTCGTTGACATAGGGTTCCTCCTGTAAAGTTGTAATATTCTGGTAAAAGATATGTAAGTCATGCAGTCAAAAAATTTTTACTACTGAATATTATAACGATTTGCTGAAAAATTACTAGGTGGATGCGGCAAGCATTTGTCGGTATAATCGTAGAGGAAACGAATGTGTTACTTATTTGCGATGACAGGAGAATGAAGATGAGTCAATCCAATCCCCAATGGGAAAATGAGATAGCAAAACGCCGTACCTTCGCCATCATCTCCCACCCGGATGCGGGTAAAACGACAATGACGGAAAAGCTGCTCTACTACGGCGGAGCCATCCGTGAAGCAGGGATGGTCAAAGGGCGTAAAAATTCCAAGCACGCTACATCCGACTGGATGGAGATAGAGAAAAAGCGTGGAATCTCCGTAACGTCCAGTGCGATGGATTTCGAATACAACGGACACCACATCAATATTTTGGATACACCTGGTCACCAGGACTTCAGTGAAGATACGTACCGTACGCTGACGGCTGCTGACGCTGCTGTGATGATTATCGACGTAGCAAAAGGGGTAGAGGCACAGACGATCAAGCTGTTCAAGGTCTGTCGGATGCGCGGTATTCCAATCTTTACGTTCGTGAACAAGCTGGACCGTCACGGTAAAGATCCATTCGAGCTCTTGGAAGAAATTGAGCGCGTATTGGGTATTCGTTCTTATCCGATGAACTGGCCGATTGGGATGGGCAGCTATTTCAGTGGTGTATTTGACCGCATGAAGTCTCGTGTCGAGCTGTATCAAAACAACACACAGCACGAGGATATTTCCTTTTTCCCTGTAGAGGGAGCAGAAGATCCACTAATCGGTGATCGTGTCGGTCAAGAGCTGTGGCAGCAGTTGCAGGACGAAATCTCCCTGCTGGATGTTGCGGGAGATGAATACGATCCTGAACTGATCAACAAAGGACAACTGACACCTGTTTTCTTCGGTAGTGCCATCAATAACTTCGGTGTACAAACATTCCTGGACAACTTCCTGCAAATGGCGCCAGCACCTTCTGCGAAGAAGAGTACAGAAGGCTTGATCGATCCGTATACGAACGCGTTTTCCGGCTTCATCTTCAAAATCCAAGCCAATATGAATCCAGCTCACCGAGATCGCATCGCTTTCTTGCGTATTTGCTCCGGCAAGTTTGAGCGGGGAATGTCAGTCAAGCACGTTCGTCTTGGCAAAGACATCAAATTGGCGCAGCCTGTACAGTTTATGGCACAGGACCGCGAAATAGTCGATGAATCGTTCGCGGGAGATGTCATCGGTCTTTTTGACCCGGGCATTTTCCAGATCGGTGATACACTCTGTGTTGGAAAATCGTTTGAGTACGAAGAAATGCCGCACTTCTCGCCAGAGTTTTTCTCCAAGGTGATGGTGAAGGACGCGATGAAGCACAAGCAATTCCAAAAAGGGATCATGCAGTTGACCGAGGAAGGAACGGTGCAGTTATTCCGTACCCATCCGATGGAAGAGCTGATTCTTGGCGTGGTAGGTGTTCTGCAGTTCGAGGTACTGGAATACCGTTTGAAAGCCGAGTACGGAGTAGACATCATGCTGACTCGTATGCCGTATCAAATCGCTCGCTGGCTCGAAGGGGAGAAAGCAGACATCGATGCAGTGAAGAACCGAACCGTTAGCGACCGTTATGGCCGTCCGGTGATGCTGTTTGAGAGCGAGTACCAGCTGCGTGTCGCGATGGATAAGTACTCGAATATCAAGTTCCATGACAGTTCTCTTGGTTTGAAATCCGTTCATTCTTAATTGAAAAAGGAAATGCAGGGCCTCCCGATTACGGTGAGGCCCTCTTTTTCCCACATTAACGAATACGGACGTCTGATCCAATTCACTAATTCAACAACTCATTTGGACAGCATGGACTAGAACTCGATGGCAAAAAACTTGACCTCCTCCGTAGCATTCGGAAGGGTAATCATCCCTTTATCGTGCAGGCCGATTTTCTTTAGAAGATTGGCCGAAGATGCATTATCGAGGTTGGTAATTGCTACGATGCGCTTTAACCCAACTTCTTTTCCGTGGGCAAGAACGGCAGAGGCTGCCTCATATGCGTAGCCTTTGCCCCAGTATGCGGGAAGAAAGGCAAAGCCGATATCGACATCCTCCAACGAATCTCTCTTGATCAGTCCACATAAACCGATAGGAGCATTTCCTTCCTTCAGTTCTGCCAAATACAGACCAAAGCCATGATTCTCGTACATCGCGACAGCACCATTCAAAATATAGTTGCGGGCGTCTTCCGTCGTACGGAGACCACGATCGCCAATAAATCGAATCCAGGAAGGCTCATTCATCAGTTTCAAGACAAAATCAGCGTCTTCGGCAGTTTGCCAGCGGAGGATGAGACGATCTGTTTCTAGCACTTTCAAAGGAACGCCACCAGCCTTTTCTTTTTTCATTTATCCGACGATTTGCAGCTCTTTGGGAAAAGACGTCAATACTTCTACGCCATCCTTCGTGACGAGCACATTGTCTTCAATGCGGATGCCACCGATCTTCGTGTTGTATATGCCCGGTTCAATCGTGAAAACCATGCCTGGGATGAGTTCTCCTACTGCCTGGCTGTGAACGTACGGGGCCTCATGAAGCTCCAATCCGATTCCGTGCCCTACACGATTAATGAAAAATTCTCCATAGCCCCGGTCCGCAATGACACCTCGTGCAGCTAGGTCAACATCTGCGATCAGCGCTCCTGGTGTTACGGCTTGTATCCCAGCCAGATTCGCTTGCAAGACTGTATCGTACATGTCTAGCAATTCTGCACCCAGTTGACCAACTGCAAAAGTACGAGTCAGGTCCGATACATACCCATCGACATACACCCCTGCGTCAATCAACAAAACTTCTCCCGCCTGAATCACGCGGTCACCTGGGTCGCCATGGGGCAGTGCTGCTTTTTCTCCAGCCAGTACAATCGTCGAAAAGGAAGGGCCTTGGGCTTTTAGCTTTTTCATCTGATATTCCAGCTCTGCTACGACGTCTAGTTCTGTCATCCCTACGGATATCAGAGGGAGCGTACGGCGTAGGGATTCTTCCATCACCCAAATAGCTCGTTTGATAGTCGCGATTTCAGATGCATCCTTAGCCAGGCGTATATTGCACAGCAAATCTCCGATATCCACTGCTTCTGTAGCTTGCACGATCGATACGAGTGCCTCATATGTTTTCGCTGTCAAATGGTTCTTCTCCACACCAATGTGAGTGAGGCGAATCGGCAGCAAATGCTGAAGCTCGGTTAGTGCATTCTGTGAATCGTCATGGGTGTAAATCATAATGGCAGGACAAGCCTCCCGTGCTTTTTCACCGTCCAGTAGTGGAACGAAGAGGAAGGGGGACTCGCCTCTCACCAAAACGAGGCCCATAAAACGTTCATGTGGCTCTGTCAAAAATCCGGTAAAGTAGTACACGTTTTTGGGATGAGTAATAATCAATGCGTCCAGATTCCTGCTTTCCATATACGCGTGCAGCTTTTCCAATCTTTCTTGCATCCAGATCACCCTTTTTAATTGGTAGACAATGTTAGGTTCTAAAAATGACAGGCGTCAAAACGGACAGGATCTCGGCTTCTTCAACAGTGGAAGGATTGTACCACGTATGAAGGAGCGAGGAAGGGAAGTGGATCGTGTCTCCTTGTTGGAGATGGTATTCTGTTCCGTCGACGACGATGGTGAAACAACCTTTTACGACGTAGTAAAACTCTTCACCGGGATGCTGAAAGGCGACATGCTTCGTCTGTGCAGGTGGCAACACGTTGAGGAGGGGTTCAAGTGCTCGGTCTGGGAAATTCCCACCGATTCGAACGTACTTCACAGGTGAACCTTCAATCTGCAACGTTTGACGCTTTTCAATGGGCGTGTGATACGTGATATCTTTTTCTACTTCAAAGAAGTACGTAATGGGGACACCCAGGCATTCTGCAATTTTTTGTAGAGAAGTAATCGCGAGCGAACTGTTACCACGCTCTACTTGTGATAAGAAACTGACGGAAAAGCCTGATTTCTCACTTAAATCCTTTAAAGTAAGCTCCTGCTGTATACGAAGCGCTCGTATTTTTTTGTAAACGTGCTCCAAAAAGTCACCTCCTGGATATAAAAAATTACGGTATTACAGTAAATATTACGGTAATACGAAAATAATTGCTACATTTATTCCGAATCTTCAATATTCTTTTATTATCCTACTTGTACCATTCCCTTCATATACTGGGACAAAGACAGGCCGTTAGAGAGGAAGGGAATGCTTTGAGGGCTCTCCTGTTAGTGGTTTTGTTTCTTGTTGCCTTTGACATGCACGCGCAGACACCACTTCTTGCGCCGTATTTAAACGTATTGGGTGTTTCCGCTGCAATGATCGGCTTCGTGCTCGGCGGGTATGCGATCAGCAATTTGACAGGCAATCTGATCGCAGGTCCTTTTCTCGATCGCTATCCGAAAAAATGGTTTATCGCAGGTGGATTGATTTTGGCTGGCGTGATGCTAATTGGCCAAGGCATCGTGCAAAATACCGCAGGCTTTTTTACCTTTCGGCTGATGCTCGGGTTTTTGATGGCGTTCGTATCTCCTGCTTGTTCAGCCTTACTCGGAGAAACGGGGAAGACGGAACTTGAGCAGGGCGAGATCATGGGTAAAAAGGGATTGGTCCTTACCTCGGCGGGTATCGTATCCCCGGCAGTCGGTAGCTTTTTGGCGGTGCAGTTCGGCTATGGCCAATCATTCGTGATTCTCGGCTACATGATGATCATTGCTGGCGTTTTCGCTTGGATGATGTTGCCCCAAAGAGTAGAGGGAAGCACGCCGTCCACGCCACGGAACAAAGGTGGAAGCAAGCAGAGCCTTACCGCCATCCTGGAAAATCGAATGCTGTACCCTGCGTTTCTTGGGGGATTTGCGATCATTTACGCCCAAGGAACAATCATCTATGAAGTGCCTTTGCTCATCCAAAAACAAGGGCTGTCCCCGGCAGTTACTGGGATATTGTTCAGTTTGAAAGGCTTGGGGGCATTAGCGATTCTGTGCCAGTTTTGGCTGTATCGCGTCCCCGTAGAGACGAGAACGTTTGCTGGATTGGGTGTGCTTAGCCTTCTTCTGTACGCCCTCGCAATCGGTTTGGCGATTCCGATTCACGTCATGATGTTTTTCTTCGGGGCGTGCTTTGGGATGCTGTTCCCAGCTTTTGCGACGATTTTGACGGTACATTCACCCCGAGAGCAATACGGAAGTGTGTTTAGTATTTACTCAGCGGTATTGTCGATCGGAGCGGTATTGAGCCCAATATTGGCAGGCTTGCTGGGGAATTGGCACCATTCCTATTTCATTGCGTTTTTTGTGACAGCTGGCGTGTGTCTGATCGGGGGACTGCATCGATTCTTGTTAAGTGGGGTTCCACGCTAAGCGGATAAAAAAATAGAGAGTAGAGGGACTTTCTGCTTCGTAAGCAGGGGGTCTTTTTTCGTTTCTATAAACAAAAAGTTGAGCATCGTTCCATAATCCGATATAATACCCATTGTGATTTTGATAATTGTTCTCAATGAAAATGTGGTCGAGTTGGCAATTGCCGCTGCTTGATGGCATGACGTAGATGGAGGAATACACCAATGAAGAAAACAGCCAAACTTTCGATAGCCAGTGTCGTATTGGCAAGCCTAGTTACAATCGTGAGCGCTTGTTCTGGCCAGCCGAACGCTGCGAATCCAGATACACAAACAGGTGACAGTCAGACTGCGACACCAGGGGCTGAAGCTCCACGAGTACTGAAGGATGCGATGGGAAATGAAGTAACGGTCCCAGCCCAACCGCAGCGCGTGATCGCTTCTTATCTGGAGGATCATTTAGTAGCCTTGGGAGTGAAGCCAGTTGCCCAATGGTCAGTAGGCAATAGCGAGGTACAAGGCTACTTGCAAAAGGAGCTGGCGGGTATTCCAGCGATTCCTTATGATCTGCCACCAGAAGTTGTGATGAGCCACAGCCCTGACCTGATTATTTTGGATAGCGCGACCTTAATCCAAGGCGACAAGTATAGTCAGTACGAAAAAATTGCGCCAACCTATACCATTGGAAAAGAAAAGAACAGCGATTGGCGTAAAGAACTCCTGACAGTAGGAGAAGTCCTCAACAAGGGAGAAGAAGCGAAGAAAGTGCTTGCGGATTATGAGACATTTGCAGCCGAGTCCAAACAAAAGTTGCAGCAAGCGATTGAGGAAAAATCGGCGGCAGCACTGTGGATGACGGGGAAAAATGTGTACGTAGCACGTCAAGACTTGTCTAGCGGCGATGTGCTTTACAAGGACCTCGGGTTTAAGGTTCCTGCCATCGTACAGGAAATCTCCAAGTCAGGAGAAGCAAACTGGAACGCGATTTCCATGGAAAAATTGGCTGAACTCGATGCCGAGTACTTGATTATCGTAAACAGTAATCCAATTGCTGTGGAACAGCTGCAAAAGGACCCAGTATGGGCGAATATCCCTGCTGTGAAAAATGGAAATGCCTATACGTTTGCGAAAGATTTCAGTTGGCTGTACACAGGCGTCATTGCTAACCGCCAAATGATTGAGAATGTAATGAGCAACGTAATCAAATAAGAAGAAAAAGCCTATCCACCCGTTGAGGGACTGACCCCATAACGTAAGACAAATCAAAACACCTTCAAGAGAATGCGACCA